>NZ_JARWKX010000024.1:0-90016 GCF_047445895.1 Rhizobium sp. BR 249 | reverse complement strand
CGCTATTCTCGTGCCGCACGGTGTTGCCTCTCTTTCGTGTCCGGGATTGTCGCCAAACATCCGAATACGAGTAGAATCAACACCGTGCGCCTTGTCCACCAAATTTAAACCGGACACCAGTGGCACAAGGCCGAGCATGACGAAAGAAGAGTTGGCCGACTTTGTCAGCAGCCCGGCGCGATGCCAGGCTCTTTTGTTGCTCGCGGGGCGATCACGCACTCAAATGCTGGCCTGAACGCTGTGCAAGCTGGCGTAAACGCCGCCTTGCGTCATCAGATCGTCATGCGTGCCCTGTTCGACGATGCCATCGCCGGTCAGGACCAGGATGCGGTCGGCATGGCGGACGGTGGACAGGCGGTGGGCGATGACTAGGGTGGTGCGGCCGTTGGCGAGACTGAGCAGCGCCTGCTGCACCGCCCGTTCGCTCTCGTTGTCGAGCGCGCTGGTCGCCTCGTCGAAGATCAGGATTTCCGGATCTTTCAGGAAGGCGCGGGCGATGGTGATGCGCTGGCGCTGGCCGCCGGAGAGTTTGACGCCGCGCTGGCCGATATCGGTGTCATAGCCATTGGGCAGGGCCATGATGAAGTCGTGCGCATTGGCGGCGCGGGCGGCCGTTTCCAACTCGGCATCGCTGGCGTCCGGCCTGCCGTAGCGCAGGTTTTCCGCCACGGTGCCGGCAAAGAGATAGACATCCTGCTGCACCACCCCGACACGGCGCCGGAGCGAAGCCAGCGTGACGTCTCTTACATCGGTGCCGTCGATGCGGATTGCGCCTGCCTCGACATCGTAGAAGCGCGGGATCAGCGCGCAGAGCGTGCTCTTGCCGACCCCGGAGGGACCGACGAGAGCAACGAACTCCCCAGGGGCGATGGTGAGGGAAAGCCGCTCCAGCACCCGCGGGCCATCGGCTTCGTAACCGAAGGCGACGTCGGAAAAACTGATCTCGCCTCTCGGCGCCGGCATCGGACGGGCGTCCGGCCGATCGGTGATATCGGGATCGATCTCCAGAATTTCCATGGCCCTGACGAAGCCGGTATAACCCTCCTGCCAGAGGCGCACGAAATTGGCGAGCCGCTGCACGGGATCGACCAGCACGCCGACGCAGAGCAGGAAAGTCAGCATATCCGGGACGGTCAGTTCCGCCGCCAGGATGCGTAAGCCTCCTGCGATGATCACCAATATGGTGACGAGCTGGGCGAAGGTTTCGGTGCCGACCGAAAACCACGCCTCGCTGCGGTAGCCTTCAGCGCGACTTTGCAGGAAACGCTGGTTCTGCGCGGCAAAGCGCTGCCGTTCCAGTGCTTCGTTGGCGAAGGACTGGACGACACGGATGCCGGCGAGCGCATCTTCGACCCGCTCGTTGACGGCGGCGATCTGCCGCTTGCTGGCTTCGAGCGCGCGGTTCATGCGCCGGTTGAAATAGAGGGCATAGACCACCGCCAGCGGAGTAAGCAGCAGGATGAGGGTCGCCAGCAGCGGGTCGATGAAGAACAAGACCAGCATGGCCCCGCCATATTTCAGAACGGCGATGGAGAGATCCTCGGGGCCGTGGTGAAAGAGCTCGCCCAGCCAGAGCGAGTCATTGGTGATGCGGCTCATCAACTGCCCGGTGCGCTGGCGGTCGTAGAAGCTGAAGGAGAGCTTCTGGCAATGCTCGAAGAGTTCCTGCCGCACCGTCGCCTCGATGCGGGCGCCCATGACGTGGCCGCGATAATCGACGAAGAAGATCGCCGCTATCTGCACCGCCAGAACGGCCAGCATGACGCCGCCCATGGCAAGGATCTGGGCGAAGGCCTGCGGGGCGTCCGGCAGAACGAGGAGCCGGCTCGTGACGATGTTGGCGCAGAGCGGCAACGCCACGGCGGTGCCGGCGACGAGGATGGCGCAAAGCAGATCCGCCACCAGCAAAGGCAGATGCGGACGATAATAGGAGATGAACTTGCGCATGCGCGATCGGCGCCGCTCGCGGTCGGCGGCGTTCCAATCGTCGCGGAAGAAGTTCAGAAAGAGGTTATGGCGTCGCGAGCTTTTCCTCGCGCGGGAGAACGGAGTGTGCATGAAGCAGAATGTCCTTGTGGGCGATGTTTCCTTTCTGTCTGGACAGGGTCGCTCTCATGTCAGTCTCCCGGCGGTTGAATAAATCGAGCCTATAGTATCACCGAGAACGGCATTCGGTTCAACGCGTTGACGATAGGAGATGGGCCGGTGTTGTCGATGGGCAACAGCGAGGGTCGTCAGCCACGCTTGGGCGAGTGCCGATTTTGAGCCTGCACCTTCAAGATTTCTGATCGATCGTTCAGGGGAATGGATTTGACGGCAGGGCCATGTGGCCGCACTTTCTCCAGGAGCGAGGAGAGGTCGATCATGAGCGAACAACACACAGGCGGCTGCCTTTGCGGCGCCGTGCGATATTCAATCGCGGCGAAGCCAGGACCGGTCGTTGGCTGCCATTGCTCGCAATGCCGCCGGCAGACGGGATTTTACTATGCCGCGGTCAACGTGCCGCGTGCCTCTCTTTCGATCGAGGGCGCAGAGGCCATCCGCTGGTATCGGTCCAGCGAAGAGGCGCAGCGCGGCTTTTGCTCGAATTGCGGCTCGGCATTGTTCTGGCAGGGTGACGGACGCTCGGAAGTCTCGGTGATGGCGGGCACTTTCGACGAACCGAGCGGCCTTGCCTTCAGCCACCATATCTACTGCGCCGACAAGGGCGATTTCTACGAGATATCAGACGGCCTGCCGCAATATGACAAGTATCCGCCTGGTTGATGTGAGGATGCCTCGCGTCAGCCCTTGGCCGCAAGCGCGGCGGTGAGGCGGGCGACGTCTTCGCGCAGCGCCGTCAGTTCGGTCAGCACGCTCACGTCGATCTTCTGATGCAGCGAGAGCACTTCGAGTTCGGCCTTTAGATTGACTTCGTAATCCTTGGCGGCCTCGAAGCGGTCGCGCTCGGCCTGGCGGTTCTGCGACATCATGATGATCGGCGCCTGGATGGCGGCGAGCATCGACAGGATCAGGTTCAGGAAGACGAATGGATAGGGGTCGAAGGCTTCGCTCATAAGGATCGCCGTGTTGATCAGCGTCCAGGCGACGAGGAAAACCAGGAAGGCGATGATGAAGGACCAGGAGCCGCCGACGCGGGCGATGCCGTCGGCGACGCGCTGGCCGAACGAGGCTTCGGCGGAGAAGGCGGCGTTGACGTCGGTGGAGATGATCTTGCGTTCGTGCGCTTTCGCCAACACGCGCTTTTCGATGGCGCCGAGCTCGTCGGCCGGCTTGTCGAAATGATGGTGGACGAAGTTCGAAAGAGTATTCATGGCCGTGTTTCCGGTGCTGTCGCTTTCGGCGCAGTATTCCGCTCCGGCGGCAAATTGCAATGTATCAAGTGGCGCGGCGCTCTGGCGCATCCTTCACAAAAATTTCGTCACTGCCGGGCGCCGCTTTCGGAGCAACATGTTGCCGTTGCGGAAGCTGCGAGCTAAATAAATGACATGACACAGGAAAACGCTCTCTCTGATATCCTCCGCATCGCCGTCGGCCAGTTCAATCCGACGGTCGGCGATGTCGCCGGCAATCTCGTCAAAGCCCGCGAGGCGCGCGCCGATGCGGCTCGGGAAGGCGCCGATCTGCTGATCCTGACGGAACTCTTCATCTCCGGCTATCCGCCTGAGGATCTGGTGCTGAAGCCGGCTTTCATCCGCGCCTGCTGGAAGGCGGTCGAAAGTCTTGCTGCCGATACCGCCGATGGCGGGCCGGGCGTCATCATCGGTTTTCCCAGGCAGGACGAGAGCGGGCGCTACAATTCCGTCGCCGTGCTCGACGGCGGCAAGGTGATCGCGGTGCGCGACAAGGTCGATCTGCCGAACTACGGCGAATTCGACGAGAAGCGCGTCTTCGACCAGGGTGCGATGCCTGGGCCGGTGAATTTCCGCGGCATCAGGCTCGGCATTCCGATCTGCGAGGATATCTGGGGGGAGCTCGGCGTCTGCGAGACGCTGGCCGAAAGCGGGGCCGAGATCCTGCTGTCGCCGAACGGTTCGCCCTATTATCGCGGCAAGGTCGATATCCGTCATCAGGTGGTGCTGAAGCAGGTGATCGAGACCGGCCTGCCGCTGATCTATGCCGCTCAGCTCGGCGGCCAGGACGAGCTCGTCTTCGACGGGGCAAGCTTCGCCTTCAATGCCGACAAATCGCTGGCCTTCCAGATGAGCCAGTTCGAAACCGCTCTGGCGGTAACGACGTGGAAGCGCGGTGACGCGGGCTGGCACTGCGCCGAAGGGCCGATGGCGCATATCCCCGAAAGCGAAGAGGCCGATTACCGCGCCTGCCTGCTCGGCTTTCGCGACTACGTCAACAAGAACGGCTTCAAGACCGTGGTCCTCGGCCTTTCCGGCGGTATCGACTCGGCGATCTGCGCGGCAATCGCCGTCGATGCGCTGGGCGAGGAGCGGGTGCGCACCGTCATGCTGCCCTACCGCTACACCTCCGAGGATTCGCTGAAGGATGCGGCCGATTGCGCCAAGGCGCTCGGCTGCCGCTACGATATCGTACCGATCGAGGAGCCGGTGACGGGATTCAGCAGCGCGCTTGCCGATCTCTTCGAGGGGACGGACAGCGGCATCACGGAGGAGAACCTGCAGAGCCGGGCGCGCGGCGTCATCCTGATGGCGATCTCCAACAAATTCGGCGCCATGGTGGTGACGACCGGCAACAAGTCGGAAATGTCGGTCGGCTACGCCACGCTCTATGGTGACATGAACGGCGGCTTCAATCCGATCAAGGACCTCTACAAGATGCAGGTCTATGCGCTGGCCCGCTGGCGCAACGAAAACGTGCCGCCGACTGCGCTCGGGCCGTCGGGCGAGGTGATCCCGCAGAATATCATCGACAAGGCGCCGTCCGCGGAGCTGCGTCCCGACCAGAAGGACCAGGATTCGCTGCCGCCCTATCCCGTGCTCGACGATATCCTCGAATGCCTCGTCGAAAAGGAAATGGCGGTCGAGGAGATCGTGGCGCGCGGTCATGACGTGGCGACGGTTCACCGGGTCGAGCATCTGCTCTATCTTGCCGAATACAAGCGCCGGCAATCGGCGCCGGGCGTGAAGATCACCAAGAAGAATTTCGGTCGCGATAGGCGCTATCCCATCACCAACCGGTTTCGGGATCGCTGACGCAATCGGGATATCAGGGAGGCAATATGCGCAGCTCGGTCGAGATCTACAATGTCAGGACGGGCAGGGCGCGCGAGGTCTGGCAGACGGACAGACTGGTGGAAGCGCCGAACTTCTCGCCCGATGGTTCCTATCTCCTGCTGAACGGCGACGGGCTGCTCTTCCGGTTGCCGCTTGATGGCGGCGAGGTGGTTCAGGTCGATACCGGCTTTGCCGTCAACTGCAACAATGACCATGGTATCTCGCCTGACGGCACCGAGATCGTCATCTCCGACAAGACCGAATTCGGCAAGTCGGCGATCTATATCCTGCCGATCGAGGGCGGTACGCCGCGGCTCGTTACCCAGAACCAGCCCTCCTACTGGCACGGCTGGTCGCCGGACGGGCGCCAGCTCGCCTATTGCGGCATTCGCGACGACCTCTTCGATATCTACACGATCTCCGTCGACGGCGGCGTCGAGACGCGGCTGACGCATGGCGAGGGCCGCAACGACGGGCCGGATTATTCCGCCGACGGGCAATGGATCTATTTCAACTCCAGCCGCACCGGGCTGATGCAGATCTGGCGCATCCACCCCGATGGCACGGGTCTCCAGCAGGTGACTTCGGATAATCAAGGGAACTGGTTCGCTCATCCGTCACCCAGGAATGACAAGGTGCTGATCCTGTCCTACGACCCATCGGTTTTCGACCATCCGCGCGACCTCGACGTGCGGCTGCGGCTGATGGATATGGACGGTGGCAATCTGAAGACGCTGTTCGAGCTTTTCGGCGGGCAGGGCACGATCAACGTGCCCTGCTGGTCACCGGATGGTGACGAGTTTGCCTATGTCAGGTATTTCCCGGCGAGATCTTGAGAGCGGCGCACCGCCATTTGATGATGGGGCGGTGGTGGTCTTAAGCCTGACGCAACCCTTCTGGAATAGGCATTGGCCGCGCTGGAGAAACGCGAAGATGCCTTCAACATTAGCCACATGGCTGCGCCTGCAGATAATTCTTGTCCTGATCCTTTGCTTCCCAGGTATGGCAGCGGCAATGGCTCCGTGCCGTGACAATACGTTGGCGAAAGCCAAGGTCGTGGTCGCGGCACGTGTGAAATCGCTCGCGATCGGAGATCCCGGATTGCTGCTACCGAAAGATTATCCGAAACGGGTGATCCGGGTCGACCTAGAGATCGAGAAGGTCATTAAAGGCACCTTCATCGGCAAGGAGGCGACATTGTATGGTATCGCGTATCCTCCTTCAGAAAGGCTCCTTGAGCTATTAATAATGTCTTTGGCAACTGGTACGGGTGGACAAGACACCTTCGAGTGGGAGCTTTCAGCCAACAAAATAGACGACGACATGTCCTTCTATTCATTGAACAATTGTAACTACTCAAAATTCCCCATCGACATTTCACGGTGGCAGCAGCCTTGATGCGCCAGCATGCCACAAGGCGTCAGATAATGATGGGGCGGTGGGGACAGGTTGTTCTCTATAGGGCTTCGCCATCTGATATGGTAATGAGCGCAGATAGGTCCCGCCAATGAGGTTAAAGGAAGTCGATCGTGCGCGCTGCATTGTTCGGGACATTAGCCATCATAACCTGCTGTCCTATTTTACTCTTTGCCGCGTTTCCGGTGGAATACCTACGGTTGTTCGGAAAATACCAAGAGTCTCAAAATCTAAATCAGATGGCGGTTCCCATCGCCAAATTCTATATTCAGAACGATATAAGATATGCTTGCGGTAACGAGACGTACTTCAGGAATTATAATGCCATGAGCTTTTTCGATGACCTGCCGCTTTCGCCGGAAGAGGAGCTTATGCTCCAGTCACAGGACAAGATTGCGCTCTTGTTTTTAAGTGACGTCGTTTATGACGAGAATGAATATCTCGACTCTATCCGAACCGTGACCGCTTATAATATGGTCGTCGCCTCTAAGTGCCTGCGCAGGCGCACGTCGTGAAAAGCCCTCACCGGCGATCGAGCCAACATGGGCGGCTTCTTGACCGATGAGGGCCAGCGTCTTTTGGACGAAGATTGACCTGTGAATGGGCGGCGGGATATCTGCCCGCCGCGCTTGATGCTGTCTGTCAGGCTGCGACGGCTGCCTTGCGCCGCTCGCGGGCAGCTTTGGCCAGATCTTCCAGCACGCCAACAGACATGTCCCAGTCGATGCAGCCGTCGGTGATGGACTGGCCGTAGACCAGCGGCTTGCCGGGGACGAGATCCTGGCGGCCGGCGATGAGGTTGCTTTCGATCATCATGCCCTTGATGTGGCGGTTGCCCGCGGCGATCTGTGCGGCGACGTCCTTGACCACCCTTGGCTGGTTCATCGGGTCCTTGCTGCTGTTGGCATGGCTGGCGTCGATGAGGATGCGTGGATCGACGCCAAGCTTGACGGCTTCGCCGACAACCGCTTCGACATCAGCCGCCTCATAATTCGGGCGCTTGCCGCCGCGCAGGATGATGTGGCAGTCCTCGTTGCCTCTGGTCGAGGCGATGGCCGCCTGGCCGTCCTTGGTGACGGCGGGGAAGTGATGCGGCTGCGAGGCGGCGAGGATCGCATCGAGCGCGACGCGGGCGCTGCCATCGGTGCCGTTCTTGAAACCGATCGGGCAGGAGAGGCCGGAGGCGAGCTGGCGATGGATCTGGCTTTCGGTCGTGCGGGCGCCGATCGCGCCCCAGCTGACGAGATCGGCAATGTATTGCGGCGTGATCGTCTCGAGGAATTCGACGCCGGCGGGAAGGCCCATCGCATTGATGTCGAGCAGAAGGCGCCTGGCGATCCGCAGCCCTTCCTCGATGCGGTAGCTGCCGTCGAGATGCGGGTCGTTCATCAGGCCCTTCCAGCCGACGGTGGTGCGGGGCTTCTCGAAATAGACGCGCATGACGATTTCCAGGTCGCCGGAGAAGCGCTGCCGCTGTTCCGCCAGCCGCGCGGCATATTCGCGGGCGGCAACCGGATCGTGGATGGAGCAGGGGCCGATGACGACGATCAGGCGGTCGTCTTTGCCCTCAAGGATCTTGTGGATCGCATTGCGGTTGCTGGTCACGGTCTGGCTGACGGCAGCGGTTCGGGGAATTTCCGCGATGACATCGGCGGGTTTGGTGAGCGGGGTGATCTCGAGGATACGCAGATCATCGATAGTATCGGACACGGCATGGCTCCTGTTTGGTCATACCGTGCGGAAACAAAAAAGCCGCCAGGTAGACTAGCGGCTGTTCGGGTTGTCGTCGCGTCGACTTCAGTTACGCATGGACCCGCATCCGCTGAGAGCAGCGGTACGAATAAAATCGCGAGGCGTAGACAGAAGTGATCGACATGCGCCGTGTGTAGCGTGGCGGCGTCTCATTGTCACGTGGAATCTGCAGCCTGAAATCGAGCATCGGCAGCGGCCATGATGCACGTCGCAATCGGTTTTCCGATGCGACGTGCTTTTCAGGCCTTGCAGCCTTGGCAGATCAGAGGGCGTCGACGTTCACGCCGATGGTGATGGCGCCGATCGGAGTGCCCTTGTCGTCCGAGATCGTCACGCTCGCCTGCGACTGCAGCGTCTGGGTCGATTCGTCCTTCTCGATCTCGTCGATGAAGACGGCGTCCTTGCCGGCGCCGAAGGACTTCTGGAACTTGGCTTCGTCGCCCTGCCAGTAATCGGAGGTTACGTCGCTCTGGCCGACATTCAGGCCCTTGGCATCCATGACGAAGATCTCGGTGATCTTGCCGCCGGAAGCAGCCTTCTTTTCCTGCAGGAATTTCGACAGCGCATTGCCGAGCACGCCGTCGATCATCGAGTGATCGGAGCCGTCGACTTCGGCGCGCCACTTCTTGTCGAGGGCGTCGATATCGGCTGCGCTCAGGTTGGCGTTGGTGGCGTCCTGCGCCTTGAGGGCGTCGACGATGGCGGGATCGCTGAGCCAGGGCGTGACATCGCTCTTCACGTAGTCGGCGATCGGGGCAAGCTGAGCGGCATCCTGCGCCATGGAGACACCCATGGGCACGGCAGATGCGCTGCAGGCAATAAGCAATGCGGTGACAACTCTTTTCATATTCTGTTCCCTTCCTGATGATCGGTTGTTGAGGAATTCATTATTGAAGGCTGATGGCGTCAGAACTCTTCCCAGGCGCCGGGAGAAGCGGCAACGGCGGCGTTTCCTGCATGCCGCTGCGTGAAGCTCCTTGGCTCGGGGCGAGGCTGGCGAACGGGTTGAGCAGGTCTGGGCTGGCCGGCGGCAGAAGCGCCGACGGTGAACCTGCCGGCCGAGTCCTGCAGAAGGCGGCCCTGCGTGAGCAGTTCCTGGCAGGCCGCGTTGGTTTCTTCGACCATTGCCGCGTTCTGCTGTGTCGCCTGATCCATCTGGTTGATCGCGCCGTTGATCTCCTGCAGGCCTGTCGCCTGCTCGCGATAGGACTGGACGATGGAGGCGATGCTGTCGCTGATGCGGTTGATCTGCTCCTCGATCTTCAGCAGGGCATCGCCGGTTTGGTTCACCAGTCCGACGCCGGCTGCAACCTCATCGCCCGATACATTGATCAGGTTCTTGATTTCCTTCGCGGCATTTGCCGAGCGCTGGGCGAGTTCACGCACTTCCTGGGCGACGACCGCAAAGCCCTTACCGGCCTCGCCGGCTCGCGCGGCCTCGACGCCGGCGTTCAGCGCCAGCAGGTTGGTCTGGAAGGCGATCTCGTCGATGACGCCGATGATGCGGCCGATCTGGCTGGAAGAGGTCTGTATCCGGTCCATCGCTCCGATGGCATCACGCACCACCGTGGCCGAGACATGCGCGCTGCGCTTCGTCTCCTCGACCAGCTGCCCGGCACTTTCGGCCCGCTGCGACGATGTTCTGACCGTCGTCGTCACCTCATCGAGCGCTGCCGCGGTTTCTTCCAGTGCTGCCGCCTGCTGCTCGGTGCGTTTCGCGAGCTGATCCGCGGAGGATGCCAGCTCGCTCGAGCCGCCTTCGACTGCGACGGAGGCGGTCTTGATCTCGGTCAGCGCGGCTGCGACCGCTTCGACCATGCGGTTGAAATCCTGCCGCAATTTATCGAATTCGGGGCCGAGGTCGGCGAGGCGCGTGGAGAAGTCACCTGCGGCAAGCCGTTCCAATGCATTGGCGAGCGTGTTCATTACCAGCCGCTGGGTGTTGCTCGACTCTTCCGTCAAGGATGCGTTGCGCGCCCTTTCGGCATCGAGAGAGGCGCTCTGCTCGGCAGCAGCCCGTTCCCTTTCGACCTTCACAATCGCTTCCTCACGGAAAACCTCCAGCGCCCGCGCGAGGAAGCCGATTTCGTCGCCATTTTCCCTATAGGTGACGGGAGAGGCCAGGTCGCCTTTCTGCAGAGCGCTGATTCTTCCACTGAGGATTCTGAGCGGGCGGCCGACGAGGCTTCGCATGGCGAGAAGGAATGCGATGACGGCCATGGCGGTGATCACCGATTGCGTGATCAGCGAAACGAAGACTTTCTGCTGGACTTCGGCAGCGATCTTCTCGACGGACCAGTTCGTCACGATGTAACCGGTGGCCTTGCCCGACTTGTCCAGCGGGAGGGGCGCGATGATCGTGACGACACCGGCCGACACTCCGCCGTCGTCGATCGTCGTTTTTTCCGGCTTGGCACCGAGGCTCTTCTTCAAATCGTCGGTTGCAGGCAAGCCGCCGATGCCGTCGCGTGTCCAGGTATCGACGGCGGCGAGATCCGCGTTGAAAGCGGCAAACTGCACGAGGTCGAGCGAGGGATCGTCGCGGTAGAGCGAATAGGCCTCTCTAACGGCATTCGCCTTGCCCCATTTCACGCCGCCGGCGGCCACGGATGCGAACTGTTCCACATCCTTGGACCAGTTCGTTTTGGCGCTATCGATCAATGCCTGGGTTTCATGCATCCAGGTGTAGGCGGCGAAAGCAGAGATGCCGCAGAGATTGACGGCGACGATGATTGCCGACAGCTTGGCTGTCAGAGGCATCGTTTTTAGAAAATGGAACATGCCGCGGGGCCTCGAAACGCAGCGCAGTCGGAGCTGCTCTCGACTGGCCTATCAACACGGGCATCGACGCCGGCGGTCGCAGCATGAGCACTCATGCCCATGTCCTCCTTGCAACCCAAAACGCGCAATTGCAGTCTGTATTTTTTTTGTAAAGAAATGATAAAGTGAAAGGGCTTTGGTGCGCATTATCCGGCTCGGCTTGCCGCAGCCCCCGTTTCCTGAAATAGATGCGCCGTCAGGTGCCCGCCGTCGAGGCGGGAGAATCGGGAATCCGGTGCAAGGCCGGAACGTGCCCAACGCTGTAAGGCCGACGTCTGCCGTTCAACACGCCACTGGTTTTCGCCGGGAAGGCTGCGGCAGACGGATGACGCCAAGTCAGAAGACCGGCCTGGCGAGATAGACCCAACCCGCGCGGACGGCGGGCGGTTGCGTTGTTGGGGATTTGACGATGCGACCCTTTGACGAGGATGCCCTGTCAGCGGCATCCGGTTTTTCCATGGCCGAACGCGAGGCCGTCTATCACGCGATCATGACGCGGCGGGACGTTCGCAGCCAGTTTCTGCCCGATCCCTTGCCTGACGATGTCGTGGAGCGGCTGCTGACGGCTGCCCATCACGCGCCTTCCGTCGGCTTCATGCAGCCGTGGAACTTCGTTCTGGTTCGAAGCGCCGAGGTGAGGGCTGAGGTGCGCGATGCCTTCGTGAAGGCGAACGAGGAGGCGGCGCTGATGTTCGAAGGCGAGCGGCGGCAGGCATACCGCTCGCTGAAGCTCGAAGGGATCGTCGAGGCGCCGCTCGGCATATGCGTGACCTGCGATCCCACGCGCAGCGGCAGCGTGGTGCTTGGGCGCACGCACAATCCCAGGATGGATAGCTATTCCACAGTCTGCGCGATCCAGAACCTCTGGCTTGCGGCCCGCGCCGAAGGCATCGGCATCGGCTGGGTCAGCATTTTTCGCGAAGACGATCTGAAAGCCATTCTCGGCATACCCGATCATATCGAGGTGGTCGCCTGGCTTTGCGCCGGCTTCGTCGACCGGCTCTATGACGAGCCCGAACTCGCGGTCAAAGGCTGGCGGCAAAGGATGCCGCTCGAAGAACTGGTCTTTCACGATGAATGGGGGCGGAGTGAGCGCTGATCAGCGTCGCAATCATTGCTGCTGGGGCTGCGGGCCGGGGTTTGCCGGATTGGCAAGGTCGATCGAGCCCTGGTCGCCGGCCAGGAATTGCGGGCCGACCTGGCGGACCTTGTTCTGCGTGGGATCGTAAGGACGTTCCGGAACGGATGGCTGCTGCGGCGGCGGCGCTACCGCGGCATCCTTTGCCGGCGGATTGGTATGGATGGTGGTGATCGAACCCTGCTGCGGCGGTTGGCTCAGAGCCTGCTTGCCGCGCATCTCATTGTAGTAGGCGGTGAGATTGCAGGCGCAGGCGTTTTTTTCGCCGGGTGCGCGGTTCTTATAGGCGAATGCGTTCTTCATGGCGCTGTAGGGCGTGCCTGTCGCCACCGAGATCATGTTCGAGGCTTCCGTGCTCCTGACGTCGCGATAGAAGAGCTGGGTCTCGATGCCGGGGCACATCTTGGCGCAGGTTTCGGCGTCCCGGCCGAAATCGACCGACGTGGCGTTCGAGCTGATCGGAAAGAAGCCGCCGTCGCAGCTGCGCACGCACATGGTACTGACGGGTGAAAGCATCTGGGCTTGCGGCAGGCCGTAACGCGGGTCGATCTCTCCTCCGCCGCCGAGCGGAATGAAGGTGTCGCCGCGCATTGCCTGCTCCTCGATGCTGGGGGCGGGATCGTTGGCGCTGCGTTCGGAGGGCGCATAGAAGTTTTCGCTGTTGCAGCCGTTGCGCTCCAGAGCGGCCATCAGTTCGCGGCGCGCGCCGTCATCGCCTTGGCCGCGCAGCTCGTCGCGGCGATCCTGGAGATAGCGGATATTGTCGATCATCCGGGCTTCGGCCTGCGAGAGCTCGGCGCAATAATCGGCATTCTCGCCGCCGATCACGACCATGCTGCCCGAGGTGCAGCCGTAGCTGCGCAGATCGTTGCGAACCTTGCGCAGCTCGAGGTTCTGCTCGGCCATGGCGCTGGCATATTGGCGCGCTTCCGGCCCATTGTTGTTGCCGATCGATCGCGGCAGGTCGGCGAGGCGGCCGCGCAGGTCGTTGCAGATAGCGCCGGACTGCGCGGCGGCGGGCGATGCCAACGCAAGAAGAAGAACAAGAGACAGGTTTCGGCGTTTCACGGCGTCGTCCCGGAATGAGCACACGGTCGAAGGATCGATGCGACGTCACTTCGCCGCGTGGTTTCTCTTAGCGTGTTTCTCTTAAGAAGCTGAGCTAAATTCTTAGCGCATTTTCGCGATTTTTTCCAGCAAAGGCGATGGCGGCCTTCGGTTTCGCTTGCGTCAGGAATTGTGCTATCGCGAAACATATACCGTCAGAGAAGCCAAACGTGAAAAACGTCCTATTCATATGCAGCCAGAACAAGCTTCGCAGTCCGACTGCGGAACAGGTTTTCGCCGACTGGCCAGGCATCGAGGTCTCCTCGGCCGGCACGAACAATGATGCCGAAAACCCGCTGTCCGCCGAGCAGATCGAGTGGGCTGATATCGTGTTCGTCATGGAAAGAGCTCACCGTACGAAACTTCAGAACAGGTACAGGTCAGCTCTCAAAGGCAAGCGCCTGATATGCCTTCATATTCCAGATGATTACGATTTCATGGACCCTGCGCTCATCCAGCTGCTGAAGGCTAAAGTCCCTCAGCATCTGTAGGTTCAATTTCGCCGGCAGCCGGCTTATGCCGGCTGCGATGCCTCGACGACGGCCAATGCCGCCATATTGACGACGCCGCGGGACGTCACCGAGGGGGCGAGAATGTGGGCGGGCATGGCAGCGCCGAGCAGGATCGGGCCGACATGCAGGCCGTCGGTCATCGACTTCACAACGCCGAGCGTGATGTTGGCGGCATCGAGGTTCGGGAAGACGAGCAGGTTCGCCTCGTCATGCAGCGTCGTATGCGGCATGACTCGCTTGCGGAGTGCTTCGGTGATGGCGCTTTCGCCGTGCATTTCACCATCGACTTCGAGATCCGGGGCGGCGTCGCGCACGAGCTGCAGGGCGTTGCGCATCTTCGTCGCGCTTTCGGACTCGCGCGAGCCGAAGTTGGAATGCGAGACGAGGGCAGCGCGCGGCGTGATGCCGAAGCGGCGGATTTCCTCGGCTGCCATGACGGTCGCCTCGGCGATCTCTTCGGCGCTCGGATTGAAGGTGACGTAGGTGTCGGTGAAGAAGGTTGCGCCGCGCTGCGAGATCATCAGGCTCAGCGCCGAGAAATCGCGGACATCCTTGCGCTTGCCGATGATTTGGCGCACGTCGCGCAGGTGCTTTTCATAACGGCCTTCGAGGCCGCAGATCAGCGCATCGGCCTCGCCGCGCCGCAGCGCCAGCGCACCGATGACGGTGGTGTTGGTGCGCACGATGGTGCGGGCCGCTTCCGGGATGACGCCACGGCGGCCGACGAGCGAGAAATAGAGATCGACATATTCGCGGAAGCGCGGATCGTCTTCCGGATTGATGACCTCGAAATCCTGCAGCGGGCGGATGCGCAAGCCATAACGCTTGAGACGCGTCTCGATGACCTGCGGGCGGCCGATCAGGATCGGTTTGGCCAAGCCTTCCTCGAGCAGTACCTGGGCGGCGCGCAGCACGCGCTCATCCTCGCCTTCGGAGAAGATGACGCGCTTGCGCTCCGCCGTCTTTGCCGCGGTGAAGATCGGCTTCATCACGAAGCCGGAGCGGAAGACGAAACGGTTCAACTGGTCGAGATAGGCATCGAAATCCTGGATCGGACGGCGCGCGACGCCGCTTTGTTCGGCGGCTTTGGCGACAGCAGGCGCGATGCGCAGGATGAGGCGCGGATCGAAGGGCGAGGGGATCAGGTAATCGGGGCCGAAGACCGGGGTCTCGCCGGAATAGGCGCGGGCGGCGACATCGGAGGGCTCTTCGCGGGCAAGGGCTGCGATGGCGCGCACGGCCGCCATCTTCATTTCCTCGTTGATCGTCTCGGCGCCGCAATCGAGCGCGCCGCGGAAGATATAGGGGAAGCAGAGGACGTTGTTGACCTGGTTGGCGAAATCCGAGCGGCCGGTGCAGATCATCGCATCGGGGCGGGCGGCGCGGGCGAGATCCGGCATGATCTCGGGCGTCGGATTGGCGAGCGCCATGATCAGCGGCTTATCGGCCATCTGCGCCAAGAGCTCGGGCTTCAGCACTCCGGCGGCCGAGAGACCGAGGAAGACATCGGCGCCGCCGATGTTTTCGGCGAGCGTGCGGGTGTCGCTCTTCTGGGCATAGACGGACTTCCATTCGTCCATCAGTTCGGTGCGGCCCTCATAGACGAGGCCTTCGATATCGTGGACCCAGATGTTTTCGCGCTTGGCGCCCAGCGTCACCAGCAGGTTGAGGCAGGCAAGGGCGGCAGCACCGGCGCCGGAGGCGACGATCTTGACGCTGTCGATGGCCTTGCCGGCGAGTTCCAGACCGTTCAGGATGGCTGCGGCGACGATGATCGCCGTGCCGTGCTGGTCGTCGTGGAAGACGGGGATTTTCATCTTCTCGCGCAGGCGACGCTCGACCTCGAAACATTCCGGCGCCTTGATGTCTTCGAGGTTGATGCCGCCGAAGGTCGGCTCCAGCGAGGAAACGGTCGAGACCATCTGTTCGACGCTCGCGGCGTCGATCTCGATGTCGAAAACGTCGATGCCGGCGAATTTCTTGAAGAGCACGGCCTTGCCCTCCATGACCGGCTTCGACGCCAGCGGGCCGATGTTGCCGAGGCCGAGAACGGCGGTGCCATTGGAAATCACGGCGACGAGATTGGCGCGCGAGGTATATTCGGCCGCCATTTCCGGGTTGTCGCGGATGGCAAGGCAGGGGGCGGCGACACCGGGCGAATAGGCGAGCGCGAGGTCGCGCTGGTTGCCGAGCGGCTTGGTCGCCTGGATTTCCAGCTTGCCGGGGCGGGGATAGCGATGGAAGAAGAGCGCCTGCTCGTCGAGATCGCCGCCCGGCAGGTTCTTGTCCGTCTTGGATTTATCCTGGTGATCCATTGCCGCCTCCGTGCACGTCTTTTTCTGGAGTTCCCTCCATACATCAATCGGATACGGGCGACAGTATGGAAATGAGGACTGGGAGAAGTTTTCGTCGAGAGCGAGTGCCACACGGCGTTGGAGGTAGGCATGAGGTACCGTCATCGCCGGTACTAATCCTTTTGGAAAACTTGTTTGACGCTCCTCGCAAGCGCAAGATGCGGGCCGCGACGGTGCGGGGCGCCGGTCGTATGGAGGAAATCATGGACAATTTGAACCTGACGACCCTGCAACGGGGGCAGACGATGGTCAATGACGTGGCCATGGATGCTTTTGCCGCCGGGTTTCGCGGCAGTCTCCTGACCAGCAAGGACATGGATTACAACGAGGCGCGGGCGATCTGGAACGCGATGATCGATCGCCAGCCGGGCCTGATTGCGCGTTGCGCGGGGGCGGCTGATGTCATGCGCGCGGTGCTTTTTGCGCGCGATAACAATCTGCTCGTTTCGGTGCGCGGCGGCGGGCACGGCATTGCCGGCAACGCCGTCTGCGAGGGTGGTGTCGTCATCGATCTGTCGCCGATGAAATCGGTGCGGGTAGATCCCGAGATGCGCCGCGCCAGGATCGAGCCGGGTGCCACCCTCGGCGACGTCGACAAGGAAACGCAGGCATTCGGGCTGGTACTGCCGACCGGCATCAATTCCACGACCGGCATTGCCGGCCTTACGCTCGGCGGCGGTTTCGGCTGGTTGACCCGCAAATTCGGGCTGACGCTCGACAATCTGATTTCGGTTGACGTAGTGACGGCCGATGGTGAGCTGGTCAAGGCGAGCGAGACGGAAAGGCCAGACCTCTTCTGGGCGCTGCGCGGCGGCGGCGGCAATTTCGGTGTCGTGACGTCCTTTGAATTCCAGCTCAACCCGCTCCATCCCGAGGTGTTCGCGGGGCTGGTCGTGCATCCCTTCGCCGACGCGGAAAAGGTGCTGAGGGAATATCGGCAGGCGCTGGAAGCCGCACCTGACGAGCTGACCTGCTGGGTGGTGATGCGCCAGGCGCCGCCGCTGCCGTTCCTGCCGGCCGAATGGCACGGCAAGGAGATCGTGGTGCTCGCCATGTGCTATTGCGGAGACATGGCGGCGGGTGAAAAGGCCGCTGCCAGATTGCGCGGGATCGGAAAGCCGATTGCCGACATCGTCGGCCCGATGCCGTTCATCGGCTGGCAGCAGGCATTCGACCCGCTTCTGACACCCGGCGCGCGCAATTACTGGAAGAGCCAGGATTTCGCCTCGCTCTCCGATGCGGCGATCGAGATTCTTCTCAATGCGGTGCGGAAACTGCCGGGGCCGGAATGCGAAATATTCATCGGCCATGTCGGCGGGGCCGCCGGCCGGGTTCCGACTGAAGCGACCGCCTTTCCGCAGCGCAGCTCGCATTTCGTCATGAACGTGCATGCGCGCTGGCGCGAGACCGGGATGGACGCAAGCTGCATCGGCTGGGCGCGAGAGCTCTTCGAGGCAACCAAGCCGCATGCCGTGGGCACTGCCTATATCAACTTCATGCCGGAGGATGAGACCGATCGCGTCGAAATGGCTTACGGCGCCAATTACGCCCGGCTTGCCGAAATCAAACTGCGCTACGATCCGAACAATCTGTTTCGGATGAACCAGAACGTGAAGCCGATGGCGGCGGTGCGGCCTGCTTGAAGAGATGAAGCGTTCAATAGAAGACACCGCCCCAAACCCGTCCTCCGGACCCCCACAAGGGGGAGGGACTTAACTTGTCGCACCGGCTTTCTAAATCTTCGACATTTCGGGAGGAGCGAGGCGGTGCCCCGGGGTAGTCCCTCCCCCTTGTGGGGAGGGGTCTATATACCGGCCTTCGGCGTAATCGTCACATCAGCGCCATAAGCATCGCGCAACTGGCTTTCCTGGGCGGGCTGCCGGTCGGTGGCCTGGTGGAGCAGGGTCGTGCCGTAGCCTTGCGAGCGCGTTCCCTCGATCAGCGTGATGTCGGCATTTCCGGGATTGTCGGAGCGCTCGAACCATTCGACGGAGTGGTGCAGGAAATTCATTTCGAGCGCCCGGTTGGTAACGCCGTGGCCGACGATTGCGACGTTGTGGTCACCGTTTTCGGCTTCGTGCATGACGGTCTGGAGGAACAGGCGCACGCGCTGCGCCACATCCGCCCGACTTTCGCCATCCGGCGGGCGGGCATAGAACTTGCCGCTGTTGTTGCGCAGCCTCGCCCATTTTTCGAATTCCTCGGGGAATTTCTGCTTCTGCTCGGCATGGTCGTAGATTTCGGTGAAGAGGCCGAAATCCTGCTCGCGCAGCAGATAATCCTCCCTGACATCGCCGACGAAGCTTTCCGGCAGCGCTTCGAGCAGCGCATCCTTGCTCTGCCGCGTCCTCAGAAACGGCGAATACCAGATGTGCAGCCTCCGGAACCCCTGGCTCGGCAATCCCTGCAGGTATGAGGCGATGACGCTGCCCGCCTCCGCTGCCTGACGATAGCCCCACTCCGTCAGCGGTACATTGTGATCGCCGAATTGGCGATAGGCCCGTTCGTTGATGTTGCCGAGAGATTCGCCGTGGCGAACGAGAAAGAGACGCATCGGCCATCCCGCTTTGTCGGATATGGAATCGCCGGCATCATGAACGCGCTCCCTGCACAGGGCAACATGCGGATGCGGATCATCGCGCCCGTGCGCAATGAACGGGTTTGCAGGGCTTTTCCCCAGCTTGTCATCTTCCTGAAACACGAGTCTGGTTTTGGAAGGCTAGATGAAAGATGGGGCACGAGCATTGTTCGTGACAGACATGATGGAACCCAGACATTTCCGCACGCTCTTCATTTCCGATGTCCATCTCGGCTCAAAGGCCGCGAAGGCTGATTTCCTGCTGGATTTCCTGCGCTACCACGAAGCCGATACGATCGTGCTCGTCGGCGACATCGTCGACGGCTGGCGGCTGAAACGCAGCTGGTATTGGCCGCAGGTCTGCAACGACGTCGTCCAGAAGCTGCTGCGCAAGGCGCGCAAGGGGACACGCGTCGTCTACATTCCCGGCAATCACGACGAATTCCTGCGCGACTTCCCGGGCATGCATTTCGGCGGCATCGAAGTCGTCGAGCGCATGATGCATGACGGCGCTGACGGCAAGAAATACCTGATCCTGCACGGCGACGAATTCGACGTCGTCGTCCGCAACGCCCGCTTGCTCGCCTATCTCGGCGACTGGGCTTACGATACGGCGATCCGCATCAACATTCTTCTGGCGGCCGTGCGCCGCCGTCTCGGCATGCCCTACTGGTCGTTTTCGGCCTGGGCGAAGCTGCAGGTTAAGCATGCGGTCAATTTCATCGGTGAGTTCGAGCGCGTCGTGGCCGAAGAGGCCCGCAAGAGCGGCGCCGACGGCGTGATCTGCGGCCATATCCATCACGCCGTCATTCAGGACATGGAAGGCATCCGCTACATCAACACCGGCGATTGGGTGGAAAGCTGCACGGCGGTGGCCGAGCATGAGGACGGCACCTTCGAACTGATCACCTGGCGGACGCTCGCCAGCGCCGTGCCGGCGCTTGCTGCCATCGAGATGCACGGCGAAGGCGAACTGGCCCCGCAGGCTGCTTGATTTTGGTGTCGCCGCATCCGCGGCGGCCCCCAGAAATTTAGCCGTTACCGCGCGGTGACAGGCCCTATTTATTTTCTAAAACGTTTCAGGACGGCTATTTCTCGCAATAGTCGCCCTCCGGGTGGTGTGTTAGGACAAGGTCAAGTTTCCTTCAGGTCTATCCATGATTCCCGCTCAACATGCCCCTGGTGAGGGAGCGCCGCCGCGCTTCCGGCTGCTCAGCGCGCTTTCCTATTGCGCGCCGCTGCTGGTCAACGGCGTCGTCCTGCCGTTCTTCCCCGTATGGCTCGAAACCCACAGTTTCAGCGATCATGAGATCGGCATCATCCTTGCCATACCGATGGTCGTCCGCGTGCTGGTGGCGCCTGTCGTCGCCATGATTGCCGACCGCCTGAAGGAGCGCGCCGATGTTCTTCTCTGGTCTGGCGGCCTGTCGCTGCTGACGGCGGTCGCGCTCTACTGGACGACCAGCTTCTGGCCGGTGACGATCGTCTTCGCGCTGCAAGGCGCCACCTTCGCGCCCTATTTGCCCGTCGTCGAATCGATCGTCATTTCGGGTGTACGCCGCTGGGGGCTGGATTATGGATCGATGCGCGTGTGGGGCTCGATCGCCTTCATCGTTTCGACCTTGGTCGGGGGCCAGCTGATCAGCCGGTGGGGCGGCGGCATGGTGCTCGTCGTCATGGTGTTCGGCTTTACCATGACCGTCGTCATGGCGATCTTCTGTCCGCGGATCGGGCCGACGCGGCGGCGCGGCGAGCCGATCGACCTTCCCGCCGCCACCGGCAGCGGCCTGCGCGAGCCGCATTTGCTGCTGCTCCTGATCGGTGTCGCCATCCAGCAGTCGAGCCATGCGGTGCTCAATGCTTTCTCCTCGATCTATTGGCATCAGCTCGGCTTTTCCGGCACTGAGGTCGGCCTGCTCTGGAGCGCCGGCGTGGCGTCGGAGGTGACGGTTTTCTTCCTGTCGAAGCGCCTCAACCGGCGCTTCGATGCCTGGACGCTGATCCGCTTCGGCTGCGCCGTCAGCGTCTGCCGTTGGATTCTGTTTCCCATGAATACGGGCTTTGCCGGATTCTTCCTGCTGCAGTGTTTCCACGGCTTCACCTATGCCTTCGTCCATACGGGCGTGCAGCGGCGGATCGTGGCGACTGTGCAGGAGACGCAGGAATCCTCGGCGCAGGGCGCCTATTTCTTCTATGTCGGCATGGCGATGGGGCTGATGACCATCGCGTCGGGTTATCTCTACGCCTGGCTCGGCATCGTCAGCTATTACGTCATGGCGCTGGTCGCGCTCTGCGGCCTCGGGCTCGTCATATCGGCCTATTACCTTCAGCCCCAGAGGGCGCTTTCCGGCGGAAAGACCAGGGAAGCGGCGTAGCGCAGACCGGGCTCGCGGTCGCGGGCCAGCAGCAGCGGGCCGTCAAGATCGACGAAATCGGCGTCCTGGGCGAGCAGTACGGCCGGCGCCATGGCAAGCGACGTGCCGACCATGCAGCCGATCATGATGGAAAAGCCGAGCCGCTCGGCTTCCGCCTTCATCGCCAGGGCCTCCGTCAAGCCGCCCGTCTTGTCGAGCTTGATGTTGATTGCATCGTAGCGGTCGGCAAGGCTTGCGAGATCGCCGGTGTGGTGGACGCTCTCGTCGGCGCAGACGAGGAGCGGGCGGCGGATTTCGGCAAGCAGCGCATCGCGGCCGGCCGGCAACGGCTGCTCGACGAGGACGACACCGGCCTCGGCGGCAATATGGAGATGACGTTCCAGCACCGCCTCGGGCCAGCCCTCGTTGGCGTCGAGAATGATCGCCGCATCGGGCGCGGCCGCGCGAACGGCCCGGATGCGGCTTTCATCGTCGCCGGTTCCGACCTTGACCTTCAGCAGCGGACGGCCGGCATGTTCGCGCGCCTGCGCAGCCATCACCTCCGGCTCGCCGAGCGAGATGGTGTAGGCTGTCGTGAGCGGTTTGAG
Organism: Rhizobium sp. BR 249; assembly: GCF_047445895.1. Lineage (NCBI taxonomy): Bacteria > Pseudomonadati > Pseudomonadota > Alphaproteobacteria > Hyphomicrobiales > Rhizobiaceae > Rhizobium > Rhizobium sp. BR 249. The sequence goes on along the minus strand of NZ_JARWKX010000024.1, from coordinate 68,188 downwards.
CGCAGTAAGGCCGAGGCGGGCGGCGACGGTTTGGCGTGTCCGTTTCGCTTCGAGATCCCAAAGGGCGCAATCGACGGCGTTGCGGGCCGCACCCGGCGGCATCGCCGACAGGAGATCGTCGCGCGAGATGCCGGATTCGATCAGCGGGCGCGTGGCCTCGATCTGGGCGAAAACGCTCTCCATGGTCTCGCCGTAGCGGCGATAGGGCACGCATTCGCCATGCCCGTGAGCGCCGTCTTCCGTGAGCGCGCAGGTGATGACCTCGGCCTCGGTCTTAGCCCCGCGCGAGATGGTGAAGGCCCCGGCAATCGGAAAGGAATTCATCTGGATATCGAGGGTGCGCGGCATTATTGCTGTCCTGCGAGCATGGAAATTGGACGTTGCTTCTGTATATTGACGCGCCGGGCGGCGAACGACCGCTTCGCGAGTCGGCAATGTCGCCGTAAGCCTTGAAAGACACAAGTATCTTGAACGCCGAGAACCGCAACGCCGCCTCGCTTGAAGTGGACGACCATGCCGATGGTTCGGGGCAGCATGTGCGTCTCAGCGGCAACTGGCGCAGCGCCTATGTGCATTTCGTTCTGCGCGATCTTGAAAAGCTTCTGCGTCAGAAGGCCGGCAATTTGACGGTCGACCTGTCGAATGTATCAGACATCGACACCGCCGGTATCTGGCTTCTGTGCCGTCTGAAGAAGGAAGAGGAGTCCGCCGGGCGGACGATCCGATTCGTCGGCACCAATCCGCATATCGACGAAATGCTGGAAATGTTTTCCGAGGAGCCGGCCAAAGTGGAGCCGGAGCAGAGGGAAAAGGTCTCGCTGGCCACGCGCATCTTCACGCCTGTGGGAAAGATGACCTACGACATCTGGGACAATCTCGCCGCCTCCATGTATATCCTCGGCTCGGCGGTGCGCGGCGCGCAGATGAAGCTCGGGCGCGGCAGCGGCGTTTCGCCGGCTTCGATCGTCAACCAGATCGACCATATGGGCGTGCGCGCCGTTCCGATCATCCTGCTGATGTCGTTTCTGATCGGTGCGATCATCGCCCAGCAGGGCGCCTTCCAGCTGCGTTATTTCGGGGCTGAGGTTTTCGTCGTCGATCTCGTCGGTATCCTGCAGCTGCGCGAAATCGGCGTGCTGCTGACCTCGATCATGATCGCCGGCCGCTCCGGCAGCGCGATCACCGCCGAAATCGGCTCGATGAAGATGCGCGAAGAGATCGACGCGTTGAAAGTGATGGGGCTGAACCCGATCGGCGTGCTGATCTTCCCCAGGCTGGTGGCGCTGACCATCGCGCTGCCGCTTCTGACTGTTTTGGCGAACTTCGCTTCGCTGGCAGGGGCTGCCGTCGTCGCCTGGGGTTATTCCGGCATCACCTTCGCCAATTTCCTGGCGCGCCTGCACGAAGCGGTGACGCTGTCGACCGTGCTGTCGGGCATGATCAAGGCGCCGTTCATGGCGCTCGTCATCGGCATCGTCGCTGCCGTTGAAGGGCTGAAGGTCGGCGGCAGCGCCGAATCGCTCGGCCAGCACGTGACGGCCTCCGTGGTGAAGGCGATTTTCGTCGTCATCCTGATGGACGGGCTTTTTGCGATGTTTTATGCAGCGATCGATTTCTAGCATGGCGGGCAGCGTGGACGAGCAACCGATCGAAAACGAAGGACAGGGCAGGGATATCGTGCTCTCGGCGCGCGACGTCACCGTTGCTTTCGGTTCGAAAGTGGTGCTCGACAATCTGAACCTCGATATCTATCGCGGCGAGATCCTCGGATTCGTCGGCGCGTCGGGCACAGGCAAATCGGTGCTGATGCGAACCGTGCTGCGGCTCCTGCCGCGCCGCTCCGGCACGATCAAGATCCTCGGCCAGGATTTCGACGAACTCGACGAACCGCAGCGCAACGCGCTCGACATGCGGCTCGGCGTGTTGTTCCAGCAGGGGGCGCTGTTCTCGTCGCTGACGGTGAAGGAAAACATCCAGGTGCCGATGCGCGAATATCTCGATCTGCCGCGCTCGCTGATGGACGAGTTGGCGCATCTGAAGATCCGCATGGTGGGGCTCGCGGCCGACGCTGCCGACAAATACCCCTCCGAACTGTCCGGCGGCATGATCAAGCGTGCAGCCCTTGCCCGCGCGCTGGCGCTCGATCCGGAACTCGTCTTCCTCGATGAGCCGACCTCGGGCCTCGACCCGATCGGCGCCGCCGAATTCGACGAACTGATCGCCAACCTGCGCGATAGCCTGGGGCTGACCGTCTATATGGTCACACATGACCTCGATAGCCTGTTTTCGGTCTGTGACCGTATTGCCGTGCTCGGAAAGAAGCGGGTAATGGTGGAAGGCACGATCGACGACATGCTGGCCTATGACGACCCATGGGTGCAGGCCTATTTCAAAGGTAAGCGGGCGCGATCGATCGTGCCGCAGGACGATGCCGCGCGGCACGGCAGCAGCGGAAAGTGACCGGATAAGATGGAAACCAAAGCCAATTATACGATCGTCGGTTTTTTCACGGTGCTGGTGATCGCGGCGGCCTTCGGCTTCGTCTACTGGATGGCCGAATACGGCCGCGGTGGCCCGATGACGGAACTGATCGTGCGTATTCCGGGCTCGGCCAACGGCCTCAGCGTCGGCTCGCCGGTGCGCTTCAACGGCATCCAGGTGGGCTCGGTGCAGACACTGTCGATCGATGCCGACGATCCGCAATATTCACTGGCCTTCACCCAGGTGCGCACCGATGCGCCGATCTACCCTTCCACCAAGGCCGCGCTTGAAATCCAGGGCCTGACGGGTGCCGCCTATATCGAACTGTCCGGCGGCCGCAAGGGCGAGGAAAGCATTCTGAAACACGCGATCGACAACGGCAAACGGGCCGTCATCGTCGCCGACCAGTCGAGCGTCACCAATCTTCTGGCGACGGCCGACAAGATCCTCGATCGCGCCAATGACGCGGTCGGCGAACTCCAGGGGTTCATCCAGGATTCGCGCGCTCCGCTGACCCAGACGTTCAAGAATGCAGAGACCTTCTCGGATGCGCTCGCCAAGAATTCCGATAATATCGACGCCTTCCTGCAGAGCGTCGGCGAACTCTCCAATACGGTGAAGGCGGTTTCCGGCCGTGTCGATTCGACGCTTCAAGCGGTGGAATCGCTGGTTAAGGCGGTCGACGCTCAGAAGATCGACAACATCGTCTCCAATGCCGAGAAGATCACGGCCAATGTCGCCGACGCATCGGGCGACCTCAAGGGCGCGATCCAGAAGTTCGACGAGACGGCCACCACCTTCAACAATTTCGGCAAGCAGGCGCAGGCGACGCTCGACCGCGTCGACACGCTCGTCGCCCAGATCGACCCGGCAAAGATCAAAGGCTCCGTCGACGACATAGCGCAGGCGACCAAGGATGCGCGCACCGCCGTCGCTTCGATCCGCGATGTCGCCGATACGGTTTCGGCCCGCAAGAAAGACATCGACCAGACGATCCAGGACGTCTCGCAGCTTACCAACAAGCTGAACTCGGCCTCGACCCGCATCGACGGCATTCTCATCAAGGTCGACGCGCTGCTCGGCACCGACAATACGCAATCGCTGTTCACCGAGGCGCGCGCGACGCTCGAATCGTTTAAGAAGGTCGCCGACAACCTGAATTCGCGCATCGGGCCGATCGCCGACAATCTGCAGAAGTTCTCGAGCGGCGGCCTGCGCGATGTACAGACGCTCGTCAACGACATGCGTGGAACCGTGAACAATCTGAACGATACGATCACCAACTTCGACCGCAACCCGCAACGCCTGATCTTCGGCGGGGACACAGTGAAGCAATATGACGGCCGGACGCGGCGTTAACGGGAAGGCAGGGTAGCGTATATGGTCGCATCGCATTTGTTGTCGCGCCGTTCGTGGATCAAGGGAACGGTGGTCGCGCTGCCGCTGACTGCGTTGATCCTGTCGGGCTGTGGCACCTCAGCCAAGAACGATACCTATGATCTCTCTGCGGCCGTCGATGGCGATGGGCCTGCTGCCAAATCCCGCCAGATCCTGATCGCCGGCCCGACGGCACTCAGAGCGCTCGACAGCGAGCAGATCGTCATCCGCGTTTCGTCTTCGGAAATCCAGTATCTCTCGCGGGCGCAGTGGGGCGACAAGCTCCCGCGCATGGTGCAGTCGAAGCTGGTGGAGGCCTTCGAAAATTCGGGCAAGCTTGGCGGCGTCGGCATACCGGGGCAGGGCCTGGCGATCGACTATCAGGTCGTCACCGATATCCGCTCCTTCGAAATCGACGCCTCGAACGGCAACCAGGCGGTGGTCGAGATTTCAGCCAAGATCCTCAACGACCGCAACGGCGCGGTGCGCGCCCAGAAGGTGTTCCGCGCCACGGCGCCGGCCGGCGGCGGCAATGACGGTTTCGTCAAGGGCCTCGACCGCGCCTTCTCTACGGTTGCCTCCGAAATCGTCACCTGGACGCTACGCTCAATCTGAGATGGCGTTTCGTAAGTGCGGCGCCGACATCAAGGGTTGCTGATTCCGAAAAATATTTGGCCCCATGAGGTTGGGGCCGCCATCGTATTCAAATTCTTCATGAATTTGTGGAACCCATCATGCATGTTATCGCTGTCAGGAGGCATGCTGCATAGTGGTCGCACGCGTATTCGGAAAGTCCTCATCGGAAGCGATTCAGCGCGAAAGCGCTCGCCTAGCTGCGTTGCAGCAGCTCGACATTCTCGACACGCCCAGGGACGAGGGCTTCGAGCGGATCGTTCGCCTGATCAAGCAGATATTTTCCATCGACATCGGCATCGTATCCCTGATCGATGGGCACCGGCAATGGTACAAGGCCTGTTCCGGTCTGTCGGCCGACGAGGTGTCGCTTGAGGACACCTTCTGCCGCTGCGTGGTGGACTGTGATGAACCTGTTATCGTGCAGGACGCCACGAAGGATGCTCGCTTTTCAAAACATTCCGCAGTGACGGGAGAGGACCATATCCGCTTCTATGCCGGCGTTCCCCTGCGAACGAAGGCGGGGCACATGATCGGAACGGTATGCGCGATCGACCGGCGGCCAAGATCGTTCAGCAGTAGAGATCTCGACATTCTCACGGAGCTTGCGGGCGCGGCGATGGATCGCATCGAGCTCACGCAGTCGGCCGCCACCGACGGCCTGACGGAGGCGATGACGCGGCGCGCTTTCAAGCAGGAGGCCGATCAGCTCATCTCGCTCGCGTTGCGCCACCATCATGACCTTTCCTGCATCGTCTTCGACATCGACCATTTCAAGCAGGTGAACGATACGTATGGGCACGCTGCGGGAGACGCGGTTCTCAAGGCGGTTGCGTCTATCTGCAAGGCCACCCTTCGCGCCGGCGATCTCTTCGGCCGCATCGGAGGCGAGGAATTCGCCGTTCTCCTGCCGCATGTCGATCGGGAAGGGGCAGGCGCGGTCGCCGAAAAGCTCAGGGCCGCCATCTGCTCACAGCCCGTTTCCGGCGATCACGGTTCGCTCACCGTGACAGCCAGCCTGGGAACGTCGGCCCTCTCCATCGTCAGCAAGGATATCGAGACGCTGCTCGCCCAGGCGGATGCCGCGATGTATCAGGCAAAACACGGCGGACGGAATCGTTGCGTGTCATGGAGCTCCATCCACGCCGATCATGCCATCGGCGACCGGCGGCGGGTGCTGAAGGCGGGTTCGATATTGTTCAACGACCGGCGCTCGACCATCGACTGTACCGTCAAATCCATCGGCTCGGAGAGCGCCGGGATTTCAGTGTCCAATACGACAGGCATTCCCCCGGAATTCATTCTCGCCATCAAGGGGGAAGGATTCGAGACGAATTGCAAGGTGATCTCGCAAGATCGGCAAAACCTGGAAGTGGCATTCCGATAGTCTAACGCGGCAATCTGGAGCGGCAGTCTATTTCGTCGGCTGCGCGTCTGTCATCGTTGCTCCCGGCTGGCTGGCTGCTGTCGCGGTGCCGGCCGTTGACGACGGCAGATAGTTGTCCAGCAGGCCTGCCATCTTGTCGTCGCGCAAGCTTGCGGTCTTTTCGCCCATGACGACGCCGACCACGCGGCGGCCATCCTTGAGAGCCGATGTCACGACATTGTAGCCCGACGCATCGGTGTAGCCGGTCTTGATACCGTCGACACCGTCATAGCGATACATGAGGTTGTTGTGGCCGCGCAGCTTCATGCCGCGAAACTGGAAGCCGCGCATGGAGAAGAGCTTGAAATCTTCGGGGAAATCCCGCATCAGCGAAACGCCGAGGGTCGCCATATCGCGCGCCGTCGTGACCTGCTCGGGATCGGGAAGGCCCGAAGGGTTCTTGAAGACCGTATCCTTCATACCGAGCTGGTGCGCCTTGTCCGTCATCGTCTTTGCGAAGGCCGGCTCGGAGCCGCCGAGCTGTTCGGCGATCGCCACGGCGGCATCATTGGCCGAGAGCACGACGATGGCTTCGACCGCTTCACGCAGCGTCACCTTGCGGCCGGCGCCGACGGCAAGCTTGAAAGGCTCCTTGCTCTCGGCATTTTCCGACATGGTGAGCTTCTGATCCCAGCTGAGGCGCCCGTCATGCAGGGCCTCGAAAGCGAGATAGAGCGTCATCATCTTGGTCAGCGACGCCGGATAGTTCAGCTCATCCTGATTGGAGGCTTCGAGGACCTGCCCTGAATGCACATCGACGACGAAGCTTGCCTGACCGGCCTCAGCCAGAGTGAAAGCGCTGAACAGGAAGGCGGAGGAGAGCGCAGTGGCAAGAAGCCGGGAGGTCGTCTTGGTCATCAATGTTGCTGTCTCTATCGTTTGGTCAAAGGAGCCCAGTGATCGAACGAGCCGTTCACTTGATCGTAGCGCATTGAAAAAGTTTGTGACGGAATGAAGGACGGAGGGCAATAAAAAAGGGTCATCCACAGCTCCGTTCCGCCGTTTCGCAATCTTCGGTTTTGACAATGCTGTAGGTCGCGCGTAGAAAGTTCGCGATGAGCATGAAGAGCGCGCCTTTCTCCCGTTGTGATCGCACCTGCCTGCAGGTTGCGATCGCTCGCGCCCTTGGCGGACGAGGTCTCTGCGTCCTGCTGTGACGTCGGGGCGCGATAGACGTCCTGCGCGCCGCTGGACGTAAAGCCCCTCACACATCATCAAGGTTGCCAAGGAGATCGGCGCCCGTGCTCAATATTTATCATGTCAATTCGCTCGTCCATTGGGAGGAGCGCGAAATCCGTATGCGCGATCATATGATCGGCTTCTTCTCCGAAGAAATCCGCAGCTTTCTCAGATCCATCAATCCTGCTTGGGATGTACGCAGGGTCGAGGCGCCGGCGCTGATGCCGCGGTCGTTGGTATCTAGCGCCTATTCGAACGCTGATATCTGGGTTCAGGAACAGCTTTCCGCCAACGACACCGCGCTGGTGCTGAGGCCGGAGACTACACCATCGACCTATGCCTATATGCAGCACATTCTCGGAAATCACTCGAAGACGCGGCTGCCGCTCTGCGTCTGGCAGGCGGGCCGGTCCTATCGCCGTGAGCAGGAGCAGCCGAGCAAACATATGCGGCTGAAGGAATTCTGGCAGCTCGAATTCCAATGCGCCTTCACGGCCGACAGCGGCAACGACTATCACGCCGCCTGCCTCGAACCGGTGCGCCGCATGATCGCACAGCTAATCCATCTGCCGACGCGCATCGTGCCGTCTGATCGGCTACCGGCCTATTCTGACGTGACGATGGATATCGAGATCAACAATGGCGACAAATGGATGGAGGTCTGCTCGATCTCGCGGCGCACCGACTTTCCGCAGCGCTACCGGTCGCAACCGAAGAAGGGGCCTGCCGCCGACCACGACGTCCTGGTGCTCGAAATCGCCATCGGCCTCGATCGTTGCATTTACAATTGGGGTATAGCAGCCGATCGGTGAAAGACGGAAGATCGGGACCGCCTTGGTCCCGGCGGCCCTAAAATCTATGAAAAGGCAATGTCGGCGGCAGAACGGATTCCTGCCGTTGCCTTGCCCGCGTCGAAACCGTCGAGCGTTTCATTGTGGTGGGCGATAATCTCTGAAAAGGTGAGGGTCGCCGTATCGCCGGTCATGTGGCCATCGGCAATCAGCGTCACGTCGTAGCCGAGGGAAACGGCGCGCCTGACCGTTGTGTCGACGCAGAATTGCGACATGCAGCCACCGATGACGAGGTGGGTGACCGACCGCTCGTTCAGGCGTTCGGCCAGATCGGTTTCGAAGAAGGAGTCGGCGCTTTTCTTGCGCACGACGACCTCGCCTCGTTTCGCCGCGATCTCCTCGCGCAACGCCCATCCTTCCGTGCCGACGGCCAATCGATGGCCGCTGTCGCCGTCATGTTGCACCAGCACGACCGGTACGCCCGCCTGTCTCGCCCTTTCCTGGAGCGATGCCAGCCGCGCAACCGTTTCATCAAGCGCGGTATCGACTTGCGGCTGGCGTTCCGGCGTGGCTTTTCCGGAGAGAATGGCATTCTGCACATCGATGATAAGCAGGGCCTTGGTCATTTCGGATGCCTCAAAATCAGGATGTTTTCGGTTACGCTCTTGCGACGAATGAAAGCCGCTCGACATGTATGGCGGCGGCTTTCTGTCCAGTTCGGTCGAATAGATCGACGGTTATGAGCAGGCTCAGCTGAGCCTGCCTGCGGCGTGGGCGAGCATCGTGTAGACCTTGCCCGTGTCCGAGGTCAGGTAGGACTGCGAGACGGTCTGGTTCGGGTCGGTGCGGGCGACGTCGGCGAGCAGTTTTTCGAAATCACCGATGTAGCGGTCGACGGCGGTGCGGAATTCCGGTTCGCGGTCGTATTTGCGCTTGATCTCGTCGAAGGTCTGCTGGCCCTTCAGCGTGTAGAGGCGGCGGGTGAAGACGTCGCGCTCGCCACGCTGGTAACGCCGCCAGAGATCGACCGAGGCGTCGTGATCGATGGCGCGGGCGATATCGACCGAGAGCGAATTCAGCGATTCCACGACATGGCGCGGATTGCGGATGTCGCTGCTGCGGGCGGTCGGTGCTGCCGCTTCGGCCTGGCGGGCAGGGGCGCGGGCGGGCGCCTCCTCGGCAGGTTCCTCACGCGAGGCGCCGCGCAGGAGATCGCTGATCCAGCCGCCGCTTTCGCTTTCCGGACGGGCCGGTTCCTGGCGGGCCGGTTCCTGGCGAGCCGGCGCCGGCTGCTGGGCGGCGCGCTGGGGAGCGGCAGCGGGTACGGATGGCGCGATCGTTCCACGCAGGCCGGTTGCCTCGATCGGCGGACGGGCTGCCGGCGGCTGCGGCTGGACTGCTGCCGGTTGAGCGGGGCGCGGAGCCGGCTGCGCCTGGGCGAGCGTGCGGGCGACGGGCTCGGAGATCTCCAGCTGCTGGCTGGTGCGGCCGACGAGCTGGGAGATATCCTGCAGCGCCTTGATCTGCTCGGCGACGGCCCGGCGCATGGCCGAGGCGCTTTCCTTGGCTTCCTCGGGAAGGTCGAAGGCGCCGCGCTTCAGTTCGGCGCGGGTGGCATCGAGCTCATTGCGGATATCGGCTGCCGAGCGGCGAATGTCGTCGGTGGCGCCGGAGAAACGGCCGACCGCATCCTCGATCGCTTCACGCAGCGATTCCCGCATGTGCTGGGCAGCACCGTCGGAGGCGCGGCCTGCCTCGCCGAGCATGCGCTCGACTTCCGACAGCGAGGCGGTGAGACCGCCGCGAATGCGGTTGGACAGATCGCCGGAGCGGCGCTCGACATTGGCGAAGGTGCCGTCGATCGTCGTATTGGCTTCGTCGCCGGCGCGGGTGATCGCCTCGCGCATCGTCTCGGCCGCCTCCTGGGCGCGCTTCTCGGTTTCGGTGAGAATACGGCCGATATCGGCGAAGGAGGACTGCACGCCCTGGCGAAGATTGCCGGTGACCTGGCTGGAGCGCTGCTCCGCCCGCTCGAACACGGTCTCGATCATGCCGCCGAGGCCGCGCATGGTCTTCTCGATCTCGCCGGAGCGTTGAACGAGGCCGACGGAGAGCGCCTGCAGCGCGCTTTCGCGCTCTTCGAGCGTCGAGGCGAGGTTGGACTGGGCGGCGCCGAGAAGATGCGAGGCCTGGGTCAGAACCTTGGAGTGCTCGTCGAAGCGGCCGATGATGCTGCCGACCTGCGCCAGCGTCTGGCCCGAAATGTCGGACAGGCGATCGACCTTGCCTTCGAGAAGCCTGGTCGAGGCGGAAACCATCTCGGCGGCCTTGGTGGCGGAGTCGGCGAAGCGTGTGGTGGTATCGCCGAGGCGACCGTCGACGCTCGTCAGCTGTTCGGCGGCGCGGTTCATCATCATCGCCATCGCCGCGCTGCTTTCCGACATGCGCTCGACGAGCCCGTTGACGTTGGCGACCAGGCTGTTCTCGATCGCGCTGACGGCATTGGCGACGTTTTCGGTGCGGGCGGCAACGGCGCTGGCGAGCGCTTCGTTTTCGGCGCGCAGACGGTCGGCGCTGAGGTTGGCGGCCGCGGTGATGCGGGCGGCGGCCTGCTCGCCGGCATCGGTGTAGCGGTCGATGATCGGGCGGGCGGTCTCGTCGAGGATGCGCGTCAGTTCGACCGAGCGGCCTGACAGCATCGAGTTGAGGTCGCGGCTGCGTTCTTCAAGCGTCGTGCGGATCGAATTGCCGCGCGCTTCGAGCGCCCGGTCGATGTCCGAGAGCGTCGTATCGATCTCGCGGACACGCTCTTCGAGATTGGAGCGGATGGCGCTGCTGCGTGCCTCGAGGGCGCGCTCGACATCCGCCATGGTGGTGGAAATCTCGCTGCCGGCGCCCGACAGCGTCGAGCGGATGGCGTCGCCGCGCGCTTCAAGCGACTGGCCGGCATCCGACAGAGCCTTGGAGATCGCATTGACCTGGGTGCCGACGATGGTCTCGGCCTCGGCCACCTTGTTGACGATGGCGTTGCCGGCTTCCGAGAAGGTCTGGGCGACGGCGGCGGCCTGGCTTGCCAGCCGGCTCTGGGCCTCGGCGACGCGGGTGACGATCTGCGACGAGCGCTCGTCCATGGTGCGGGTGAATTCGTCGCTCTTGGTGTTGAGATCCTCGGCGAATTGCTGGCCTGTCCTGCCGAGCAGTTCGGTGGTTCTCGTCGCTTCGCCTTCCATGCCCTGGGCCGCATCGGCAACCGCGCTACGCAGCGTCGAGGCGAGACCGGCGGCCTTGCCTTCGATGGTGCGGTTGACGGCGTCGAGGCCGACGGTCAAGGCGCGGTCCATGGTGGAGAGGCGTTCCTCGATGCGTTCATTGCCGCGATCGAGGGTTTCGCCGAGGCTCGCCGTGCGGCCGTCGATGGCGCCGGTGAGCATCGAGGTGCGGCTGTCCAGCGTCTCGGCCAGATTGGCGGTACGGCTGTCGATCGCCTGGGTGAGGTTTGCGGTGCTGCCTTCGAGCGTCGCCGAGAAGCGCCGGGTGGCGTCTTCGCTCAGCGCACCGAGACGGGAGATGCCGTCGGAAAGCACGCCGGAGAGCTGGCTGCCGACCGTTTCCACCTTTTCGGCAACGCCGCCGACGCCGTCGCGGATGCGGGTCTCGATCGCCGCAAGGCCAGATTCGACCCGCGATCCGGTTTCCTCGAAACGGCCGGTCAGGCTTTCCACGGATTGGTCGAGATGCGAGGAGAAATTCTGGGCGGATGTCGAAATCGCGCTTGCGGCTTCCTGGAAGCGACCGGCGATCTGGCCGGCGCCGGCATGCATGCGCTCTTCCAATGTCTGGGCGCTGGCATCGATCGCCTGGCGGATCGAAGCTTCGCGCTCCTCCAGCGACATTTCGAGCATGCTGACGCTCGTCGCAACCGAGGTGCCGATACTGGTCGCCTGTTCGGTCAGTGTATCGCTGATCAAAGCATGGGCCTGGTTCAGCGTCAGGTCGATGGCGTTGGCGCGATCGTCGAGCGTGTTGCGGATGCGGTCATGGGCGGAGGCAAGCCCGCCTTCGATACGCGCCGCGGCCTCGTCTGCAAGGCCCCCGAGCCGCGCATGGGCATCGGCCAGGCGGCCCTCGATACGGCCGGTCAGGCCGCCGACGATATCCTCGAAGCGGGCGCCGCCGGCATCGAGGACGCCGGAGAGAGCCGCACTGTGCCCGGAAAGAGCATTTTCAAGCCGTTGCTGATTGTCGGTATAGGCGGCGTGGATCGCGTCGGTCTTGTCGGCGAAGGCGCCGGCAACACGGGCCTCGGCATTGGCGACGGCTTCCATCATGGCGTTGCTGCGGGCTTCCAGCGCGCTGTCGAAGCGGCTCTGGTTGTCGTCGAGCGAAATGGCGAGCGCCATGGTCTTTTCATCGAGCGAATCGGTGAGGCGGTCGTGGCTGGCGGTGACAGTGTTGATAATCGCGGCGGTGCGATGACCCAGGGCCTCCTCGAGGCGAGCCTGGCCGTCGTTCAAGGAAGCGGCGAGGGCGGCTGCCTTCTGATCGAGCACACCGTTCAGCTGTTCATGCGTGCCGGAGACGGCATTGGTGATCGCATCGGCGCCTGATGTCAGGGTTTCTTCGAGACGGCTCTGGCTCTCGTTCAGCGAGATGGCAAGCGCCATCGCCCGGTCGTCGAAGGTCTCGGTCAGGCGGTCGTGGGTGCTGGAGATCGCGCTGAGGAAGGATTCCGAGCGGGTTTCCAGCGTATCCTGCAGACGGCTCTGGCCTTCGTTGAGCGAGGCGGCAATTGCCGATGCCTTCTCGTCGAGCGTTTCGGAGAGGCGCTCATGCGTGCCGGAGACGGCCTTGAGGAAGGCTTCGGAGCGGGCTTCCAGCGTGTCTTCGATCCGGGACTGGCTCTCGTTGAGAGAGATTGCGAGCGTCATCGCCTTCTCGTCGAGCGTCTCGGACAGGCGCTCATGGGTGCCGGATACCGCATGCAGCAGCGCCGCCGACCGGGTCTCCAGCGTATCTTCGATGCGTGCCTGGGTCTCGGACAATGAGATGGCAAGCGCCATCGCCTTTTCATCAAGGGTCTCGGAGAGGCGGTCATGGGTACCGGAGACGGCATGCAACAAGGCTGCGGAGCGGGTCTCGAGCGTATCTTCGATGCGTGCCTGGGTCTCGTTCAGCGAGGTGGCGAAGGCCGCCGCCTTGCCTTCCAGCGTCTCGGCAAAGAGGTCATGGGTGCCGGAGACGGCGTTCAGCAGGGCCGCGGAACCGGTTTGGAGCGTATCCTCGATGCGGGCATGGCTCTCGTTCAAGGAAATGGCAAGCGCCATCGCCTTTTCATCGAGCGTTTCGGCAAGCCGGTCGGTCGTGCCGGACACGCTGTTCAGCAATGCTTCGGCGCGCGTTCCGAGCGCATCCTCGATGCGCGCATGGCGCTCGTCGAGCGAGGCCGTCAGGGTCGCCGCCTTCGTATCCAGCGTTTCCGACAGGCGATCATGTGTGCCCGTGACCGCGTTCAGGAAGGCCGTGGAGCGGGTTTCCAGCGTGTCTTCGATGCGGCTCTGGCTTTCGTTCAAGGAGATGGCGAGCGCCATCGCCTTTTCATCAAGTGTTTCGGAAAGGCGGTCATGGGTGCCGGACACGGCACTGAGCAGCGCCTCGGAGCGGGTTTCGAGCGTATCCTCGATGCGGGCCTGGCTCTCGTTCAAGGAAATGGCGAGCGCCATCGCCTTTTCGTCAAGCGTTTCGGCAAGACGGTCATGGGTGCCTGAGACGGCATTGATGATGGCGTCGGAGCGGCTGGTCAGCGCTTCCTCGAAGCGGCCGTGATGGGTGGTCAGTGCATCGACCAGCGCGTCGCCGCGCTCCGCCATGACGCTGTCGATACGCTCGTGGGCCGTGCCGAGCGCTTCGCGGATTTCTGCGGCGCGCGCGGCCAGGACGCCGGTCAGCTCCTCGGCGCGGCCACCGAAGGCCGTCGTGACCTGCTCGGTGCCGGCGGCAACGGCGGTCGTGAGATCGGTGGTGGTGGTGCGCAGCGTGTCGCGGAATTCGGCCGAGCGGGCCTGAAGATTGTTCTGCAGGTCGGAGGTACCAGATGCAAGCGCCAGCGCGATGTCCGAAGTGGCGCTCTGCAGCGCCGAGGTCAGTTCGCCGGTGCGGCTGGCGAGTGCGGTGGTGATTTCGTCCGTCCGGGTGCCGAGCGCGCTTTCCAGCACTTCATGGCCGGTGGCGAGCGCGGTGGCGAGCGCCAGCGACTGGTCGGTCATCGAGGAGCCGATCCGCTCGATGCCGGAGCTCAGGATGCCCTCAATCGAATCCGAACCGCCGGTCAGCGTCTCGTTGATGCGGGCAAGGCTCTCCATCAGCTTGGTGTCGAGCGAGCCGGTGCGCTTGTCGAAAGCGCTGGTGAATTCGGCCACGCGCTCGTCGAAGGCGGTCGACAGCTGGGCGACGGTCGTCTGCAGCCGCTCCTCGAAGAAGCCGGAGCGGACGTCGAGATCCATGACGGCATCGTCGGCGGTGCTCTGCAGGCTCTGGCGGAAGCTTGCGCCCTTTTCGTCGAGCGCGCTGTTCAGCTTCGACAGGACGTCGTCGAGCGTGCCGCTGATGGTGCGTTCGCCCGAGGTCAGGCTCTCATTGATCTCGCGCGTGCGAGCGATCAGGATCTCGTTCAGCTGATGCGTGCGCTCGTTCAGCGCCGCGTTCAGCTTCTCGGTGCTGCTGTCCATGGTCGAGGCGCGCGTCTCGAACTGGCTGAGCAGCCTTTCGCCATGTTCATTGAGATTGACCGAAAGCGCTTCGAGGCGGTCGTCAAATTCGGTGGCGAGCGCAAAACCGGACGCGTTCAGTGTCTGAAGCAGGCTGTCGGTCTTGGCGGCGAGCAGGCTGCCCATCGATTGCAGCGCGGCGTCCGATTTTTCGAGGATCGTCGCGGCGCGCGTGTCGATGAGCGAAGCGAAGGCTTCGCCCGACGTGGCGAGACGCACGGCGATCTCTTCGGTCGCCAGCGACAGCTCCTCCTTCAGCTGGTCGTGGACGCTGCCGATCGAGGTGCGGATGCGGTCGGCATGGTTGACGATCGCTTCGCGCTCGGAGCCGAGTTCGTGGACGAGGCCGCGCACACGCAGTTCGTTGTCGGCGTAGGAGCGTTCGAGCGCGTTGACCTCGGAATGGACGAGCGTTTCCAGCTCGGAGGCGCGCGCGATGGTGCGCTCGATGCCCTCGTTCATCGCGGAGACTTCGCGGCGCACGGCCTGGCCGACGGTCATGATGCGCTCGGAGGCAATGGTTTCCGGCTCTGCGAGGCGCAATGCCACCTCCGCCATGGAGCGGGCGGCGTTGCGCATGTCCTGGGCGCGGGAGATCATGATGGCAAAGGCATAGAACATCATCACCGGAATGATGATGCCGACGAGGCCGGCGATGACGCTGGGTAGGGCGACGAGATCGGCGATCGAACGGATCTGCCAGATCTGCGGCGCATAAAGCAGCGACATCAGACCGAGGCCGCCCATGACCCAAAGGACGGAGAAGAGCGTGGCGGTGCGCACGGCCGAGCGGCTGGAGGCGCCGTCGAAGGATTTCAGGATGGAGGCTGGCGTGTTGCGGCTGGCGTCATTGGCCGGGGCAAAGGCCGAAGCCCTGGAAGCCTGCTCGCCGGCGCCACCGCGCCGGTTGCGGCGCTGAGCTTCTTCCTGGGCCTGCTGGTTACGCGCATTGGATGGTTCAGACACATTAGCCTCCGGGGCCTGGGGCGCGCTGCCGCGGCGAGACGGCACGTTTTCCTTGCCGAAATCGATCTGAAGCGCCTCGTCCAATGCCTTGAACGCCTTGTCCTCGATCGACTCATTATATTTGTTGTTCGCCATTCGGTTATGCCTCGTTACTGTCAGCCAGTCCGGCACCGCATCCCGGGGTTCCGCCTTACCCGGATAACGACTTCGCCGTTCCAGCCTTCCATCCCAACCGCGGACGGATAAGCATGTCATTTCAGAATAGATAGCCGCTTTTCAAACGGAAGGTATCAAAACACTACCATTATCCACTCGCTCGGCAAAGGCGCGTACCATAAACCCGCTCTACCAGTATCGTAGTGACACATCTGGGCTCTTGACACAATTAATGAAGGCTTGAGATTCACGGCTCGTTAACCCGTTGTTAACATCTTTGAATCCCGCGCCTCGCTTAAAAACCAATAATTTAGGGATGTTTAACGCACGTTAACCATATGGCGAGATTTCCGCCCTCAATGTGCCGGAATTTAACGTGATGGCCACCCTCCTGACGCAGAACTGTAGCAACTGCGGACGATACGAGACGGGAGAATTGGCAAATGGCAGCCCAGATGGCAGCATTGAACATCGTATTCGAGGCGCCGGACAATGCGAAGGGACCCTGTCCCTCGAAGGTCCGGCCGATCGACCTGGTCCATCTCGCCAAGCAGACGATGGGCGACAAGACGCTGGAAATCGAAGTCCTTCAGATGTTTGCGCGCCAGGCGCGCGCCTGCCTTCAAGATATAGCAAGCGGTGAAACAAGCCGCGCGGGCGCTGCCGCTCACCGGCTCAAAGGGGCGGCAAGCTCCGTCGGCGCGTTCCGCGTGTCGCAGACGGCGGAAGCCGTCGAGGAAGCCGGCTGCGATGCCGGAGCGATGGCAGCGCTCGGCGCCGCCGTCGTCGACGCCGAGAATTTCATCCTGAAGCTCTGCCGCGGCTGAGCCATTTCCAGCCATCGTCCGAACGAGGCCCGTTGTTTCATTGCGAAACCACGGGTCTTTTTGCGACGTCCCTCATGACGCTATGAAGACGGCGGGCGAGGGCTCGATCTGCGAGGCTATGGCCAGTTTCCGAATGTTGACTGACGCGTCGAATTGTCGGAAGAAAATCCGCCCATCCATTAGAAGACCGGAAATAGTCCTGATGCCCAAACTTACCATCGTCGCCTTCGACGGCACGCGCTTCGACCTCGACGTCGACCAAGGCTCCACCGTCATGGAGAATGCCGTGCGCAACTCGGTGCCCGGCATCGAGGCGGAATGCGGCGGCGCCTGCGCCTGCGCGACCTGTCATGTCTATGTCGACGAGGAGTGGACCGAGAAGGTCGGTCAGCCGGAGGCGATGGAAGAAGACATGCTCGACTTCGCCTTCGATGTCCGCCCGACCTCGCGGCTGTCCTGTCAGATCAGGATGAAGGCCGCCTATGACGGGCTCGTTGTGCACGTGCCGGAACGCCAGGCCTGAACGCATCGACCCGAAAATCGGAATCGGTTTTCGGAAAGCGCGATGCGAGGACTGGAAGAGTTGGAGCGTCCTTTGTGCATCCGAAAGGATACGCGGCGCTCCAAGCGCGCCCGCGTTTCAACAATCGTCGCTGTCAGATCTTCGTATGGCACAAAAAAGACGCCTCGCGCGCTGGTGCGAGCGAGGCGAGGCGGGCGCATTACCAACGGATGAGGGAGGAACATCCGCGGCTTCGGAACGCGCCAGGAGAACCCAGCGATGAAAGTGCAGATGCCGTACCTGAACTTTCGAATGTGTTCATATTAACGCGTTCCGGTTGAGTCTGCCAGGATGAAAAATGACCATTAAAACGCTGGGGAGGGCGCAAGTTTCGCACAGGTTTCGTTGCGCGGCTAAGTTTTTCCGCTCGCAGAAGAGTTGAGAAAGCCCTATTTTGCGCCGGCTCGACCGTTGATTCGATTGTTCAGCAATCTCAGCATGCGCTTCTGGAAATTGACCGCCTCTACCCGGTCGAATTGCGCCTGCTGCCGGTCGTGCTCCTCTATACCGCGAGCTGATTCGTTGGAAACGAGTTCCTGCATGGCTTCGCAGCTGCGCTGGACCGGCAATGCGCGGATGGCGCGCTCCATGGCGCGGGCCTGGTTGCGGGCGATCTCGGCGTGGCGCTCCTCGTGGCGCTTGATATCGCTCGACAGCGCATCCCAGATCATCGACAGCTCTTTGCTGGCGCCCTTGCGGCTGCTCCAGCGCGGCAGGATGATCTGGGTATGGACGGTGACCTTGACGTTGCCGACGCGGCAGCGGCCGTCATCCTGGATATAGGTGGCTTCGCCGCCGAAGCGGATCTTCGTGGCGCCTGGATGGCGCGCCGAGGAGCCGCTCGCCGTCGGGCCGCGCCGGCTGAGTTCGCGGTCGAGCTCATCCGCCGTTTTGCCGCGAATGTCGAAATAGGAATAGCTTTTCGATGCAATTACTTCGGCTGCCGCTGGGCCGCAGAGGCAAAGAGCAATGGAAAAGGCGACAGGAAGAACCATATTACGCACTGCAAGCGGCATTCTGAACGCAACCCGTGTTGAAATCGGCTGGAGCTTGGGGCATAGCCACCACAAGCGCAATATCGGATGACGGTTTTTTCGTCATCAATGGGATAAGTCTGGTGACAGGGCTCGAAGGCAGTTTATGGCGCGTCGCCCATGGCCGGGAGATCGAACTCGGCCGTCGCTCGGCGATCATGGCGATCATCAACGTGACGCCGGACTCCTTTTCCGATGGCGGGCGCTTCCAAAGCGTGGATGCGGTTGTTGCTCATGCGTTACAGGCAGTCAGCGACGGCGCTGCCATCATCGACATCGGCGGCGAATCGACCAGGCCGGGCGCGGCAACCGTAAGCCCTTCCGAGGAGCAGGCGCGCGTGCTGCCCGTCATCGAGGCCTTGCGCGGGCGCACCGAGGCGCTGATATCAATCGATACCTATCGCGCCGAGACGGCGCGGCTTGCGGTTAGCGCCGGCGCTCATATCGTCAATGATGTCTTCGGGCTGCAGAAGGAGCCCGATATTGCCGATATCGCCGCAGCGACCGGGGCCGGGCTCTGCATCATGCATACCGGCCGCGACAGGGCGAAGCTTCCCGACGTGATCGCCGACCAGGTGCATTTCCTCAAAGCATCGCTTGCGATTGCCGCGGCAGCGGGCGTCAACAGCGACCGTATCGTGCTCGATCCGGGTTTCGGCTTCGCCAAGGAGACGGCAGAGGAGAACCTGGAGCTGATGGCGCGGTTTTCCGAACTTTCCCGTTTCGGCCTGCCGCTGCTCGCCGGCACCTCGCGCAAGCGGTTTCTCGGCGCCGTGACCGGGCGGGAGGCGCCGGACCGGGACGCGGCGACGGCTGCATCAAGCGCGTTGCTGCGGCTTCAGGGGGCTGCGGTTTTCCGCGTGCACAATGTCGCAATCAACAGGGATGCGCTCGATATCGCTGATGCTATGCTCAATGCCCGCCAGGATTTCGAGAGGACGCGGCCGACATGACCACCTACACGATCACGCTGCAGAACTGCGCCTTCTTCGCGCGCCATGGCGTGCATGACGAGGAGGAATTCCTCGGCCAGCGTTTCTTCGTCGATGCGGAGCTCGATGTCGTCGGCGGCGAGGCGCTGGAAAGCGATTCGATCGACGACACCGTCAATTACGGCATCGCCTTCACGGTGATCGAGGAGATCGTTACCGGCAAACGCCGCTACCTGATCGAGGCCTTGGCGCTCGATATCGCCAAGGGGCTCTGTCAGAAATTTCCGCAGGTGCGGCGGGCGAAGATCACGGTGCGCAAGCCGAATGCGCCGGTGCCCGGCGTACTCGATTTCGTGCAGGTGAGCGTTGAGCACTTTGCCTGAGGCTGCATGGCAATCGGCCACCCTCGGCCTCGGCGGCAATATCGGCGATCCGGTAAAGGCGATGGCCGCCGCGCTGCAAAGCCTGGACCGGCGGGACGACTGCCGTGTCGCCGCCGTCTCGCGGCTTTATCGCACGCCGCCCTGGGGCAAGACCGACCAATCCTTCTTCTTCAATTCCTGCGCTGCCGTCGAGACCTTGCTTCCCCCTGAGGCTTTGCTTGATGTCTGCCTGTCGATCGAGCGCGAGATGAAACGCGAGCGTATCGAGCGCTGGGGGCCGCGCACACTCGATATCGACGTGCTGACCTATGGCGATGTCGTTCAGGACGCGCCGCGGCTGGAGCTGCCGCACCCGCGTATGACCGAACGCGGTTTCGTGCTGATGCCGCTGGCCGATATCGCGCCCGACCTTCTGGTCAAGGGCAGGGCAATCGGCGACTGGCTCTCGGAGGCCGACGTGGCCGGCATCGAGACTGCCGATGGCAGCCGTGACTGGTGGCGGAAGGCCTGAAACGGAAAACGGCGGGAAAACCCGCCGCTTCAGGACGATCCTGCAATCCCGTTTTACTGAATGGAGCCGACGGCGATTTCGTCGACCTGGCGGGTCAATGTCAGGCCGATGACCGGGATCATCTGGCTTTCGACCTTGACCGAGACGGTGATGTTCATCGTCTTGTCGTCTCGCACGCGAGCGATCATCGCGCCGTTCAGCTTGGCGCGGTTGATGCCGACGACGACGGTATCCTCGGTCACGGCGCCGGAGACGACGTCGAGGCCCTTGCCGGCAGCGCCGTCGAGGAACTTGCCCTTGTAGGTGGAGCCGGACTGCGAGATGACGGCGGTCATCGGCTGCTTGAAGACGCCGACGCGGCAGGTGCCGTCAAGCTTGATGCCGGTGCTGCTGTCGTCGGTCGGTTCGCCGGTCAGGTTGCAGGTGAATTTCGTACCCTTGTACTTGCCGGCGACGATCTCGCCCGGGCCTTTCCAGGAGCCGGTGACGGATTCGAAGAAAGCCTTGTCACGGGTCGCAGCCGTGGCTGCCGGAGCGACATCTGCGACAGGAGACAATGCCGCGGCGGCCAGGCCGCAAACGAAGAGAAACTTGCGCGAATACATGGATTTTCCTTGGCAAACACCACTCACGAATTGAGTGTAAGTTTTGCCGAATAATGGTTAATCCTTCCTTTCCATCATGGCGGAATGCGAGGAAATGCCGAGGCTGGGAGCCGTCCGGATTTTAGATTTTTATCGCTAATGCATTGGATTTACTTAAATTTATCCAACCTTACCTTGGGGATGGCAAAAGCTGCAGAACTGTTCCGTTGTTCAAGGAGTGTTGCCGCGCGGTGACATCGAAGGCGTGAGATCGCCGATGAAATCTCCGATTCCCGGCCGTTTCAGCGCGTGAAAGGCGAGCGGGCGGCAGAGATCCATGGCCGCGATTCCGATGCGGGCGGTCATCAGACCGTTGATGACGCCTTCGCCGAGTCGGGCCGAGAGCTTGGAGGCCAAGCCATGGCCGAGCACCTGCTGGACGAGACTGTCGCCAACGGCGATCGAACCGGTGACGGCAAGGTGAGCCAGTACATCGCGCAGCAGGCGGAACATGCCGAGCGTGCCGGGACGGCCGCCATAGAGCTCGGCCATGGCGCGGATGAGACGCACGGCCTCATAGAGCACATAGAGCAGGTCGACGACGGCGCGCGGGCTGACGGCGGTGACGATCGAGACGCGCTTGGAGGCGTTGACGATGAGCGCCCGGGCCTTGCGATCGAGCGGGGCGAGCAGTTCGCGTTCGGCGAGCGCAATCAGATGCGGGGAATCGATGACCTCGCCCTCGGTCGCCTTCAGCGTCGCGCGGCCCTTCGATGTTTCGGGATTGGCCGAAAGGAGAGTGCAGAGACGCCCGACGACGGCGCGCGCCTTTGCCGGCCTGGTTTCGAGGATGGCGGCCTCTGCGTCGGCCTTGATGGTCTGGACGGCGGCAAGGCGCATCATGCCCGCGGTTTCGCGGATGACGAGGGCAAGCACGGCGAGGATGCCGATGGCGAGCACGCCAAGAGCGACATAACCCAGCCAATCGGCGCGGGTGAAGAGATCGCGGATCAGCCGGTCGGTCCAGAGGCCGATGCCGAGCGACAGCAGGATGCCGAAGGCGCCGGCGGCGATCTTGCCGAAGGAGGTTCGCCTCTTCAGCGGCGTTGCGACCGGCACCGCGCTCAGATCCTTGTCGGGATTGAGGAAGGGATCGTCCTCATCCGCCGTGACGACGATGTTCTCGGAGAAGCTTTCCGGCTTGCGCCGCGCCTGTGGCCCGCGGCCATTTTCGCGCGGTTCCGCAGTCTCTTCCTCATAGGTGAAGGCGGCGGGCGGGCGGCGAGGCGAATCGGATGGGGGCTTGCTCATGCGAGACGGTCTCCGAACAGGAACTGCATGGCGCGGTCGAGGCGGATATGCGGCACCGACAGCTTGATGCCGCCGCCGGATTCTTCGAGATGCGGCGGGCGGAACCTGACGACATTGACGTCGGGCAGGGGCTCAACGGTCTTGCCCGAAGCAATGCGGTCAAACAGGTTTTCCGGATCTTCCGGCAGGTCGCCGGGGAAGATCGCGGTCTTCTTCTGGCCATCGAAGCGCTCGCCGGCGATGGTTTCGCCCTCCATCGGCGTGCCGACGATCACAGGCAGTTCATGACCGTCACGCTTGACGGTGGCCTCGCGGGTGGCGCGCACGGAGGCCAGCGCCATCACATCGATGCCCGCACCCGCCATGCCGATGCGGGCGATGGCGCGATCGACGAGGCGGCGGGTCAGCGCATCGAGCCGGTCGTGGCTCTCATGATGGAGATGATCGGCCTTGGTGGCGGCGACCAGCACGCGGTCGATGCGGCGGCCGAGCAGCGAAGAGAGCAGCGAATTGGTGCCGGGGCGGAAACAGGCGAGCACGTCTGTCAGCGCGCGCTCCAGATCCTGCACGGCCTCGGGACCGCGGTTCATTGCCTGCAGCGCATCGACCAGCACGATCTGACGGTCGAGCCGGGCGAAATGCTCGCGGAAAAAGGGTTTGACGACGACCGACTTATAGGCCTCGTAGCGCCGCTCCATCATCGCCCAGAGCGAACCGCGGCCAGGATGTCGGCTCGCCGGCAAGGCCAGGGGCGCAAAAGTCAGCGCCGGCGAACCGTCTAGATCGCCGGGCAGAAGCAGGCGGCCGGGCGGCAGGGTGGAAAGCGAGCGCTCGTCGGCCTTGCAGGCCATGAGATAATCGGCAAAGGCGGTGGCGAGATCGCGGGCGACCATCTCGTCGGCATCGGCATGGATATTGGCGGAACGCGTGAGCTCCAGCCAGCCGCGCGACAGCTCGGAACGGACGCCGGTTTCGGCAAGCGCGATCGTCTCCTCGCTGAAGGTGCGGTAATCCTTGCCGAGCAGCGGCAGGTCGAGCAGCCACTCGCCGGGATAATCGACGATATCGATCGACAGGCGGCCGGGCGAGAACAGGCGGTTCCAGCCGCTGGCGCTTTGATAATCCAGCGTGATGCGCAGCTCGGAGATGGCGCGGGTCGAATCCGGCCAGATGCGGTCCTTCACCAGTGCGCGGATATGGTCCTCGTATTGAAAACGCGGCACGGCATCGTCCGGCTGCGGTTCCAGCCGCACCGCCGAGACGCGGCCGGACTGTACCGGCTCGAACAGCGGCAGGCGGCCGCCATGCAAGAGATTATGGACCAGTGACGAGATGAAGACCGTCTTGCCGGAGCGGGAGAGGCCGGTGACGCCGAGCCGCACGGTCGGATTGACGAGACCGCTCGCCCTGTCGGCGAGATTGTCCAACGCGATGCGGGCGTCGTCGGCGAGGGATGTCAGGCGTGGCGGCAAGGCGCGATTCCGGTTGATGACTGCCGGCAATATAGGAAGAGAGCTCCGCCCGAAAAAGAAGCGGATCTAGAGCATTTCCGTTTTTCTTCGAATCACGAAAATTCTCTATCTTCTTGTTTTAACGCAATTCCCGGCAAAAGCTTCAGACGACTAGGAAATCGGTCAGGCGCCAGGCGGTCGCCGATACGTCGAAATCGAGAACGGCGAGGCCGGCCGTCGGGAAGCCGCCGGGAAGGGCGCTCACCATCGCTTCGTGGCCGATCAGCGCCTCCAGTGCCTGCTCGATCGTCGGGTTGTGGCCGACCAGCATGACGGCTGCCGCATCCTGCGCATCGATGATCTCGATATAGGTGCCGACCGTGGCGTTATAGAGCGCATCGACGTAACGCACGTCGAGCGTGACACCCATCGCGCGGTGGACGGCATCGGCAGTGGCGCGGCAACGCAGAGCCGTCGAACTGATCAGGAGATCAGGGCGAAAACCTTTGTCGGCGGCCTTATCGGCGATGATCTCGGCATCGCCATAGCCCTTCTCATTGAGCGGCCGGTCGAAATCGCGCTGTCCGGGTTCGGCCCAGGCCGCCTCGGCATGACGCAGGAGATAGATGCGGTTAGGCGGAGGCAGGGGTACGGTCATGGGCAAATCCAGGATCGAGCAAGTCTTTTCACTAACGGCTGCGATCAGCCGCCGTCAACCGCCAAGCGTGCAACGGCTGCCCAAAACCTGGCCGACAACACGGCGTTTTGAAGGCGAAGCAAAAAACGGCAGCCGGAATAACGATGATAAAATAGACCGTTAGCCGGAAAATGTAACAGATTTAAAAATCTGTTTACCTGTCGTATTTGGCTTGAATCGCGGCCAGCGCTTGGGATATACAGCCCGCCATGAGATGTTCTTCAGGAGAATCGCGTTGAGTGAGAAGATCGATCTTAGCAATTACGTTCCCTCGGAAGAGGAAGAGTTCATGAACGTAAACCAGCGTGCCTACTTCAGGGCGAAGCTGGTAGCCTGGAAAAATGATATCCTTAGAGAAGCGCGCGAGACACTCGACCACCTGGCCGAGGAAAGCGCAAACCATCCCGATCTCGCCGACCGTGCGTCATCGGAAACAGACCGGGCGATCGAACTTCGCGCCCGCGACCGGCAGAGAAAGCTGATCTCCAAGATCGACGCCGCGCTGCAGCGCATCGAGGACGGCACCTACGGCTACTGCGAGGAAACCGGCGAGCCGATCGGCCTCAAGCGTCTCGATGCCCGCCCGATCGCGACGCTGTCGATCGAGGCGCAAGAGCGCCACGAACGTCGCGAAAAAGTCTATCGCGACGAATAGCGATTTTCATGCAGGCATGAAACAGAAGAAGGCGCCGCGACCGATCGCGGCGCCTTTTTGTTACGCGGGATCTCCTGTCGCCAAGGGCTTCCAGGATTGTTCGCGGTCCGCCTCCCCAGCGAGGTCGATCCCAATAAGCACCGCATTCCTGATTCGCCGCCGAATGAGGTCCGCATGGCCGGGGTCCGTGCGAAGCATGCCGCTTTCGTGAAGGGCTTGCAGCCGGGAACGGGAAAGCTTCAGCTCGGACGCCAGCAGGCGGTCGAGACGGATGCTGATCGGAAACGGAATCGTCAGTTCGATTTCCAAACGCGTCCACTCCGGAACGTCCTGCTGGATTTCTTTGGTGACTTCGAAGTCGGCGAACTCGTCCACGCGTTGCGATTTGCGTCGCAGTGCTTCGAGATTGAAGGTTTCCGCCCGAATCCAATCCGGATCGTTGGACTGTAACGCGTCAAGGATTGCGGGATCGATGGTGCGGACATTCTGGCGTTCCAGGATCGGCCGGTTCCACGTTCTTTGGCAGGCCAGGCATTTGTAGATGAGCCAGGCATCCAGTTTGCGGCCGTTGGCGTTGAGCCGGATCTTGTCGCTGGATTGGAAGGCTCTGAGGCCTCCGCATCCGCCGCATGCAATCCAGGGCTGAGGTGCTGTTGTCGGAATGATGGTCCATCGGACCCGAAGCGTCTTGCACATATCGCGTTGGTCTTCCTGTCGGAAGTCCACCAGGATGGTGCATGAGAAAGCCCTTGCGGGCGCGGCGTGGCGATGTTCTGGGCGGCTGAAGAGCTGAGGCAGCGGAGGCAGCGGAGCTGCGCATGGCACAAAATAACAATGCCAAACCGGTCTCTCGCCACCACCCGATGAACATAGTCATACCCCGGCAGCGCATCGCTGTCCCGAAGTACGGGTGAAACTGGAGTGAGACCGGTATTTACTTAGGCAAAATGAACCTCGGTGCGCCAACGCTCTTCAACCCGAGGAATAACAAATGATCGGAGCGGATGGGAGTCCCCGCTGCTTTCCGCAATTGAAAGCCGCAGACTTGCGACTTTTATGCAACTTGATGATGCGGGCAGGAGCGCGGGGCGCTTCCCTCACTTGTCGCGGTTGACGCTCATTTCCCCGAAGATGCGGGCGACTTCCTTCTGCAGTTCGGTGTCGGCGCCGGTGATCGGCGCAAGATCGGGGTCACGGCGCGGCAGGTTGCCGGGCTGCGGCGCGGCCTGGCGCGGCGCCTGGTTTGCCGGCGCCGGCACAACGCGTTCGGCCGTCAGGTTGTTCGACATCTCCTCTTCCAGCACGCGCTGGAAATCACGCCGAATCGCCGCTGCCGATTGCGCAGCCGCATCGTCCTCGGCCGTCGCCGTGCGCGCGGCCGCCGGCGTGCTCTGGACAGGCGGGGCGGAGACCTCAGGTTCGATGCGCTGCTGCGGCAGCACGCGCTGGCGGGCAGCATCGAGGATCTCGGCGGCACTGGCCGCGTCCCGGTACGGCGCGGGCTGCGCGGAAGCAGGCGGAGCGGGACGTTCCGACGGGCGCGGCGAGGGCGGGACGGCGCGCAGCGGATTGTCGCGTTCTGCCGCCAGAGAGGCTATCGCAGGAGATGCTGCGGGCTCAACCGGAAGAGGGCTCGTGGCCACCGGGGACGCGACGACCGGCTGGGCCGGCGGTTCGGGACGAGGGCGCGGTTCCGGCGACACGGGTGTGGAGAACGAGGGCTCGGGGGCCGGTTCGACGCGGGCCGCGACAGGCGGGCGAGCTGCAGGGGCGGGCGGCGTTTCCGGCCGCGCGGCCGGTATCGGACGCTCATCGGCGGGCTGCGGACGGTGGGCGCTTTCCGCCTGTCCGGCCGTCTCGGTCAGGATGCGGCTTTCGATAACGATATCGGTCGGGCCGCCGATCATGATCAGGTGCTCGACATCGTCGCGGCGAACCAGCACCAGCCGGCGGCGGGTATCGACGGCAGCCGCATCCAGCACCTGCAGGCGGGGCTGGCGGTTTTTGCCGCCGCGAACGAAGGGCGAGGGCGCGCGATTGCGGAGCAGCCAGAGCGCGAGGATGAGCAGGAGAAGCGCCAGACCGACGCCACCGGCGGCAAGCAGGAAGCGGCTGCCGTAAGCTCCCACAACATCATCGAACATAGTCACTCACTCCATTTCACATTCGGCACATATTGACGACTTTTCCGTTCCTTAGACAAGGGCCGAAGGTCCTGTCCAGTCACGCGCGAACGCGATTTCGTGTGCGCAGGGTTGCGCGTGCAGGTGTTGCGCTTTTGCGGGCACCTCAGGCGAGCTTCAGGGGCAGATGGCGCTCTTGCCTGTGAATTCAAGCAGTCTTGCCGCCTACCGCTGTTTTTGCCGGCGCGGCAAATTGCTAAGAAGGAAAGAGTGCCTGATTCCTGCTTCGTCTTCGTGCTACGAACCAAGCCGGAAGGGTTTATGTGAGGAATACATGACGAAACCGCGTCAGGCCGACGACTATAACGCACCGCTTGTCGATCGTGGGGGGCGTTCTGGCACGGTTTTGCGCATTCTCCTCCTGGCGATCGTGCTGATCGCGGCCGCCGGCGGCTTCGTCGTTTTCAAGCACTCGCTCGACAATGAGATTGTGCTCGGCGGTCTCGGCGTGCTCGCCATGGTCGGCATCTTCTTCCTGGTATCTTCCGTCATCGGCTTCATCGAGGTGATGCCGCAGCGCCAATCCGACAGCCTGGCGCGCGCCTTCCTGAACAGCCACCCCGACGGCACGCTGATCACTGACGAAAAAGGCCGGATCATTTATGCCAACGCTGCCTATGGCGCGTTGACGGGCGCACGCAAGGCGACCGAGGTGCAGACGCTGGAAACGCTGCTTTCCCGTCACCGCGAATCCAACGAAGCGCTCTACAGGCTGGTCAACGGCCTGCGCGAGGGAAGGGAAGGCCGCGAGGAATTCCGCCTGCTGCGCGCGGTCGGCCCCGGCAGCAACGGCTCGGGCGCACACTGGTACCGGCTGAAGGCGCGGCTGCTCCAGCCGGAGGAGAATGGCGGCAAGCCGCTGCAGATCTGGCAGATCACCGACATCACCACCGAGCGCGACGATCAGGAGCGCTTCTTCAAGGAGCTGCAGAACGCGATCGACTATCTCGACCATGCGCCGGCCGGATTCTTCTCCGCCGGCAGGAAGGGCGAGATCTTCTATCTGAATGCGACGCTTGCGGAGTGGCTGAGCCTCGACCTCACCAAGTTCGTGCCGGGCTCGATGACGATCGGCGACGTCGTGGCGGGCGAGGGGCTGGCGCTGATCCAGTCGGTGCAGGCCGAACCGGGTTTGAAAAAGACCGTGACGCTCGATCTCGACCTGCGCAAGACCAACGGCCAGAGCCTGCCGGTGCAGATCATCCACAGCGTCACTTCGATGCGCGACGGCGCGCCCGGCGAAAGCCGGACGATCGTGCTGGCGCGCGAAAAGAGCGACGAAAGCGGCCATTCCGCTTCGGCCGCGGCCATGCGCTTCACCCGCTTCTTCAACAACACGCCGATGGCGATCGCCTCGGTCGATGGCGACGGGCGCATCCTGCGCACCAATGCGCCTTTCCTGAAGCTGTTCTCCGGTGTGGTCTCTCGTGACGATCTGGAAAGGCGGCCGCGTCTCGAAACCATCGTGCAGGAGAGCGACCGGCCGCAACTGGCCGAGGCGCTGGCGGCGGCGAAGGACCGGCAGGGCGACATCGCGCCGCTCGACACCCGCACGCCGACCGATGAGGCGCGCTATTTCCGCTTCTACGTCAACGCGGTCATCGACCAGAGCGACGAGGCACCCGAGGAAGCGGCGATCGTCTATGCCGTCGAGGTGACCGAGCAGAAGGCGCTGGAAGCGCAGATGGCGCAGACGCAGAAGATGAATGCCGTGGGAACGCTTGCCGGCGGCATCGCGCACGACTTCAACAACGTACTGACGGCGATCCTGCTTTCCTCCGACCATCTGCTGCTGCAGGCGCGCCCCTCGGATGCGAGCTTCGCCGACCTGATGGAGATCAAGCGCAACGCCAATCGCGCCGCCGTGCTGGTGCGCCAGCTGCTCGCCTTCTCGCGCAAACAGACGATGCGGCCCTCGGTGCTGAACCTGACCGACGTCGTCGGCGACCTGCGCATGCTGGTCGACCGGCTGCTCTCCGGCACCAATGTCAAACTCGACGTGCAGTATGGCCGTGATCTCTGGCCGGTCAAAACGGACCTTTCGCAATTCGAGCAGGTGCTGATCAACCTCTGCGTCAATGCGCGCGACGCCATGCCGGAGGGCGGCACGCTGACGCTGCGCACCCGCAATCTGACCGCCGCCGACGTTGCCGCCTTCAACTATTCCTATATGCCGGCCGAGGACATGGTGCTGGTCGAGGTCGCCGATAACGGCACGGGCATTGCGCCTGAGATCATGGACAAGATCTTCGAGCCGTTCTTCACCACCAAGGATGTCGGCAAGGGAACCGGTCTCGGCCTCGCCATGGTCTATGGCATTGTCAAGCAATCGGGCGGTTACATCCAGCCGGAATCCGAAGTCGGCAAGGGCACGACCTTCCGTGTCTTCCTGCCGCGCCACATTCCGGAGCCGGCCGTTGCAGCGGAAGCGGGCGCGATCGACGGCGCCATTGCCGGAACGGAAGTGCTGCCGCCGCCCGTATCGTCGCAGCAGCCCGAGGACCTGACCGGCTCGGCCGTCGTTCTCCTCGTCGAGGATGAAGAGGCGGTGCGCCGCGGTGGCAAGCGCATGCTGGAAACACGGGGCTATACCGTGCACGAGGCGGGCTCGGGGGTCGAGGCACTGAGCATCATGGAAGAGCTCGACGGCAAGGTCGACATCGTCGTCTCCGACGTCGTGATGCCCGAAATGGACGGCCCGACGCTGCTGCGCGAGCTGCGCAAGAACTATCCCGACCTGAAATTCATCTTCGTTTCAGGCTATGCCGAGGACGCGTTTGCCCGCAACCTGCCGCCGGATGCGAAATTCGGGTTCTTGCCGAAGCCGTTCTCGCTGAAGCAGCTTGCTGTCGTGGTGAAAGAGACGCTGGATAGTTAGGGCTGCGGCTTGGCGGTTTCAGTAGAGGGTGCGCTGTGTGGCACCCCCCTCTGTCCTGCCGGACATCTCCCCCACAAGGGGGGAGATCGACAAGCGGCCTGACCGTCGCACACAGCTACCGCTTTGCCGGGCGACAACGCTTGTTGTTTGGGGAAACCCGCGCACCCAGCCGATCTCCCTCCTTGTGGGGGAGATGTCCGGCAGGACAGAGGGGGTGTTACACGGCACTATCTATCTGTATGGCCGGACCAGCCCGCCCGTCAAAAATTACTCGCCCAGCGCCACGGCAATCTCCGCCGCAAGCCGGGCATTGTTCTCCACCAATGCAATATTCGTCTTCAGGCTCTGGCCGTCCGTCAGATCGAAGATCGTGCTCAGGAGATAGGGCGTCACCGCCTTGCCGGTGATTTCGTCGCGCTCGGCGCTATCAAGTGCCCGCTCGATATAGATTTCCATTTCCTCGCGCGCGATCTCGTCGGCTTCGGGCACCGGATTGGCGACGAGCATGCCGCCATCGATGCCGAGCTGATCGCGCACGGTCTGGAAATTGGCGATGGCCGCCGGGCTGTTCAGCGACAGCGGGCTTGGGATGCCCGAGGAGCGCGACCAGAAGGCGGGGAATTCTTCGCTTTCGTAGGTGACGACGGGTACGCCGCGGGTTTCCAGCACTTCCAGCGTCTTCGGAATGTCGAGGATTGCCTTGGCGCCGGCGCAGACGACGATGACGCCGGTGCGCGCCAATTCTTCCAGATCGGCCGATATATCGAAGCTTTCCTCGGCGCCGCGATGCACGCCGCCGATGCCGCCGGTGGCAAAGACGCGGATGCCGGCGCGGGCGGCAGCGATCATCGTCGCCGCGACCGTGGTGGCGCCGGTGCGGCGCTCGGCGATCGCGAAGGCGAGGTCAGCGCGCGACACCTTCATCACATCAGTCGCCTTGGCGAGCTGCTCCAGTTCGGCGGATTCAAGGCCGATATGCAAGGTGCCGTGGATGACGGCGATCGTTGCCGGGACGGCGCCCTGTTCGCGGATGATCGTCTCGACGCTGCGGGCCATCTCGATATTGCCGGGGTAGGGCATGCCGTGGGTGATGATGGTCGATTCCAGCGCCACCAGCGGCGCGCCGCGCTGCTTGGCGCTGGCGACTTCCTTCGAATAGGCGATCGGCAGAAGAGGAGAGATGGGCTTGGTCATGATCTTTTCCTGTGATCGGCAGAGCATGATACCGAAAAGCCGGGCGGGTTTCGAACGGCGTCATGCTCAACTCTTTAATTCAGCCGCTTCAATGCAGAATTCTGGCCTCGGGAACAAGGGCAAGCGCCTCATTCAGGAGAACCGGCGTCAGATTTTCATTGACGGCGTGCCGCGACTGCACGGTCAGCACTGCTGCTGCCGCGCCGTGGCGAACAGCCTCCGCGAGCGGCAAGCCTGACATCAAGGCGGCGAGTGTGCCGGCGGCAAGGGAATCTCCGGCGCCCGTGACGTCGGCGACGGTCTCGGCGATCGGCGGCTGCAGCGTCACGGCGCGGCCCTCACAAATCGCAACCAGCTCGCGCCGGCCGCGGGTGACGACGGCGTTTCGGATGCCGATTTCGTTCAGGAGCGGCGGCCAATCGCCCACATCCTCCGGCTGTCCGCCGGTAAGAGCAGCGGCTTCGGCCTCGTTCAGGAACAGATAGTCGATATCCTCGATGCAGGGTTTCAGCCTGACAACCTTGGCCGGCGAGATCGCGATCGCCGCGACGGGTTTTGCGAGGGAGCGCGCCTTCGCGACGATTGCCGAGATCGTCTCTTCCGGCAGGTTGGCATCGAAAAGGATGAAATCATGGGCGGCGAAGGCTTCCCGCACCCAGCGGATGGAGAGCCGGCGCGGCACGAAGAAACGGTAGAGTTCCATGTCGGCAAGGGCGATGACGAGGTTGCCGTCCTTCTCGATGATCGCCGTGTAACTCGGCGTCTTGCGGTCGAGGAAAACGAAGGGGCGGTCATCGACGCCGGCGAAATCGGCGGCTTCACCGACCATCTCGCCGGTAGCGTCGCCGCCGCGCGGCGAGATCATCGTCACTTGAAAGCCGAGCCTTGCGAGATTGCGCGCGGCGTTGAAGCCGCCGCCGCCCGGTTCCTCGAACCATGTGCCGGGATTGCTGGTGCCTGGCGCCGTCTCGCCGGAAATACGGCCGCGCCGATCGATATGGGCGCCGCCGAGAACGAGAATCTTTTTCTTCATTTCAGCTGCTCTCCTGGCGCCGAAGGAGCGAATCGACCGGGAGAGCACCGTTCCGCCGGAGCCGGTTTTGACGGCTTAAGCCTTTGCTTTGCATCGATAAAACAAATATAGAACACGAACCGTTTTACCTTTTTCTTTCAATTGTTTGATCGCCTATTGCGGGAGTGGAACAAATAGGGTACAAACTCGACATTGCTTGAGCGGCTTCAATAACCTAAAGGTGGATCGGATGTCTCAGAATTCATTGCGGCTGGTAGAGGACAAATCGGTGGACAAAAGCAAGGCGCTTGAAGCGGCACTCTCACAGATAGAGCGGTCGTTCGGCAAGGGCTCGATCATGAAACTCGGCTCCAACGAGAACGTCGTCGAGATCGAGACGGTTTCGACGGGCTCGCTCGGCCTCGATATCGCGCTCGGCATCGGCGGCCTGCCGAAGGGGCGTATCATTGAAATCTACGGGCCGGAAAGCTCCGGTAAGACGACGCTCGCGTTGCAGACCATTGCGGAAGCGCAGAAGAAGGGCGGCATCTGCGCCTTCGTCGACGCCGAACACGCTCTCGATCCGGTCTATGCCCGCAAGCTCGGCGTCGATCTGCAGAACCTGCTGATCTCGCAGCCCGACACCGGCGAACAGGCGCTCGAAATCACCGATACGCTGGTGCGCTCCGGTGCCGTCGACGTTCTGGTCGTCGACTCGGTCGCTGCGCTGACGCCGCGCGCTGAAATCGAAGGCGAAATGGGCGACAGCCTTCCCGGCCTGCAGGCCCGCCTGATGAGCCAGGCGCTGCGCAAGCTCACCGCCTCGATCTCCAAGTCGAACTGCATGGTGATCTTCATCAACCAGATCCGCATGAAGATCGGCGTCATGTTCGGTTCGCCGGAAACGACGACGGGTGGCAACGCGCTGAAATTCTATGCTTCCGTCCGCCTCGACATTCGCCGCATCGGCGCGGTCAAGGAACGCGAAGAGGTGATCGGCAACCAGACCCGCGTCAAGGTCGTCAAGAACAAGATGGCGCCTCCCTTCAAGCAGGTCGAATTCGACATCATGTATGGCGAGGGCGTTTCCAAGACCGGCGAACTCGTCGATCTCGGCGTCAAGGCCGGCATCGTCGAGAAGTCGGGCGCCTGGTTCTCCTATAACAGCCAGCGTCTCGGTCAGGGCCGTGAAAACGCCAAGACCTTCCTGCGCGACAATCCGGATCTCGCCCGCGAGATCGAGCTGTCGCTGCGCCAGAATGCCGGCCTGATCGCCGACCGCTTCCTGCAGAACGGCGGACCGGATGCCAATGACGGCGATGACGCGGCGGAAATGTAATTTTCGCGCTCAGTTCGTCTGCCAGTCCATTTGAAAGTCAGACCGGCCGCATTCCCTGATCAGAATGCGGCCGGTTTTGTTTGTCGGCTGGACAGTGGCGGAGGCGAACGTTAAAAGCCGATGGATTTGTATTTATCCGCCTTGGGCAGCATTGAAGGGCATAGAATGAGCGGCGTGAACGATATCCGGTCGACCTTCCTCGACTATTTCAAGAAGAACGGCCACGAGATCGTTCCGTCTAGCCCGCTCGTGCCGCGCAACGACCCGACGCTGATGTTCACCAATGCCGGCATGGTGCAGTTCAAGAACGTCTTTACCGGCCTGGAAAAGCGTCCCTATTCCACGGCGACGACTTCGCAGAAGTGCGTGCGCGCCGGCGGCAAGCATAACGACCTCGACAATGTCGGTTATACCGCGCGTCACCTGACCTTCTTCGAAATGCTCGGCAACTTCTCCTTTGGCGACTATTTCAAGGAGAATGCGATCGAGCTTGCCTGGAAGCTCGTGACCGAGGGGTTCGACCTGCCGAAGCATCGCCTGTTGGTGACCGTCTATTCCGAAGACGAAGAAGCAGCGGCGCTGTGGAAGAAGATCGCCGGCTTCTCCGACGACAAGATCATCCGCATCCCGACCTCCGACAATTTCTGGCAGATGGGCGATACCGGCCCCTGCGGCCCTTGCTCTGAAATCTTCATCGACCAGGGCGAGAACGTCTGGGGCGGCCCTCCCGGTTCGCCTGAGGAAGATGGCGACCGGTTCCTGGAATTCTGGAACCTCGTCTTCATGCAGTTCGAGCAGACCGAGCCCGGCGTGCGCAACCCGCTGCCGCGTCCGTCGATCGATACCGGCATGGGTCTGGAGCGCATGGCCTGCATTCTCCAGGGCGTCCAGAGCGTTTTCGACACCGACCTGTTCCGCACGCTGACCGGCGCGATCGAGGATGCCGTCGGCGTCAAGGCCGCGGGCAGTGCCAGCCATCGCGTCATCGCCGATCACCTGCGCTCGTCCGCCTTCCTGATTGCCGATGGCGTTCTGCCGTCGAATGAAGGCCGTGGCTACGTGTTGCGTCGTATCATGCGCCGCGCCATGCGCCATGCCCAGCTTCTCGGCGCCAAGGAGCCGTTGATCTACAAGCTTCTGCCGACGCTGGTGCAGCAGATGGGCAGGGCCTATCCGGAGCTCGTGCGTGCCGAAGCGCTGATCTCCGAGACGCTGAAGCTCGAGGAAAACCGCTTCCGCAAGACGCTGGAACGCGGCCTGTCGCTTCTATCCGACGCGACCGCCGACCTTTCCAAGGGCGACATGCTCGATGGCGAGACGGCTTTCAAGCTCTACGATACCTACGGTTTCCCGCTCGACCTGACGCAGGATGCGCTGCGCGCCCGTGAAATCGGCGTCGATATATCGGGCTTTACCGATGCGATGCAGCGCCAGAAGGCCGAAGCCCGTTCGCATTGGGCCGGCTCCGGCGAGAAGGCAACGGAAACCGTCTGGTTCGAACTTAGGGAAAAGCACGGCGCCACCGAATTCCTCGGTTACGACACGGAGACCGCCGAAGGCGTTGTCCAGGCGATCGTTCGGGATGGGGCGGTTGCGACCGAGACCAAGGCCGGCGACAAGGTACAGATCGTCGTCAACCAGACGCCGTTCTATGGCGAATCCGGCGGCCAGATGGGCGATACCGGCGTGATCTCCTCCGACCACGGCAAGATCGAGATATCGGATACGCAGAAGAAGGGCGAAGGCCTCTTCGTGCATTCCGGAACCGTGATCGAAGGCGTGTTCAAGGCCGGCGACGCTGTTGTGTTGACGGTCGATCATGTCCGCCGTTCGCGCCTGCGCGCCAACCATTCTGCAACCCATCTGCTGCATGAGGCGATGCGTGAGGTGCTCGGTACCCATGTCGCCCAGAAGGGTTCGCTGGTCGCGCCCGAGCGCCTGCGTTTCGACGTGTCGCATCCGAAGCCGATGTCTGCGGAAGAACTGAAGATCGTCGAGGACATGGCCAATGAGATCGTGCTGCAGAATGCGCCGGTCACGACCCGCCTGATGAGCGTTGACGACGCCATCGCCGAAGGCGCCATGGCGCTGTTCGGCGAGAAGTACGGCGATGAAGTGCGTGTCGTGTCGATGGGCACAGGCCTTCATGGCGCAAAGAGCAACAAGCCTTACTCGGTCGAGCTTTGCGGCGGCACGCATGTGTCGGCCACCGGTCAGATCGGCCTCGTGCGTATCCTCGGCGAAAGCGCCGTCGGTGCAGGGGTGCGCCGTATCGAAGCGGTGACCGGTGAATCGGCGCGCGAATATCTCGCCGAGCAGGACGAGCGCGTGAAGACGCTCGCTGCCTCGCTGAAAGTTCAGCCTTCGGAAGTTCTGTCGCGCGTCGAAGCGCTGATGGACGAGCGCCGCAAGCTCGAAAAGGAACTGGCCGACGCCAAGCGCAAGCTTGCCATGGGCGGCGGGCAGGGCGGTTCTGCCGATGCCGTGCGCGAGGTCGCCGGAGTGAAGTTCCTCGGTAAGGCCGTGGCCGGCGTCGATCCGAAGGACCTCAAGGGTCTGGCCGATGACGGCAAAGCCAGTATCGGCTCCGGCGTCGTGACGCTCATCGGCGTGTCCGAGGATGGCAAGGCAAGTGCTGTTGTCGCGGTGACACCGGATCTGGTGCAGCGCTTCAGCGCCGTCGATCTCGTCCGTGTCGCTTCGGCCGCTCTCGGCGGCAAGGGCGGCGGCGGTCGTCCCGACATGGCGCAGGCCGGCGGCCCTGATGGCGCCAAGGCTGATGAGGCGCTTGAGGCTGTTGCAGCGGCACTTGCGGGCTGACCTGCCGTCCATTCCGCAGTTTCGAAAAGGCGGCAGCTCGGCTTCCGCCCAAGCTACATCATTCCTGTGACCTCAGGGCTTTGCCCGAGGGATGTCACAGGAATCCAGTGCGCCCAAGTCCTTGGGCGCGAAGGACTCTTTTCTTTAGGTGCTGATTCATTCACGGCGCAGACGCGCCGTGGCTGGATTCCTGTGACGAGCACAGGAATGAGGGAGGGGAGGCGGCGTAGCCGACATATGGCGACGCTTTTCTCTGCCGCTTACGGGCGATGACATAGCGTTGGCGCTCCGGACCGCGCAAGTGCGCAGGATTTGTCAAATCGGAATATGGTTCTTTCCAGTCGATCGATTTGCGCGAGGTTTGACATGAACGGCGAAACGGCATGGGCACTTTACGAAAGCCGTCTGAGACGGGTTTCGGCCTATATTCACGACCACCTCGATGAGGAGCTGGATATGGAGCGCCTGGCCGAAATCGCCTGTCTGTCGAGCTATCACTGGCACAGGATCTATCGGGCGATCTATGGCGAGACGCTGGCGGCTACCGTCAAGCGGCTGCGGCTGCATCGCGCGGCGGGCGAGATCGTCGGCACGGAGCTTGCCGTCGGCGAGATTGCAAAGCGATCGGGCTATCCCAATCTCCAATCCTTCAATCGCATCTTCAAATCGGTCTACGGCATGCCGCCGGCCCGCTACCGGAAAGAGGGAAGCCATACAGCCTTCGAACCCTCACCTAACGGAAAGACCAAAGCCATGTTCGACGTGACCATACGCGAGATCGGGCCGACCGAGCTGATCGGTGTTGCCCATACCGGTTCCTATATGCAGATCGGCAAAGCCTTCGAGACCTTGTTCGGAACGCTTTACGCCCGCGGCCTCGCAAGGCCCGACATGCGGATGATCGGCGTCTATCTCGATGACCCGGACATCGTGCCGGCCGAAAAGCTGCGCTCAGTCGCCTGCGTCACCGGCACTTCCGAGCTTCCCACGGAGGCGCCGTTCGAACGACGCAGGATCGATGGCGGCGAATATGCCGTGCTGCGCCACAAGGGTCCCTATGCGGATATGCACAAGGCCTATCACTGGCTTTATGCGGAATGGCTGCCCAAATCGGGGCGGCAACTGAAGGACAGTGTCATGTTCGAGGAATATCTCAACAACCCGCGCGAGGTGCCGCCGACCGAACTGATGACGGACATTCATATGCCGCTCGCCTGACGGCCGACATCCCCGACGCGGTGGTCTGGCCGCCGCGCCGGGTTGAGGGTCAGGCGGCCTGCATCGTCTTGCCGGCTTCGTCGTCCAGTGCGTTTGCGCGCTTATAGGCCTCGCGCTCGCTGACGCGGTCGAAATAGTCGATGAAGGCCTGGCGCTTTTCGATGCTGCCGAAGCCGAGGCCCCAGCCGATATGGGCGCCGACATAAACGTCGGCGGCGGTGAAGCGTTCGCCGGTGACATAGGCCGATTGGGAGACGGCCATCTCGAGCGTGTTCATGACGTCGCCGAAACCGCCGCAGCCGGCCATGCGCAGGCGTTCCGCGGGAATTTCAAAGCCGAGTGCCTTCATCGTCACCGCCGATTCGAGCGGGCCGGCGGCAAAGAACATCCAGCGGTAATAACGGGCGCGTTCCTCCGGCCTTGGCGCCAGGCCCTTTTCCGGAAAAGTCTCGGCAAGATAGGCGCAGATCGCCGCGCATTCGGTCACGATGGTATCACCGTGGCGGATCGCCGGCACCTTGCCCATCGGATTGACCCGGAGATATTCCGGCGCCTTCATGGTTTCGCCGAAGGTCAAGAGTTCGGTGCGATAGGGCTGGCCGATCTCCTCCAGCATCCAGCGCGCGATGCGGCCGCGCGACATGGGGTTGGTATAGAATACCAGTTCTTCAGTCATGACATCCTCCTCGTTTCCCGGAATCAATAGTGCGGGCTGGCGTTTCTGCAACCCTGCTGCCTAAAGCGCCTTGCGGTATTGGATGAAGCCCGAGCGTTCGGCGATCTTGTCATAAAGGCGCCGGGCCGTCGCATTGCTTTCATGCGTCATCCAATAGAGCCTGCCGGCACCGTTTTGCCGGGCGATCCCGGCGACGGCCTCGATCAGTGCTGCGCCGGTGCCGAGCCCGCGTCGACTGTCCTCGACATAGAGATCTTGGAGATAGCAGGTCCATTGCGGCAGCCAGCAGGACCGATGGAAGATGGCGTGCACGATGCCGACGAGGCGGCCGTCTTCGTCGAAGGCGCCGAGCGCATGCATCGGTTCATCTGCAATGTGGAAGCGAGCCCAGGTAAGATCGGTCGTCTCGGCGGGGATCACCACTTCGTAGAAACGCTGGTAGGCAGCCCATAAGGGTTCCCAGGCCGCGTAGTCAGAGGGTTGGAGCGGGCGCACGGTCGCCGTCATTTGCTGTTCTCCCAAAATGAAAACGGCGGGGAAATCCCCGCCGTTTCAATGCTATTCCGAAAAGACCTGATTACGCCATGGCCTTCTGCAGGTTCTGATCGATCTTGTCGAGGAAGGCGGTGGTCGAGAGCCACGGCTGATCGGGGCCGATGAGCAGCGCCAGGTCCTTGGTCATGAAACCGGATTCGACGGTGTCGACGCAGACCTTTTCCAGCGTCGAGGCGAAGCGGGCGAGCTCGGCATTGTCGTCGAGCTTGGCGCGGTGCGCGAGGCCGCGGGTCCAGGCGAAGATCGAGGCGATCGAGTTCGTCGAGGTTTCCTGGCCCTTCTGGTGCTGGCGATAGTGGCGGGTGACCGTGCCGTGAGCGGCTTCGGCTTCAACCGTCTTGCCGTCGGGCGTGAGCAGAACCGAGGTCATCAGGCCGAGCGAGCCAAAGCCCTGGGCAACGGTATCGGACTGAACGTCGCCGTCATAGTTCTTGCAGGCCCAGACGTAACCGCCGGACCACTTGAGCGCCGAAGCGACCATGTCGTCGATCAGGCGGTGTTCGTAGGTGATGCCGGCTTCCTTGAACTGATCCTTGAATTCGGTGTCGTAGACTTCTTCGAAGATGTCCTTGAAGCGGCCGTCATAGGCCTTGAGGATGGTGTTCTTGGTCGACAGGTAGACCGGCCACTTGCGCATCAGGCCGTACATCATCGAAGCGCGGGCGAATTCGCGGATCGATTCATCGAGGTTGTACATGGCCATGGCGACGCCGGCGCCCGGAGCGTTGAAGACTTCCTTCTCGATGACGGTGCCGTCTTCGCCGACGAACTTGATCGTCAGTTTGCCCTTGCCGGGGAATTTGAAGTCGGTGGCGCGGTACTGGTCGCCGAAAGCGTGACGGCCGACGACGATCGGCTGCGTCCAGCCGGGAACGAGGCGGGGAACGTTGCGGCAAATGATCGGCTCACGGAAGATGACGCCGCCGAGGATGTTGCGGATCGTGCCGTTCGGGCTCTTCCACATTTCCTTGAGGTTGAATTCCTTGACGCGGGCTTCGTCCGGCGTGATCGTCGCGCACTTGATGCCGACGCCGTACTTCTTGATGGCGTTGGCGGCATCGACCGTGACCTGGTCGTTGGTGGCGTCGCGGTTTTCGACCGAGAGGTCGTAGTAGTCGATGTCGAGGTCGAGATACGGATGGATCAGCTTGTCCTTGATAAGCTGCCAGATGATGCGTGTCATTTCATCGCCGTCGAGATCGGCGACGGGATTGGCGACCTTGATCTTCTTCATGTATCTGCCTCGTAAGCTTGGAAGGGAAGGGTTGTCCCGGCTGGGTGATGTAATCCGGAGCGCTATAGCATTGTGAGCAGGGAACGCAAAGCTGCAACGGGCAGGGACGTGACGTTTTTGCCGCCATTGCCAAGTGCCGGAAAATGGCTACCCTCCGCGGCATAAGCCTGCCCCGAGTCCCGGACATTTTGCCATGAAGAAGATCGCCGTTCTCGCCGGCCTCGTTGCCGCCGTGTCTTTCGCACCTGGCCTTTCGCTTGCGGCCGATGCGACTGTACCGGTCAAGGAAATTATGCAGGACACGCAGAAGAACTGGGCGAGCGACGCCAGCGACTGGATCGATATTTTCGAAGAGAGCATGCTCGGCCGGCTCTACAGCAAGGACTTCGGCGACAAGTACAAGGCAGCCGCCCAGAACCCCGCGGCCGACGAGGACGGCATTTCGCCCTTCGACTATGACGTGATCGTCAATGGCCAGGATGCCTGCCCGCTGCAGGACCTCTCCATCGAAAGCGGCCAGCCGGCAAACGGCACGACGGAGGTGACGGTGAAATTCAAGGCAGCCACCTGCATGGAAGGCGCAGCCAACAAAGATGACGTCACGACCGTGCGTTTCGAGGTGATCGAGGAGAACGATAAATCCGTCATCGATGACATCATGATCCAGGGTGAAGAGGGGAAAGGGCCGACCTCGCTCAAGGAAACCATGGGGCTGATTGCCAAGGGCCAGTAGGCGCACGGCATCCGATCGGCATCGGGGAGGATGTCGCCGGCAGTTTGATTTCCGCTCGCGCGGCGGTATCTATCGATCCTTCCATGGCATGAGGGGATCATGCATCTGTTTTCCGGTTTTCAGTTCCGCGACTGGCTGCTTGCCAACGATCCGGCGCTTTCGCGCCTGCGCATGGCGACGCGGGTGACGCTGACGATCGTTCTCTCGTTTCTGATCCTGCTTGCCATCAAATCCGTTATCTGGCCCTTGCCGGCCGCAGCCTTCGGCCTCGGCATCGTATTGTCGATCGAAGGCGGAGTGGCGGTGCGCGACAAGGGCAATGCGCGCCAGCTGGTGACGCGGCTCTTCGGCTGCGCCGTAAGCCTTGCCGTCGTCGGCATCGCCGCTGGGCTCGAGGATCGCCGCTTTCTCTCGGATCTGGTCTTCCTTCTGATCATCCTGCTTGCATCGGCGGGCCGCGTGTTCGGGCCGCGCGGCTTTGCGATCGGCATGTTCGCCTTCACCTCCTATTTCATGGGTGCCTATTTCCGGCCGTCGCTTGCCGAATTGCCTGCCGTGGCGGTCGGCCCCGTTGTCGCGGTACTCGTCGGCCATGTGGTGAGGGCGGTTCTCCTGCCCGATGATTGGCGGCGCGATCTGCTGCGCTCGCTCGAAAGCGTGCGGGGACGGATCAACCAGATCCTCTTCAAGCTCGCAGCCCTTGCCGGCAGCGGTGCTATCGGCGATGCCGACCGGCAGGAGCTGCGCCAGCTGGAAGAGCGGCTGAAGGAAGTGGTGCTGATGGCCGAAACCTTCATCCCGCGCCCACCCGCCGGTGTCTTCGACGGTGCCGCCGATCCCGCCGCGGAACTGGCGATCCGGCTCTTCGATGCGCATCTTGCCGCCGAGAGCGCCATCGTGCTGAGCTTCCAGAGCCCGCCGCCCTTCGGGCTCGTCCACGCCGCGATCGAGGCGGATGCGGCGGAGCTTGCAAGATATGAGGGCATGGCCGAGACCATCAAGGATGAGCCGCAGGGCGAAACCGTGCGGGCGCTTCTCTGGCTCGGCGAGGCGCGGCAGCAGCTGACCGAGGCGATCGTCAAGGGAGAGGCCTCTGGCTTCTCGGGCATCGAGGTTTTCGAGGACACGGCGCCGCCCCAGCCGATCGACTTCTCCTTTGCCAACCCGCTGCTGCGTTCGGCGTTGCAGATCACGCTCGCTTCGGCGATCGCCATGAGCTTCGGCCTGCTCCTGTCGCGCGAGCGCTGGTTCTGGGCCGTACTTGCCTCTTTCCTCGTCTTCACCAACACCAATTCGCGCGGCGATACGGCGATGAAGGCGTTGTCACGCTCGCTCGGCACCGTGTTCGGCATCGCCATCGGCCTGGTGCTCGCGACGCTGATTTCGGGTGAACAGGCGATTGCCATTCCGGTCGCGGTCGTCTGCATCTTCCTCGCTTTCTATTTCCTGCAGGTTTCCTATGCGACGATGACCTTCTTCATCTCGATCGTGCTCTGCCTGGTCTACGGCATGACCGGCGTGCTGACGCTCGATCTCCTGAAGTTGCGCATCGGGGAGACCATGATCGGGGCCGCGGCCGGAACGGCGGTCGCCTTCGTGGTGTTTCCGGCGCGTACGCGCGGCGCTCTCGACGCAGCACTCGCACGCTGGTTCCAGGCGCTGCGCGATCTGCTCGGCGCTATCGGCGAGGGCAAGCGCGGCTTCGAGCTGATCGCACTGTCGCAGAAGATCGATGCCTGCTACCGCGACGTGACGGTGGCGGCCCGGCCCCTCGGCTCTTCCTGGTCGGTGGTGACGCGGCCGGGCCAGATCCGCCAGACGCTGGCGATATTCCTCTCCTGCACCTATTGGTCGCGCATCCTGGCGAAGAGTTACGACGCGCCAGCCGTCGACGATGACCAGAAACGATTGATCGCGGCGGATCTGGCGCTGATCGAC
This sequence comes from Rhizobium sp. BR 249, assembly GCF_047445895.1. Taxonomy (NCBI): domain Bacteria; kingdom Pseudomonadati; phylum Pseudomonadota; class Alphaproteobacteria; order Hyphomicrobiales; family Rhizobiaceae; genus Rhizobium; species Rhizobium sp. BR 249. The sequence goes on along the minus strand of NZ_JARWKX010000024.1, from coordinate 25,688 downwards.
GATGCGGCCCCGCGCGGCTCGACCTGTTTCGTCATTGAGCGCAAGGCATCGCGGACGACAGGACGGCACCTGCCGGTGTCGCGCGAGGGCGCCAGGGTGGGGCTCGAAATGATCGGTTCGGCGCTGGAAAGGCTCTATCCGTGGGCCGACACCTTGCCGTTTGCGCCGGGCGAGGCTATTGCGCGCTCGAAACAGGGATAAGACCATGGCAGGCACGAACAGCGAGCGTCAACTTCTGGCCGAAGGGCCTGCCATCATTCTGGTCGAGCCGCAGATGGGCGAGAATATCGGCATGGTGGCGCGCGCCATGGCGAATTTTGGCCTGGCGGAACTGCGCCTCGTCAATCCGCGCGACGGCTGGCCGAACGAGAAGGCGCAGGCGACGGCTTCCAAGGCCGATCACGTGATCGAGGCAACCAAAGTCTATGATACCCTGGAGCAGGCGATCGCCGACCTCAATTTCGTCTATGCGACGACAGCACGCAGCCGCGACAACTACAAGCCGGTGCGCTCCCCGGTCTTTGCCGCGCAAACGCTGCGCACAAGGTTCCGGGCAGGCGAGGCAACGGGCATTCTCTTCGGCCGCGAGCGTTGGGGCCTGACCAATGAGGAAGTGGCGCTGGCTGACGAGATCGTGACCTTCCCGGTCAATCCCGCCTTCGCCTCGCTGAACATTGCGCAAGCCGTGCTTCTGATGTCCTATGAATGGATGAAATCCGGCATGGAAGATCTGGAAGCCGTGCCGTTCCAGGCGCTCGATCAGCGGCCTTCCACCAAGGAGCAGCTCTTCGGCCTGTTCGACCAGCTGGAAGAAGCGCTCGATTCGCGCAACTATTTCCATCCGCCCTCGAAAAAGCCGAAAATGGTGGACAACCTTCGCGCTGTTCTCTCCCGCCGTGCCTTCACGGAGCAGGAAATCAGCGTGCTGCGCGGCGTCATCTCCTCCCTCGATCGCTTTTCGCGTAACAGTCCGCGCAAAGGCGGTTTCACCAGATCCGGCAAGGAAGCGCCAACCGATGACAGCGCCGACCAATGAGCTGAAACCCGTCCTCGTCTTCGATTCAGGCATAGGCGGGCTGACCGTGTTGCGTGAGGCGCGCGTGCTGATGCCGGAGCGCGGCTTCATCTATGTCGCTGACGATGCGGGCTTTCCCTATGGCGGCTGGGAAGAGCAGGCGCTGAAAGAGCGCATCATCGGGCTCTTTGGCAAGCTGCTTCAGGAGCACGATCCCGAAATCTGCATCATTGCCTGCAACACCGCCTTCACGCTGGTTGGCGCTGACCTGCGCGGCGCCTTTCCCCAGATGACCTTCGTCGGCACCGTTCCAGCGATCAAGCCGGCGGCGGAGCGCACACGCTCGGGCCTGGTCTCGGTGCTGGCAACGCCGGGTACCGTGAAGCGCGCTTATACGCGCGACCTCATCCAGTCCTTTGCGCAGCAATGCCACGTGCGGCTCGTCGGCTCGGAAAACCTTGCGCGCATGGCCGAAGCCTATATTCGCGGTGACACCGTCTCCGACGAGGCGGTGCTTGCCGAGATCGACCAGTGCTTCGTCGAGAAGGACGGCCACAAGACCGATATCGTCGTGCTTGCCTGCACGCACTATCCTTTCATGGCCAATCTTTTCCGCCGGCTTGCGCCCTGGCCGGTCGATTGGCTCGATCCGGCCGAGGCGATTGCCCGGCGCGCCCGGACGCTCGTGCCGCTGGTTGCCGATGCCGTACATCCCGACAATTTCGATTTTGCCGTCTTTACGTCAGGCAATCCCGATTTTGCCACGCGGCGATTGATGCAGGGGTTTGGCCTCAGAGCGTGAAGGAATTGTCCTGTGGGTTGGCGAAATCCGGCCCTGAAAAACAGTGCATTCTTTGATAGACGGGGCGGTGCCGTTTCGGAAGAATGGCGCTTCGTTCATGTGAGTCTCTTCGCCGCGAGGATCAGCATTGCAGGTTGGCATCGATATGGGATTGGCGTCCGGCGCTCCGGCGACACTCGATATCGAGGAGTTGCTGGCGACCCGTCTGCTCGTGCAGGGCAATTCCGGCTCCGGCAAGTCGCATCTCCTGCGCCGGCTGCTAGAGCAATCCGCCCAATGGGTGCAGCAGGTCATCATCGATCCCGAGGGTGATTTCGTCACTCTCAGCGACCGGTTCGGCCATGTCGTCGTCGATGGCGAGCGCACCGAGGCGGAATTGGCCGGCATTGCCAACCGTATCCGCCAGCATCGCGTTTCCTGCGTTCTGACGCTCGAAGGGCTCGATATCGAGCAGCAGATGCGCGCCGCCGCCGCCTTCCTCAACGGCATGTTCGATGCCGATCGCGAATATTGGTATCCGGTCCTCGTCGTCGTGGACGAAGCGCAGATGTTTGCGCCCTCCGTCGGCGGTGATGTCTCGGAAGATGCGCGCAAGATGTCGCTCGGCGCGATGACCAACCTGATGTGCCGCGGCCGCAAACGCGGCCTTGCCGGCGTGATCGCGACGCAGCGGCTTGCCAAGCTCGCCAAGAACGTCGCGGCCGAAGCCTCGAACTTCCTGATGGGCCGCACCTTCCTCGATATCGACATGGCGCGCGCCGCCGACCTGCTCGGCATGGATCGGCGCCAGGCCGAAATGTTCCGTGACCTGAAGCGCGGCAATTTCGTTGCCCTCGGACCAGCCTTGTCGCGTCGGCCGCTGCCGATCCAGATCGGCGCGGTGGAGACCTCGGCGCGTTCCTCCAGCCCGAAGCTGATGCCATTGCCGGACGCACCGCAGGATGTCGAAGACCTGATCTTCACGCCGGATCCGGAAGAATTCCAGCGTCCGCTCGTGCGCCGTGCTCCGCCGGCGCCCCGGCCGACGACGGATATCCTGGCCGAACTCTCACGCTCGACGCCGGCGGCATCCCCAGCGCCTGTCGAGGCGAGGGCGAGCCAGGCGGAGATTTCGCCAGAGGAGCGGGAGGAGCGCCTTGCCGGCGTGCTTGCCGAAATACTCGACGATCCCGCATCGGCCTTCCGCACCGATTCCGTGCTTTATCAGGACTTCCTCGTCCGGCTCCGCATGCGCCGCGTGCCGGGGCCGCCGATTGCGCTGCCGGATTTCCGCCGGCGCGTGGCGATCTCGCGCTCCGGCGTCGATGCGACAACAGCTGCGAGCGATGAGTGGGCAACGGCGCTGTCGTTGTCGGCAGGCGTCACCGATGACCTGCAAGGCGTCTTCCTGATGCTCGCCAAGGCGGCCGTCTGCGGGGAAGCGTGCCCGTCGGATGCGCGCATCGCCCGCGCCTATGGCACCCATTCCGCCCGCCGCGCCCGCCGTCTGCTCGGTTATTTCGAGGAGCAGGGGATCGTCGTCGTGCATACGGATTTCTCCGGCAAGCGCATCGTGGCGTTCCCTGATATGAACTGCCAGACGGCACCCGGCGACGCGAACGCGCCGGATAGCGGTGACCAGCCTCTGGCTGCGGAATAGGCCTATATTTCAATGAGGTAAAGCGCCTCAGACCCATCGGTTACTGGAGCTGTGGCTATTCGACGATCGAAGGTCGCAAGTTTTCCGCCATGCGCTTTTGCCAATGCAAGCAGATAGACGTCGGTCAATTGCTTGGGTGAGAATGACGCCGTCCGATCAATGAGGTTGCTGGTGACCAAGCTGATGTCGTCGGGCCAAAACACATGGTTGGTAAGCTTTGCCAAATCAGCAAGATAGGACAGCACCTCTGTCGGAGAGCCCGGCGAGTCCGGATAGTTCGGGTTGCCGAGAATGCGAGCAACGCCGTTCTCAGTCAGCGGACAGGTAGCCCAACTGTCGCGATCTAGAGAGCGAAACCATCTGTGAGCAGGTTCATGATAGAGATGGTCGGGGTCAAAAAGGGCAATCAGGACATTGACGTCGAGGAGAAACGTCACGGATATTCATCGCGGAGTTCGTTGACGAATTCGGGTGTAATCGTTCGACCTGTAGGCTTTTTCTTGATAAGGGGCACACCGTTACGCCGAACAGGCGGCTGTTGGAGCTGCAGCGCCTTGCGAGCGAGGTCTGAGATAACTTCGCCAAGGTTTTTCTCCTGGCGTTCTGCTATCTCTTTGGCCGCGTCGAGAACGTCGTCATCAATTGCGAGTGTCGTTTTCATTGGCTGCTCCAAGCGTCTGCGCAATATATAGCGACAAATACCTTGCTTCTCAACGTCGAGCCGCTGTTGACATTTTCATGACGGCCCTCTAAAGACCGCGCCAAGCACCGGGCAGCAATGTCCGGTGTTTCATTTGACATGTCCCGTGGATCGTTCCTGTTCGCTAACCGGAGCATCCTGTCAGGTCTCGAAAGAGGTCAGAGGAGGGCGTGTTTCCTTCGCGCGGTTTGGTAATAAGCCGCCATAAACATTTGAAAGGAAATGCGATGAGCAAGCGCGAATCGTCCAAGTACAAAATTGACCGCCGTATGGGCGAAAACATCTGGGGCCGTCCGAAGTCTCCGGTGAACCGTCGCGAATACGGCCCGGGCCAGCACGGCCAGCGCCGCAAGGGCAAGCTTTCGGACTTCGGTGTGCAGCTGCGCGCCAAGCAGAAGTTGAAGGGCTACTACGGCGACCTGCGCGAAAAGCAGTTCCGCGCGATCTTCGCCGAAGCCGACCGCCGCAAGGGTGATACCTCGGAAAACCTGATCGGCCTGCTGGAATCGCGCCTCGACGCGATCGTCTATCGCGCCAAGTTCGTTCCGACGGTCTTTGCTGCCCGTCAGTTCGTCAACCACGGCCACGTGACTGTCAACGGCGTGCGCGTCAACATCGGTTCCTACCGTTGCAAGGCCGGCGACGTCATCGAAGTTCGCGAGAAGTCGAAGCAGCTCGTGACCGTTCTGGAAGCCGTCAGCCTCGCCGAGCGCGACGTTCCCGAATATATCGAAGTCGATCACAACAAGATGGTCGCCACCTACGCACGCGTTCCCACGCTCAGCGACGTTCCGTTCCCGGTCGTCATGGAGCCGCATCTGGTCGTCGAATTCTATTCGCGTTAAGAAACACCAGGCGTTTTCGCATATGGAAAAGCCGCTCTTTTGGGCGGCTTTTTTGTTATCCGGAGAGAAGCGATGACGGATTTGCAGGCGACCCTCGACAGCATCTACAGCGATATCCTGCCACGTATCGGCGAGGGTAAGGTCGCCGACTATATTCCCGAACTCGCCAAGATCGATCCGCGGCAGTTCGGCATGGCGATCATCACTGTCGACGGCAAGGTCTACCGTGTCGGCGATGCCGATATCGCCTTTTCGATCCAGAGCATTTCGAAGGTCTTCATGCTGACGCTGGCGCTCGGCAAGGTCGGTGAGAGCCTGTGGAAACGCGTCGGGCGCGAACCTTCGGGATCGGCTTTCAACTCGATCGTCCAGCTCGAGCATGAGGGCGGCATCCCGCGCAATCCTTTCATCAATGCCGGCGCAATCGCCGTCACCGATGTCGTCATGGCCGGCCATGCGCCGCGCGAGGCGATCGGCGAGCTTCTGCGTTTCGTGCGGTATCTCGCCGATGACGAGTCGATCACGATCGATGACAAGGTGGCGCGGTCGGAGACGCAGACCGGCTACCGCAATGCCGCGCTTGCCAATTTCATGCGCGCCTATCGCAATCTCGACCACCCCGTCGACCACGTGCTCGGCGTCTATTTCCATCAATGCGCGCTCGCGATGAGCTGCGAGCAACTGGCTCGCGCCGGGCTGTTCCTGGCGGCGCGCGGCAGCAACCCGATGACCGGTCATTCGGTGGTCTCGCCGAAGCGGGCGCGGCGCATCAATGCACTGATGCTGACCTGCGGCCATTACGACGGTTCGGGCGATTTCGCCTATCATGTCGGCCTGCCGGGAAAAAGCGGCGTTGGCGGCGGCATTTTCGCTGTGGCGCCCGGCATCGCGTCGATCGCGGTATGGTCGCCAGGGCTGAACAAGGTCGGAAATTCGCAGCTTGGCGCCGTGGCGCTTGAGATGCTTGCGGCGCGAACCGGCTGGTCTGTTTTCGGCGATTGACGCTGTGTTGCCGAGCGGCTTTCTGCTAAGGCAGGTCTGGGATCTTCGATAGGACGGAGCAATGAATATCGCAGCCAATATCGCGGATGATCTGGAAACCGGCGAAGCCGACAGCGGTATCGGCCATGCGCTGTTTTCCGATGCGCCGCGCTCGGTCTCCTTCAATAAGCTGCGTAAACGGCTGCTCCGGCAAGTGCGCCAGGCCTTCGACGATTTCGACATGCTGAAGGGGCAGAAGCGCTGGCTCGTCGGCCTTTCCGGCGGCAAAGATTCCTACGGACTGCTGGCGCTGCTGCTCGATCTGCAATGGCGCGGCCTGCTGCCGGTGGAGCTCATCGCCTGCAATCTCGATCAGGGCCAGCCGAACTTTCCCAAGCATGTTCTGCCGGATTATCTGACGAGGATCGGCGTGCGGCACCGGATCGAATATCGGGATACCTATTCGATCGTGAAGGAGAAGGTGCCGGAGGGTGCGACCTATTGTTCGCTCTGTTCGCGGCTGCGGCGCGGCAATCTCTACCGTGTGGCGCGGGAAGAGGGCTGCGATGCGCTGGTGCTCGGCCACCACCGCGAGGACATTCTCGAAACCTTCTTCATGAACTTCTTCCATGGCGGACGGCTCGCCTCGATGCCGGCTAAGCTTCTGAATGACGAAGGCGACCTGATGGTTCTGAGGCCGCTTGCCTATGCTGCCGAGGACGACCTTGCCAGGTTCGCCGCCGCCATGCAGTTCCCGATCATTCCCTGTGATCTCTGCGGCTCCCAGGACGGATTGCAGCGCAATGCGATGAAGGACATGCTCGCCGATATCGAGCGGCGCATGCCAGGGCGCAAGGACACGATGTTGCGGGCGCTTTCGCATGTGAACCCATCACATCTGCTCGATCCCAAACTCTTCGATTTTTCCAGCCTTGGCGTCACCGATCCTTCATGAAAGGCCGGCTATGCAGGCTGTTCATTGCATGAAGGACAGATTTCGCATGACTATATCAGACACGGACGTTCTTTTCCTCGGCGAGTGCGTCAAACAAGCGGCGCGTGCCGAAATCATGCCGCGTTTCCGCAATCTCGGCGCTACCGATGTCTCGGAAAAGACCTCGGCGACCGATTTGGTGACGCAGGCGGATCTGCTTGCCGAACACAGGATCACGGCCGCGCTGAAAGAGCGTTTCCCCTCGGCGCTCGTCGTCGGGGAGGAGGCCTACGACGCCGATAAGTCGGTGGTGCCGGCGCTTGCCGATGCCGAGCTTGCCTTCGTCATCGATCCTGTCGACGGCACGTTCAATTTCGCCGCCGGGCTTCCCGTCTTCGGAACGATGCTTGCGGTCACCGTCAGGGGCGAGACCGTCGCCGGCATCATCCACGATCCCGTTCTCGGCGACACGGTGACGGCGATCAAGGGGGCGGGCGCCTTCCTGACGCGGCAGGACGGGCAATCGAGCCGGCTGAAGGTGGCCGAGCCCGCCGCAGTGAACCAGATGGTCGGCGGCTTCTCGTGGGGGCATATGGAAGATCCGGATCGCTCTCGGATCTGCGCCAACATGGCAAAGGCCCGGATGACCTTCGCTTTCAACTGCTCGGCCTATGAATATTGGATGGTCGCCTCCGGCAAGCTGCATTTCATCGGCCATGCGAAGCTGATGCCCTGGGATCATCTGGCTGGCGTGCTCGCGCATCAGGAAGCCGGCGGTCATACGGCGAAATTCGACGGAACGCCCTATCGTCCGGGCGAGACGACGGGCGGCATCATCTCCGCGCCTGATAGGGAAAGCTGGCAGCTGATCCGGCGCGAGATCGTCGGCATCTGATTTGAGGCCTTTCCCAAAGGCGGGACCGAAAGGATTTGATATGACTGCGACTGTCGATGTGACCGTGCTTGCCGATCTGCTGCGTCGTGCGGCGCAGGCGGAGATCCTGCCGCGCTTTCGCCGCCTCGGTGGCGAGGATGTCCGTGCCAAGAGCGAGGCGACGGATCTCGTCACCGAAGCCGACGAGCAGGCCGAGCGGATGATCAAGGCGGAATCGGAGAAGCTCTGGCCTGACGCGCTGTTCCTCGGCGAAGAATCGGTCGCGGCCGAGCCGGCGCTGCTGGCAAGGCTCGCGGATGCGGATCTTGCGATCGTCGTCGATCCCGTCGACGGCACGTTCAATTTCGCGTCCGGCATTCCTGCCTTCGGCGTGATGGCCTCCGTCGTATCGGGCGGCGAGACGGTCGCCGGCATCATTTACGATCCGATGGGCGACGACTGGGTGATGGCGGAAAAGGGCGGCGGAGCATGGCTGCGGCGGCCGGATGGCGAGGCGCAGCGCCTGCGCACGGCCGGGCCGGTCGCGCTCGACCAGATGGTCGGCATGGCCTCCACCGGATATCTGGCGCAAGAAAAGCGGGCCGAGATCCTCGGCAATCTCGCCAAGGTGCGCTTCCTCACCAATTATCGCTGCGCGGCCCATGAATACCGCACCTTTGCCGGTGGGCATGTGCATTACCTGATGTACAACAAGCTGATGCCCTGGGATCACCTTGCCGGCGCGCTGATCTCGCAGGAGGCCGGCGCCCATGCGGCGCGTTTCGACGGCTCGCCCTATTTGCCGCACCATCTCGACGGCGGGCTGCTGGTGGCTCCCGACAAGGCCTCGTGGGAGATGTTGCGGCGTGAGGTCTTTACGGTCTGATAAACCGACCGTTGCAAGGCCGGTTGCAGACGTTGAATTGCGGCCGGCGCCCGTGAGCTCAAGTGTAGACCTTTTCCATCAGGAAGTTTTCCAGACCTTGGCCGCGTTTCTCGACGATTTGTCCCGTCAACACGCGGAACCCTTTCCGTTCGAAAAACGGGCGGGCGGTTCTGCTCGCTTCCGTGTAAATTCTGCGGAACCCCAGCTTGAAAGCCTCTTCCTCGACCCTGCGCAAGAGGTGGGTCGCCACGCCGACGCTCTGAAACTCAGGGTGCACGAACATCATGTCCAGGCACCCGTCTTCCGTCAGATCGGAAAACCCTGCAGGCCTTCCATCGACTTCTGCGATCCAGGCTGGCCTGCTTATCCTTCGCTCCGCCCATAAGCTGGGGTCTTCCACTTTTGCCCAGGCCTCGATCTGGGCAGGCGAATAGTCTTTCGACGAAACTTCCCGGATGGAGCGCAGAAAAATCTCGATCGTCGCGTCTGCGTCGCCTGCCGTGTATGGTCTGATCAGAATTCGGTCGTCCATCGATTATGTCTTTCACTCAGCGATCCGAGCCACGACAAGATAGCGAGGATCTGTTGCCACGCACGTTGCCCCCAATTCGGAGTCGGCTTCATCGGTTCCGCCATGGGCATGCAACGATGATCGGGGTGTCGCTTCGCCCGGAAGCAAAATGCGACGCCCTGCGTCTTCTCCCAATAAAGGCCGAGTTCTTGAGCCTGAACCAGCACGCTGCTGGACAATGGATGCGGCGAAAGTGGCGCGAACGTTTCAGTGTGCGACGCCTGGTTCCTCGTGTGCCCTCACGATGGCATCCGCTTCCTTGCCGTATAGCTCCTCGAAGTGATCGAAGGTCTTGGAAAAGTAACCAATGCCCTGCGTCGCCGAGCGCAGCGCCCGCGCCAGATCGTCAAGTGCACCACCCGGAACAAGTGCCCGGAAGATGTCCCATCCCTTCGCGGTTTCATCCCGGTCGAAGCCGAGAACCTGACCCTTGAGAGCGGAGACGATCTGGACGAGGCTGCCGGAATAGATCGACGGAATGTGAATTTCGCTGCGGAAGACCGGTTGCATTAAAACGGCCGCCCCTTCGGAAAGCGCCTGTCGCACCCCCATTTTCGACGCGGTCCTGAAGGCGTGTTCCGAACTGTCGACGGCATGGTGCTGACCGTCGAACAGCGTTACGCCGACATCGATGACCTGGAAGCCGAGCGGCCCTTTCTCCATCGCTTCGCGCGCGCCTGCTTCGACGGCAGGGATGTAGTTGCGCGGAACGACGCCACCCTTGACGGTTTCGCTGAAGGTGAAGCCCCGGCCCCGCTCGTTGGGGCGAATGCTCAGCTTCACATCCGCGAATTGCCCGGCACCGCCGGTCTGTTTGCGATGCCGGTAGTGAACCTCGGACGGCTTCGCGATTGTCTCGCGGTAGATCGGTCTGGGCGTTCGATCGGTCACGTCGATGTGGAAGACGTCGGACAGGGTTCGGCAGAGATCGCGCAGATGTACCGGGCCCTGGGCGCGGACGAGCTGGGCGCCGGTGCCTTCCTCCTGCAAAACGACAAGACCGCGATCCGTTTCGGAAAGTTTAGCCAGTGTTTCGGAGAGCTTGTTTTCATCGCGGTCGCTGCCCGGGACCAGGATCCTTTCAAGCATCGGCGTCGGTGGCTCGGTCCATTCGGGCGGGGCAACCGTCGCGCCTGATGTCAACAGCGACGGGACGGGCAAGTGGTCGGACTTGACCGTTGCGAAGACATCCCCCGATGCAGGCACGATCGCCGAGCTGGACCGTCCGTTTGCGGGATCCTGCACGGCGCCGAGGCTGGAGCCGCCCAGTAATGCGCCTTGCCGCAGTCCCTCACCGAACGCACGCACCAGCACCGTCTTGCCGATATTCTGACGATGATAGGCATGGAAGCTCACGGCGGTCAGCTTGTTTTCATCGACATTGCCCGCACGAGCCAGGCGCTGTCTGAGAATCCCTACCGGCGGCGCCTCGTGGCGCAGCGCCTTCATCAGCCTCATCATGCCGTTGCCGTGACTTGCGGCACCGATCAGGACTGGAATAATCCTGTTTTCGCTGAGAACCCGCGATGAAATGGCATAGAGCGCGTCGCTGGGCGGCTCGCGATCTTCGATCAGTTCCTCGAGAAGCCAGTCATCGAATTCGGACAGGTGTTCCAGGAGCTCGCTGCGCGCTTCGTGCTCGCGCTCGGCAGCACTTTCGGGGATTGCGATCAGCGCCGAAGTCTGGCCTTCCCGGTAGCGCCACGCCCGTTCCGAAATCAGATCGCAACTGCCTACGATCTTGTCTCCCTCGCGGATCGGGATCTGGCGAAGCAAAAGCGTGTGGTTGGCGTAGTCTTGAAGCGCGGCGATCACGTCCCTCAGCCGCCCTCTCGGTTCGTCCATTCGGTTGACGAAGAGGATGCACGGCGTCCCCGAGGCTTCGACTATCCGCAGATAGGGCGCGGCGAGCACAGCCTCCTCGGGTGCCGATGAAACGCACAGGATGCAGGCGTCGCTGGCAAGAAGCGCGTGCTGTGCATGCGCCAACGCTTCGTTGGGTCCTGGCGCATCCAGCGCACACCACGCCTCGTTTCCAAAGGTGAATTCTGTGAGGTTCAATCCATAAGGGGACTTGGATTTTCTCGGCGCCCCCTCCAGGGAGCCGAGCTTTTCCACGACTGTTGATTTTCCGGTCTGCGAGGGTCCAAGCACGGTAAAGCAGCGCATCGCATTCCTCCAACTGCATAAACACAATTTTCAGCCATCATAGGATGCCCTGAACCGCTGCAAGGCGCCAGAGGTGTTCGGTTTCACAATGCTGACCTGGAGACGTAGGAGCTGAGACCCGAGGGCTGAAAAGCCGACGTGCCTCTCTAGAAGTGAGCCGCCCCTGGATCGAGCTGCGGGCTGTCCCCTGGGTGCGTGAAGAGCTTGCCATTTTCCGCCCAGAGGGTGGCTGCGATCGTGAGGAGGCCGAAGAGCGCGAAACCGGCGAAGAGGGGCTGCACCGTGCCGTTGAACATCTGGCCGACCAGGCCGCCGAGGATGGTGCCGAAGGTCGTCGAGACGAAGCCGGTGACGGCGGTCGCCGTGCCGGCGAGATTGCCCATAGGCTCGAGGCTGATGGCGGTGAAATTGGTGGCGATCAGGGCAAACATCATCAGTACGACGGTGAAGATGCCATAGGCGAGGGCGAAATCCGGCTTGCCGGCCAGCGAAATGATGAAACCGACAACCGATAGCGCCGTGAAGATCAGCAGGGCGGCGTGCGAGATGCGGCGCATGCCGAACTTACGGACGAAAAAGCCGTTGGCGAAATTGGCGAGGGCGATGCCGCCGGCGGTGGCCGCAAAGGCGATCGGCAGCCAGTCACCGAGACCGTAGACCTCGCCGAAGACCTGCTGCACCGAAATCACATAGGCGCTGATGACACCGGTAAACATGGTGAGGCCGATCATGTAGCCGCAGGTGATGCGGTTGGTGAGCACCGTCTTGAAACCATCCATGACGGAGCCGACCGACAGCGGCAGCCGCTCTTCCGGCGGCAGCGATTCCTTCAGGCGCAGAAGCGCCCAGACGAACAGGATGGTGGCGATGACGCCGAGCAGGATGAAGATCCAGTGCCAGTTGGCATAGAGGATGATCAGCTGGCCGACGGAGGGGGCGACGATCGGCACGATCATGAAGACGATCATGACATAAGACATGACGCGGGCCATTTCGCGGCCGCCGAAGCAGTCGCGCACGATAGCCATGGTGGTGATACGCACCGCCGCGCCGCCCACGCCCTGGATGAAGCGCATCACCAGCAGCATTTCGAAGCTGCCGGTTGCTGCGGCGGCAAACATCCCGATCACGTAGCAGACGAGGCCGCCGAGCAGAATGTTGCGGCGGCCGAACGTATCCGAAAGGCTGCCGAAGAATATCTGCGAGATGCCGAAGCCCAGGAGGAACACGCCGATGATGAGCTGCGCGTCGTTGGTGTTGGTGACGCCGAGGGAATGGCCGATATTCGGCAATGCCGGCAGCATGCTGTCGATCGCCATGGCGACGCTGGCGGTCATGATGGCGATGGTGACGACGAACTCGCCGAAACCCATGCCGATGCGGCGGGAGCCCTGGTTTTCCTGGTGCGGTTTGTGCGGCGGCGTCATGTGGAGATATCCCCTAGGCGAATGAGGCCGGTCGTTCAGACGGCCGGGTTCTGCTGGTGGAAGAGGCGGCCCTTCTCGGCAATCAGCACGAAGATCAGCCCGACGACCGATACGGCGAAATAGCCGGCGACCATCGGCAGCGCGGTGCCGTCGAAGGCCTGGCCGATGCCGGCGCCGATGATGGCGCCGCCGACCGTGCTCATGAAACCGAGGACGGAGGAGGCGGTGCCGGCGACATGGCCGAGAGGCTCCATGGCGAGCGAGTTGAAATTCGAGCCGATCCAGCCGAACTGGAACATGGCAAGGCCGAAGAAGGAGATGAACAGCGCGAAGGGCATCGGCTCGGAGCTCGCCATCTGGACGATCAGCCAGATCGTGTTGATGGCGATGAAGCCGAGCAGCGAACCATGTGACAGGCGGCGCATGCCGAGCTTGCCAACGAAACGCGAATTGAAGAAGGACGACAGCGACATGAAGATCGCGACGCCGGCAAAGGCGAAGGGGAAATAGACGCCGAGGCCGTAGATGCCGACATATATCTGCTGGGCGGAATTGATGAAGCCGAACAGCGCGCCGAAGATGAAGGTGCTGGCGATGGTGTAGCAGAGCGCCACGCGATTGGTCAGCACCAGCTTGAAGGCGCCGAAGATCGAGCGGGCGGTGAAGGGGCGGACATTCTGCGGATGCAAGGTCTCCGGCAGGCGGAGATAGGCCCAGACGCCGATCGCAGTCGCCATGGTGGCGATGAAAAGGAAGATCAGGTGCCAGTTGCCGAAGAACATCACCACCTGGCCGGTGCCTGGCGCAATCACCGGCACGATCATGAAGACCATCATGATCAGCGACATGACCTCGGCCATCTGCCGACCGCCATAGATGTCGCGGACGATGGAGATGGTGATAACGCGGGTGGCGGCTGAACCGATGCCCTGGACGAAGCGCAGCACCAGCAGGCCGGCAAATGACGGAACGAAAACGATCCCGATGGCGGAAACGATATAGATGACGATGCCGGTCAACAGCGGTGCGCGGCGGCCGAAGCGATCGGAGAGTGGGCCGTAGAAAAGCTGGGCGCAGCCGAAGCCGAGAAGATAGGAGGAGACGACGAACTGGCGGTGATTCTCGCTTTCGACGCCGAGGCTGGCGCCGATCTGCTGCAGGGCCGGGAGCATGATATCGATCGCGAGCGAGTTGATGGCCATCAGGAAGGCTGCAAGCGCGATGAATTCACGCTTGCCCATGGGCAGGCGGCCCGCGGACACGGCTTGGGATGAATCTGTCACAATGAAATTCCCATAAACAGGCTAAGGCGCTGCTCACCGCAGCGCCTCGGACTCGAGAAACAGATTTGGAAACCGGACGGACGCCCGGTGACCGGTCAGGCGGCGCCGCGAACGGTGACGCCGTTTTCCTGGAGATGCTGCTGCAACTCACCGGCCTGGAACATCTCCCGGACGATGTCGCAGCCGCCGATGAACTCGCCCTTTACATAAAGCTGGGGGATCGTCGGCCAGTTGGAATAATCCTTGATGCCCTGGCGGATTTCCGAATCGGCGAGCACATTGATGCCCTTGTAGTCGACGCCGATGTAATCGAGAATCTGCACGACCTGGCCGGAGAAACCGCACTGCGGAAACTGCGGCGTGCCCTTCATGAAGAGGACGACGTCGTTGCTCTTGATTTCGTTGTCGATGAATTCGTGAATGCCGCTCATAGGACCTGATCCTTTCAACAGGCGAGTTAAAGGCCCGCCGTTTCAATCGTTTCCCTTAGATAGCATGCGACAGCAGGAATTCCAGCCGCCCGAACCAAAAAAAGACCAATCTGGTCAGACCACTTCGGGATTGTTGCCGTCGCGTGACGGTGGGCGAGATGCAGTGCTTTTCTCAACCGCGGCGTTGACGGCTGCGGCCGGCGGCGGTGCGCCGCTTGCTGACCTGTTTGCGGACTGGTTTGCGTTTGGCCGTCGTCGTCTTGCGCGCAGCCGTTGTTGTTGTCGTGGGGCGGGTCCTGCGCCTGCTGCGCTTCCTCGTGACCCGGCCGGTGGTTTTCTTCAGGATTTCCTTCAGCACTGTGTCGACGACGCCTGATATCAATTCTTTGACAAGATCGGCCACAAAACCTCTCCGTTCGTGGTGGAAACGACATGCCCGCTATTGAATTCCGGAAGAGTTCGGTTAGCAAGACGCCTTCGAGACCATCCCTGCTTTTTCGTCGATATCGGCACGGCAGCAGGATCGCAGTAGCATGCCGGCTATCGACCCGGCCGAAAGAGTGGAATGAAACTGATCGAGAAGCGGGTCGTCCTGCATTTCCCGGGCTTCGAGCCCCTCGACGGCGCTGCCCACAGGGCTCGCTATGAGCGCTCGGCCAGGCAGAGCGCCGCGGTGTGGGGCTATTCGATCGAGACGGGAACGCCGGAGGCGGGAAGCGATCCCCTCAGCTTCGAGGTGATGACGAGCGAGGCGATCGGCGGCGGGTCGGATTCCCATAGCTGGCAGACGAAGAGCCGGATCCACATGGTCGAGCATGATGTGCTCGTGCGCCGGCTGCGCAGCCGCAGCACGGTAAGCCGCATCATCGCGGGCTTTCGAAGCTGCGTTGAGATCATGCTCGAGGGCGGCATGCGGGGATATTTCCGCCATGCCTGGCGTTTCGGCCTGTTCTTCCTGTTCCCCTTCCTGCTGACAGCCCTGGCGATCGCGTTGACGGCGCAGATCGCTCTCCTGCCTTATGGTCTCGGCTTCCCGGCCTGGCACATGCTCTGGAGCGGATCGCTGGCGCTTTGCTTCTTCATCTTCGCCTTCCTGCCGTTTTCCGAGCGTTTCCATACGCTGCATCTCTTTGCCGATTGGGAAATGGCGGTGGCGCTCGGCCGTATGGACCAGGCTGAATTCAACGATTGGCTGGAGGGCCGGGCCGTTGCCGTGCGCAAGGCGCTCATGGAAGAGGCGGATGAATATGTGATCTCGTCGCACAGCATGGGATCAAGCGTCGCCGCCCATGTCATCGGCATTCTGCTCGAAAGGGAGCCGGAGATCTTCAAGGGCAAGCGCGTCGTGTTTGCCACGCTCGGCAGCGCGGTCCTGCAATGCGCACTCTTGTCATCGGCGAAGCTGCTTCGCGCCCGCGTCGGGCTGATCGCCCGCTGTCCCGAGATTTCCTGGCTCGACGTGCAGTGCCTGACGGATTCGATCAATTTCTACAAGGTGCCGGTCGTTGCCGTCTGCGGCCATGCCGATGCGCCCCCGGCGAAGATCCTTCTCATCCGCGTCAAGCAGATGTTGACGGCCAAGCATTACCGCAAAATCCGCAAGGACCAACTGCGGGTCCATCGGCAATATGTGCTCGGACCGGACATGAAATCCTCGTTCGATTTCACGTTGCTCACCGCCGGCCCGATGCCGGCTTCGGTCTTTGCCTATCCGGAGCAGGACAAGCTGCCGGTTTGAGGGCGCTCAGCAGCGATAGGCTGAGAGGCATACTGCATCGTGTCGAGCTCGTTGGCGGGGTAAAGTGCTTCTACCTCCCCGCCTTCATTCCTGTGCTTGTCACAGGAATCCAGTGCGCCCAAGTCCTTGGGCGCGGGAGAACCTTTTCTTTCAGGCAAGTGAGTCATTCACCGCGCGGACGCGCGGTGGCTAGATTCCTGTGACGAGCACAGGAATGAGGGTGGTTGAGGTACGGCGCCTAACCAGTCCGGACGCCTTTGTGGTCTGGAACCGCTTCGTGCCCAGAAAACAAAGGACCCGACAAGAAGGAAATCTTCCAGCCGGGCCTGTTCATTTCAAAACTTCAACCGGTCGAAGCTGAACGTCAATCCGGCGCGGAGGTCTGCAGGGCGAGCGCGTGCAGCACGCCGCCCATATTGCCCTTCAGCGCCTCGTAGACCATCTGGTGCTGCTGTACGCGGCTCTTGCCGCGGAAGACTTCGGCGACGACTTCGGCGGCGTAGTGGTCGCCGTCACCGGCCAGATCGCGGATCGTCACTTTGGCACCGGGAATCCCAGCCTTGATCATGTCTTCGATATCGCCGGGTTTCATGGCCATGATCGTTACTCCTTGCGCATCATTCCGCGGCCAGTTCGCCGCGGCCTTCCATGAAATCAGGGAACCACGATTCATGGGCATCGCGCAATTGCTGAATCGGCAGCGAGATGAGATCGCCGACGACGAGTGCGGCTCCCCCGACCGTGCCGAGGCGGCGGAAGGGAACGCCGGCTCCTTCGGCGTTGGCGCAGACGAAATCGGCGACATCGGCCGGCACCGTCAGCACGTAACGGGCCTGGTCTTCACCAAAGAGCAGCGCATGCGGCGCACCCTTGCATTCGCCGAGATCGATCGTCAGGCCCTTGTCCGATGCCATGGCCATTTCGGCGAGAGCGACGGCAAGGCCGCCCGAGGAAATGTCGTGGCAGGCGGTCGCCTGGCCGTTGCGGATGACGGAGCGGACGAAATCGCCGTTGCGGCGCTCGGCGAACAGATCGACCTCAGGTGCGGGACCTTCGCGGCTGGAAAGCACGTCTCTCACGTAGACGGACTGGCCGAGGTGGCTGCCGTCCACGCCGATCATGATCACTTTGTCGCCGTCATTGGCGCTGCCGATGCGGACCATCTTGCGCCAGTCCGGCAGCAGGCCTACGCCTGCGATCGTCGGGGTCGGCAAGATGGCGACGCCGTTGGTCTCGTTATAGAGCGAGACGTTGCCGGAGACGATCGGGAAGTCGAGCGCGCGGCAGGCTTCGCCGATGCCCTTCACCGCCTGAACGAACTGGCCCATGATTTCAGGCTTTTCGGGGTTGCCGAAGTTGAGATTGTCGGTGGCGGCGAGCGGCTCGGCGCCGGTCGCGGTGATGTTGCGCCAGCATTCGGCAACCGCCTGCTTGCCGCCCTCGAAGGGATCGGCCTCGACATAACGCGGCGTGACGTCCGAGGAGAAGGCGAGCGCCTTGCTTGGATGGCCGTCGACGCGCACGACGCCGGCATCGCCGCCCGGAAGCTGCAGCGAATTGCCCTGGATCAGCGTATCGTACTGCTCATAGACCCAGCGGCGGCTCGACTGGTTGGCGGAGCCGACGAGCTGGAGCAGCGCCTGGCCATAGTCCTGCGGCGCGGCGACGAGATTGGCGGGCAAGGGAGCCTGCTTGCCGGATTCGCGCCAGGGGCGATCATATTCCGGCGCCTGGTCGCCGAGATCCTTGATCGGCAGGTTGGCGACTTCCTCGCCCTGATGCACGACGCGGAAGCGCAGATCGTCGGTCGTCTTGCCGACGATGGCAAAATCGAGGCCCCATTTGACGAAGATCGCCTTGGCTTGCTCTTCCTTCTCCGGCTGCAGCACCATGAGCATGCGCTCCTGGCTTTCCGAGAGCATCATCTCATAGGCGGTCATGCGCTCTTCACGCACCGGCACCTTGTCGAGTTCGAGCAGGATGCCGAGATCGCCCTTGGCGCCCATTTCGACGGCCGAGCAGGTGAGGCCGGCGGCACCCATGTCCTGGATGGCGATGACGGCGCCGGTCTGCATCAGCTCAAGGCAGGCTTCGAGCAGGCACTTTTCGGTGAAGGGGTCGCCGACCTGAACGGTCGGGCGCTTCTCCTCGATCGATTCGTCGAATTCGGCCGAAGCCATCGTCGCGCCGCCGACGCCGTCGCGGCCGGTCTTGGCGCCGAGATAGACAACCGGGAGGCCCACGCCCTTGGCTTCGGAGAGGAAGATGGCGTTCGATTTCGCGATACCGGCGGCAAAGGCGTTGACGAGAATGTTGCCGTTGTAGCGTGCATCGAACTCGACTTCACCGCCGACCGTCGGCACGCCGAAGGAGTTGCCGTAGCCGCCGACGCCGGAGACGACGCCGGAGACGAGGTGGCGGGTCTTCGGATGATCCGGCTCGCCGAAGCGCAGCGCGTTCATCGCGGCGATCGGGCGCGCGCCCATGGTGAAGACGTCGCGCAGGATGCCGCCGACGCCGGTCGCCGCACCTTGGTACGGTTCGATATAGGAGGGGTGGTTGTGGCTCTCCATCTTGAAGACGACGCAATCGCCGTCATCGATATCGACCACGCCGGCATTCTCGCCCGGGCCCTGGATGACGCGCGGCCCCTTTGTCGGCAGCGTGCGCAGCCACTTCTTCGAGGATTTGTAGGAGCAGTGCTCGTTCCACATGGCCGAGAAGATGCCGAGCTCGGTGAAACTCGGCTCGCGGCCGATCAGGTCCAGGATGCGCTGGTACTCGTCCGGCTTCAGGCCATGGCTTGCGATGAGTTCCGGCGTGATCGGGATGGTGTTTGGAATGGTCATGAGCGGAAAGTCCCTGGCGCGTTTCGCGCTGTCTTTAGCTCATGTAGCGGCGGCGCGCGACAGGAAAATGCCCGCCGTCAACAGAGGGCGGGCAGAGTGTTCCAATAAAAGATCAGATGATCAGAACTTGTAGCCGACCTGCAGGCCGGCGCGCGTCATGCCGTCGTTAGGTCCGTCGCAGAGATTGGCATGGGAGGAATGGGCAATTTGGGCCATCACATTCCAATTGCGGGTGAAACGATAACCGGCGCCGACATATTCGTGGAAGAGGACGCGGCAGCCGAGTCCAGGGCCGTCATCATCTTCATCGAGATCGCCGGTATGGATGACGCCGCCGAAACCGGCTTCGGCAAAGAGCTTCTCGTTGAAATCGACCGTCCAGGTGAAGCCGGTGAAGAATTGCGTGGCTTCGCCCGATGTGCCGATCGAGGTGCCGACATGGACCCGCGGATGCAGCAGCCGCTGCCAGCCGACCGTCTCATCATAGCCGAAGGGATCGAAGAGGGCGGTAATTTCGGGAAAAACGCCGTTTTCCCGGGAGTGGCCCGATTGTACCGAGGCCGAGGCGCCGAAGCGCAATTCGTCGAATATTTGTTCACCTGCACTTGCAGAGTTGGCCATGGCAAAAAAGCCCATAACCGTCCCTACTGACGCAATACCCAAGAAGCGCAGAACGACCTTGTTGAAGTCGATCTTCATCCGCTGTCCTTTGATTCCCTCACCCAAGGAGGAATGACAAAGAGGTAGCATGGCAGGCAGAGGGGTAAAGAACCGCGATTCAACGCGGATATTTTTTCGGAACTATGACGTGTATTTGCAACAGGTCATATTTCGCCGTCATAGGCGGAGCCGCCATTTTCTAAGAGACGGCGCAGGATCATCAGGCCCGAGATCAGCTCCTGTCCTGTTTTCGGCGAGGAGAAACCGACGCGAACTCGGTGATAGGTTTTTTCGCCACGCGCCGTCTTGAACTCGTCCTCGTCGTCGACCAGCACGCCGTCGCGGAAGGCGGCATTCTTGAAGGTGCCGGACATCCAGGGCTCAGGGAGCTTCAGCCAGAGGAAGGGCGCATGCGGGTGCGATTCGAAATCGAAACCCTGCAAATACTCGCGGGCCAGCTGGGTACGGCGGGCAAGCTCCTCAACGCTCGACTTGCGGATCTCGTGCGCGGCGCCGCTTTCGACGAGCCGTGCACAGGTCTCCGCCAGGATGAAGGGCAGGCCGCCTGTGATCATCCTGTGCGTTACCTTGATGCGCTGCGCGAAATGCGGCGGGCAGGCAACCCAACCGCCGCGCACGCCGGCGGCGACCGATTTCGACAGGCCGTTGACGAGAAAGGTGCGATCGGGCGCAAGTGCTGCAAGCAGCGGCGTATCGTCATCGGCCATGCCGCCATAGAGATCGTCCTCGATCAACCAGACGCCGTGCTTCCTGGCGATGCCGGCGATCGCGGCACGCCGCTCATAGGGCATGATCGCCACCGTCGGGTTATGGACCGTCGGCATCAGGAAGGCGAGCTTCGGGTGCTGCTGCTGGCAAAGCCGCTCGAAATCCTCGGGGATCATGCCGAATTCATCGGAATCGACCGTCACCGTGCGGCGACCAAGAAGGCGGGCGCTGCGACTGACCTGGGTATAGCTGAGATTCTCGAAGACGATCTTGTCGCCCGGAGCCGAGACGGCGCCGATAACGGCGATCGCCGCCGCATGGGCGCCGAGCGTCGGGACGATATTTTCGACGTCCGGCGTCCAGCCGCTGCGGGCAAGCCAGCGACGTCCGGCTTCGAACCAGTTCGGCGGGAAACTTCGGGAGTAGGAGGAAATCTCCGCCAGATGCTGTTCGCCGATCTCCGCGAGAACGCCCGATATGATCTTGCCCTGGCCGAGGTCGGGAGCAGCGGTGGTATCGAAGCGGATCTTATTGGCAGGCGCATCCTGGAAGCGGGTGCCGCCAAGCGAGACGGTCAATGGATCGCTCTGTTCGCCGGGCGGGGTCTCGGAACGGTTCAGCACATAGGTGCCGCGCCCGACTTCGCCCGCGACCAAGCCGCGCTCGTGCACCAATGCATAGGCGCGCCCGATCGTGCCGATCGTCACGCCGATGTCATAGGCAAGGTTGCGCTGCGGCGGCAACTTGCTGCCGGCGGGCAGGGCGCCGCTCGATATGGCGGATTCGATGCTGTCGGCGAGCCGGAGATAGACCGGCCCGGAACCGCGTGAAAGATCAGGAAGCCAATTTGTCATGGTGACAATTGCTTATATTGTCACCTTGTATCTGTCAAGATTAAGAGTCAATTCCAACGGATCGCCGAAAGGATTCCTGGAATGTCTGCTTTGCCTGAAAGCAAAATGCCAATTGTACCAATTGTCTCCTTCGAAGACAGAAGAGTGATTGCCTTGCCGGCCGAGCCAGCCGAGACGACGCGTCTCGGCCGAATCTGGGCGGCTATTCTTCTCTGGCATGAGAAGCGGGAAGGCCGGCGCGCATTGAGAGGCCTGATGGCGAGCGAACTCAAGGATATCGGTGTGTCACAGTCCGATGCGGCCCGTGAGGTCGGCAAGTCTTTCTTTTGGGATTAAGCCTGGCGTGCAAAGATTTGCAGCGGTTCACCGTTTCTGTCGTCGGTCGAGGATTGCCAAGGACGATGGAACGGTGATGGCTCGAAGCCGTGCCCGGGAAACGCGAGCAACTGCCCCAGTCGCGAGGCACGAGGTAGCGAGCTTACGTTAGTGACGGGAAATTTGCTGCTTATTAGCCACACCCACTTAAAAAAGCAGGAAACACAAGCACCCCCATGGTGCCTTACCTCTGCGTGAGCTACATCTCCACAAACAACCGCAGCAGGTTCCGCACTCGCGGTAAATCCGCAGCTTTGAGGGGAATAATTCCGCGTATGGATGGCGTCATTTCGCAGCATCTGGACTCCGGTCTTCGTGAGCCCTGCGGGATTGCTGCGTTCTATCGAATTGCTGCCGACGCGGCTCAATTGCGGCGCGACCTGACGTTGAAGGGATGCTCGTCCCGGGCCGAAGGCATTCAGAGAGCCGCCAAGATTATCGGGCTCAGGGCGCGTGTCGCGGATAAGGTCGCGGAGCAACGGCTTCGAACCATGCCGATCCCCCCTATCGTCAAACTACGAAGCGGATCCTTTCAGGTGTTCGCCGGGTTGAATCCGTCAGGGAAGTACAGACCTATCGATCCGATGACGCGCGTTAATCGCGAAGTTACTCCGTCGGATATACGCGTTAGCGCATTGGCCCGAAAATCGGAATCGATTTTCGGAAAGCACGATTTGAAGATTGAAAATGTAGAGCGTTCTTTGGCGTCCGAAAGGACGCACGGCGCTCTGGTAGAGCAGCATAGGCAAACGGGGATCCGATGACAGGCATTATTACCTCCACGAAGGATGTGTTCTTGACGGGGGATAAGAAAATTGACGGGCTTCTCAGCGGCATTGCCTGGGACGGCACGATAACCTATGCGTTTCCCACTCTCTCGACATCGTATTCCTATAGCGGCGAGAAAGATTTCGATTTCTCGTCGATTTCCTCGCAACAGCAATCTGCAGCTTTGTTTTTTATGGAGCAATCCTATGGAAACGCGGCAAATGACGGTTTTTCGGTAGAGGGGTTTACGAACGCCAATTTCGCGGCGGGAAGCGCCGATACCGCAACCGTGCGGTTCGCTCAGTCGTCCCTGCCTTCGACGGCATGGGGCTACTATCCGGACTCTAGCAACAGCGGCGGTGATGTCTGGTTCGGGACGGAATATGCTGGCACGGAATCCGACTATCGCTATCCGGAGTTCGGCAACTATGCGGGACACACCCTGGCGCATGAACTCGGTCATGCTCTCGGGCTGAAACATGCTCACGAACCGGATTTTTTCTACAATCCCACGGTCGTTCCGCGCGCGTACGATTCGGTCGAATATACGATCATGACCTATCGTACATATGTCGGAGACAGTACGAGCGGCGGGTACAAGTACGAGGCTGACGGCGCGCCACAGACCTTCATGATGCTCGACATCGCCGCTCTGCAGGAAATGTATGGTGCAGACTACACCACGAACAGCGGCGATACCGTCTACAAGTGGAATCCGAACGAAGGTGTCACCTATGTCGACGGGGTTGCGGCCATCACCCCTGATGCCAACCGGATCTTCGCGACAATCTGGGACGGCGGCGGTATCGATACCTATGATTTGAGTGCTTATACCACCGCCCTCAGTATCGACCTGCGAGCGGGGGGATACTCGGTCTTTTCCCAAAGCCAGCTAGCCGATCTGTGGGGTGGTCCGAACGATGGCTATGCCCGCGGCAACATTTTCAACGCGCTTCTTTATAACGGCAACCTTGCGTCGTTGATCGAGAATGTTCAGGCCGGCTCCGGCAACGACAATATCGTAGGCAACGAGGCGAACAATACGTTCTGGGGCAATGCCGGAAATGATTCGCTTTATGGTGGTGCCGGCAACGATACATTGATCGGGGGGGCTGATTCCGACTGGATGGCGGGCGGGGTGGGCAACGACCTCTATGTTGTCGACGATAGATTCGATTCTGTGATCGAGTTCGGTAACCAGGGGACGGACACGGTCCAGACGGCGCTTTCAAACCATGCGCTCGACAGCGATGTCGAGATCCTGATCTACACGGGATCGGGCAATTTCACGGGCACCGGCAATGCAGTCGCCAACACGATTACCGGCGGCACCGGCAATGATGTGCTGAATGGCGGGTATGGCGCCGACACTCTGATCGGCGGAGTAGGCGACGACACCTATGTCGTCGACAATGGCGGCGACGTCGCCGTCGAGAATGCCGACGAGGGTATCGACACGGTTCGCGCGCTGGCAAACTATACACTCGGCAGCAATGTCGAGAACCTCACCTATATCGGCACGGCAGCCTTTACCGGAACCGGCAATGCGCTCGATAACGTTATCACCGGCGGCGGCGGCAACGATGTGCTGAATGGCGAGGTTGGCGCCGACACTCTGATCGGTCGAGTGGGCAACGACGCCTATGTCGTCGACAATGTCGGCGACGTTGTCGTCGAGAACGCCGCCGAAGGAACGGACACGGTCTGGACGAACCTGAGCGCCTACACGCTTGGCGCCAATACCGAGAACCTCACCTACTTCGGCACCGGGGCGTTTACCGGAACCGGCAATGCGCTTGCCAACGCGATCGTCGGCAACACCGGCAACGATCTGCTGGACGGCGGCGCCGGCGCCGACAGTCTGCGCGGTGGCGCGGGCAATGACATCTATGTGGTCGACAATGCGGGCGACGTGATCGTCGAGGCGGCGGGCGGCGGCACTGACGAATTGCGGACGGYGCTTTCAGCCTACTCGATCGCYRCGCTGACCAATGTCGAGAACCTGAGCTATACGGGATCCGGCAACTTCACGGGCACCGGCAATGCGCTGGCCAACATTATCACCGGCGGCGCCGGCAATGATGTGCTGAATGGCGGGTTTGGCGCCGACAGCCTGATCGGCGGAGCGGGTGACGACACCTATGTCGTCGACAATGTCGGCGACGTCGTCGTCGAGAACGCCGCCGCAGGAACGGACACGGTCTGGACGAACCTGAGCACCTACACGCTTGGCGCCAATRCCGAGAACCTCATCTCCTTCGGCACGGGGGCGTTTACCGGAACYGGCAATGSGCTCGACAACGTTATCACCGGCGGAGCGGGGATCGAYACGCTGAAGGGCGGRGCGGGCGACGACACCTATGTCATCTCCACCGGCGACGTCGTCGTCGAGAATRCCGACGAGGGTATCGACACRGTTCGCGCGCTGGCAAACTATACGCTYGGCAGCAATGTCGAGAACCTCACCTATATCGGCACGGCAGCCTTTACCGGAACCGGCAATGCGCTCGACAACGTTATCACCGGTGGCGGCGGCAACGATGTGCTGAATGGCGAGGTTGGCGCCGATACTCTGATCGGTCGAGTGGGCAACGACGCCTATGTCGTCGACAATGTCGGCGACGTCGTCGTCGAGAACGCCGCCGAAGGAACGGACACGGTCTGGACGAACCTGAGCGCCTACACGCTTGGCGCCAATACCGAGAACCTCACCTACTTCGGCACCGGGGCGTTTACCGGAACCGGCAATGCGCTTGCCAACGCGATCGTCGGCGGTGCCGGCAACGATCTGCTGGACGGCGGCGCCGGCGCCGACAGTCTGCGCGGTGGCGCGGGCAACGACATCTATGTGGTCGACAATGCGGGCGACGTGATCGTCGAGGCGGCGGGCGGCGGCACTGACGAGTTGCGGACGGTGCTTTCAGCTTACTCGATCGCCGCGCTGACCAATGTCGAGAACCTGAGCTATACGGGATCCGGCAACTTCACGGGCACCGGCAATGCGCTGGCCAACATTATCACCGGCGGCGCCGGCAATGATGTGCTGAATGGCGGGTTTGGCGCCGACAGCCTGATCGGCGGAGTGGGCGACGACACCTATGTCGTCGACAATGTCGGCGACGTCGTCGTCGAGAACGCCGCCGCAGGAACGGACACGG
>NZ_JARWKX010000023.1:0-99249 GCF_047445895.1 Rhizobium sp. BR 249 | reverse complement strand
CGATCGACATTCAGGATTCCCAAATCAGTTGATGACTGATTCATAGCGCACCGTGTTGAGCACGGAGACCTTTGATGGGTGTGAAGCGATACGAGTTGAACGAGGCGCAGTGGTCGAAGATTGTYCTTTTGCTGCCGGGCAAGGCCAGCGATCCAGGTCGGACAGGTGCGGATAATCGTCTATTCGTGAATGGTTGTCTGTGGGTTCTACGCTCAGGCGCACATTGGCGGGACCTGCCTGAGCGCTACGGCAAATGGAAAACAGTGCATCGCCGCTTCAGCCGCTGGTGCCATGCCGGCGTATGGGAGCGGGTCTTCGACGCACTCACAGCGGACCGGGATAACCAGTATCTGATGATCGACAGCACCATCGTCCGCACTCATCAGCAGGCGGCGAGCGGAAAAGGGGGGCCAAGGATCAGGCGCTGGGGCGTTCCAGAGGTGGATTGACGACCAAGATCCATATGCTGGCCGATGCGCTCGGCCGCCCCCTGCGCTTTGTCGTGACGGCCGGCCAGGCCGGTGACATCACGCACGCCCCGGCTCTGCTCGATGGTCAGATAGGAAAGGCTGTGCTCGGCGATAAAGCCTATGACGGCAACGCCTTGCGCGAGACGATCAAGGCTATGGGCGCCGAGGCAGTCATTCCATCAAAACGCTCCCGCAAGATCATCATTCCGCATGATCCTGTCGCCTACAAGCATCGCAACCGCATCGAACGCTGCTTCAATCGGCTCAAGGCACTTTCGACGCTTCGCCACCCGCTACGAGCGTCGAACCATTCATTTCACTGGATTCATCCAACTCGCCGCTATCATGATATGGCTACAATGAATGTCGATCGGCCCTAGTTGGCGGGCCAGAAGGTAAGGTTGCCGGAAAGCTGGCGCTTAAAGCTGGTGAAAATCTTGTTTATCGTGCGGTGAATTTGGCTGGAGAGGTGAAGTACGTTGGCATCACAAACAATCTGGAGCGGCGGGCCGCCGAGCACTTGAGTTCCAAAGGCATTGCCATTGAAGCGATCCCAGGGCTGAGTAACCTTTCTAGGATAGATGCCAAGGGTGTTGAGCAAGTTCTTATTGAGAAGTACGGTTTGGCCAAAAATGGTGGATTGATGAACGTGATTAACAGCATCGCAAAATTAAACCCCGCATCTGCTGGAGCATCGCAACGCGGGGCCGATCTGTTGAAACAAGTTGGCTATCCGGGGTACTAAAATGGCGACGCTGAGAATCGGCGATATTATCGAGATCAACACTGCGAAAGGACTCGCTTACGCGCATTACGCGCACAAGCATAAGCAATATGGTGCGTTGCTTCGGGTGTTCGGGAAATTTTTTGATGCTCGGCCCGACAGTTTTGTCGATTTAGCAAACAGCCGGCCGGTGTTTATGTGTTTCTTTCCGCTAAGCGCAGCGGTGGATCGAGGTATTGTGTCAATTGTTGGCAATGTGCCGCTGCCATCTGACGCCACGAAATTCCCGACGTTCCGCGCCGGTGTCATAGATCCGGCTACGCGGAAGGTGGGCGTTTGGTGGCTGTGGGATGGTGAAAAGGAATGGCGGATCGGACAGTTATCCGCTGAACAGCGTCAGCTGTCGATTCGTGGGGTGTGGAACGATACGTTGTTGGTCGAGCGGATTGAATCTGGTTGGACACCGGAAACAGATTCGGCCTAACCGCGCCGTTGAACGCGCGATCAGGGTTGGTTGCCCGAACTACCTATTGTCCAGCTGTGATCTGACCAGCCTCAGCCCCCGTTCGGTGATCCGGTAGGGCTGGCCGCTGGAAGACTTGATTGCCTTGAGGCGCTTCAGCCTGCGGAAGAGATCGAGGCCGACGCCGGGATAGAGCCAGCCGTCGCGGGTGAAGCAACTGACGTTCTCGATCTTTCTGTTGTCGTCGCGGGTAATTTCGATGCGGCCACCTTGGGCCATGAGATGCAGGATGCGCTGCTCCGTGCGGGAAATATCCATGTTGTGAGATCCGGTATCGCGCCCGGCAGGGCGCACAAAAACGATCTGGCGCTCGTTCGAACGTCAGGGCTTCGTTTTTTCGGGCCCGCGCGCGCAAGAAAACTTGCGGGCAGGGCCTTTACCGGGTCTCAGGCAGGCTCAACATAAAACACCTCGATAAGACTTATTATTCAGCCCGGAAAAAGCGGTCAAGAGCGTGGCTACCGCTCAAAACCAGTCGAAAACCGCGCTTTCGTGCCCATCATCCCTTTGGAGGCACTGGTAAATTCCGCGACTCAATGGTCTAGTTGAGGGGTAACGCGGAGGTGTCGTTGATCCACATGCGCAATGCCCGCGACGGGGAAGCGGAACTGTTGAGCGAGATCGGGCTGAGGGCCTGGCAAATTGCGATGGCGTCGATCGGCGAATCGGACGCGATGATCGACGCGGCGCGCAGCGCTTTTCGCAACTTCGTGGAAAATGACTGGCTGACCATCACCGTCATCGAGCAGAACGGCCAGGTCGCAGGCTGGGCGGCGCGCGAGGGATTGGATGAAACCATCTCTGACTTCTGGATCGATCCCATCTTTACGCGCCAGGGGCTTGGTTCGGCTCTTCTCGAACGCATCGAAAAGGATATCGCCGAACAGGGCTTCGAGAAGGCGGCAATGCAGACCCATTCCGGCAACAACGAGGCGATCGGCTTCTTCCGCAAGCATGGCTATGGCATCCACTGGCTCTCGGTCGCCTATAATCCGAAGCTCGATCGCGACGTGCCCTCTGTCGGGCTGACGAAACAGCTCATTTCGGACGGCCAAGGCGGATATGGGCAGGAGTTCTGACGTTTCAGAAATCCTGAAGGAGGTGCAGGCTCCATTGCGGCGCGAATGCCAGCACTGTCGCCAGTGCGCCGTGCAGAACCAGGATACCCGCCAGGATTGACCGGAAAGGCTCCTTTCTCGTCTTGTGCCGCAGGATCTGCTGCGCTGCCACTGCGCCGAGGCTGCCGCCTACCAGCGCAAGTGTCAGAAGCGTGCGCTCGCTGATGCGCCGCCGGCCGTCGCGCGCCGCCTGCTTGTCGAGGAAGTAGATGGAAAAAACGAAAAGATTCAGCGCCAGAAACAGCGCGGCCAATGTGATGATACCAAGCGTCGTCATTCGCGAACCCTATCGGGCCTGCGTTAACGGGTGGCAAATGCTGCCGAAGGCCTCAAACGGCGATGCACCCCATGGCGAAAGTCTTGCACCGGCACGTCATTTCCTTTACCTCACGGGTGGAAAAGAACAGCCTGCAAAGAGCATCAGATGACCCTTGTCGACGTCCGCACGCCCGATCCGAAACGCTTCATCCCCGGCGCCACCGGCGACTGGGAAGTCATCGTCGGCATGGAAGTCCATGCCCAGGTCCTGTCCAATTCGAAGCTCTTCTCCGGCGCCTCGACGGAATTCGGCAAGCCGCAGAATTCGAACGTGTCGCTCGTCGATGCCGCCATGCCCGGCATGCTGCCCGTCATCAACGAGGAATGCGTCAGGCAGGCCGTGCGCACCGGTCTCGGCCTCAAAGCCCAGATCAACAAGCGCTCGCTCTTCGACCGCAAGAACTATTTCTATCCCGACCTGCCGCAGGGCTATCAGATCTCGCAGTTCAAGGATCCGATCGTCGGCGAAGGCAAGATCGTCATTTCGCTCGGCCCGGACCGCCAGGGTCAGTTCGAGGATATCGAGATCGGCATCGAGCGCCTGCACCTGGAGCAGGATGCCGGCAAGTCGATGCACGACCAGCACCCGACCATGTCCTATGTCGACCTCAACCGTTCTGGCGTCGCGCTGATGGAGATCGTCTCCAAGCCCGACATGCGTTCGTCCGACGAAGCCAAGGCCTATATGACCAAGCTACGCTCGATCGTGCGCTATCTCGGCACCTGCGACGGCAACATGGACGAAGGTTCGATGCGCGCCGACGTCAACGTCTCCGTTCGCCGTCCGGGCGAAGGTTTCGGCACGCGCTGCGAGATCAAGAACGTCAACTCGATCCGCTTCATCGGCCAGGCGATCGAATACGAAGCCCGCCGCCAGATCGGCATTCTGGAAGATGGCGGCGAGATCGAGCAGGAGACGCGCCTCTTCGACCCGAACAAGGGCGAGACGCGCTCCATGCGCTCCAAGGAAGACGCGCACGACTATCGCTACTTCCCCGATCCGGATCTGCTGCCGCTCGAATTCGACGATGCCTTCATCAAGGCGCTCGAAGCCGATCTGCCGGAATTGCCTGATGACAAGAAGGAACGCTTCGTGCGCGAGCTCGGCCTGTCGGTCTACGATGCCTCCGTGCTCGTCTCCGAAAAGGCGATCGCCGATTATTTCGAGGCCGTGGCCGCGGGCCGCGACGGGAAGACTGCGGCAAACTGGGTGATCAACGACCTGCTCGGCGCGCTGAACCGCACCGGCAAGGACATCGAGCAGACGCCGGTCTCGCCGGCACAGCTCGGCGCCATCATCGACCTCATCAAGGCCGGGACCATCTCCGGCAAGATCGCCAAGGACCTTTTCGAGATCGTGCTGACCGAGGGCGGTGATCCCACAGAGATCGTCGAATCGCGCGGCATGAAGCAGGTGACGGATACCGGCGCCATCGAAAAGGCCGTGGACGAGATCATCGCCGCCAATCCCGAACAGGTCGAGAAGGTCAAGGCGAAGCCGACCATGGCGGCATGGTTCGTCGGTCAGGTGATGAAGGCGACCGGCGGCAAGGCCAATCCGCAGGCCGTCCAGGCGCTCGTCAAGGCGAAGCTCGGCATCGAGGAATAAGCGGTGTATTTCGTCCGCACCGCCGGAGAGCGCGACCTGGAGAAGGTGCGCGCCCTTCTGGTGGAGAGCTTTCACGCCACTTATGACGGCCTTCACGGCAAGGCCAGGGTGGACGAGCTGATCGCCCATCTTCTGTCGCCGGCGGCGTTGAAGGCGCGGCTGGCGCGCAAGGATGCGGAATTTCTCGTCGCCGACGACGGCCGCAACATCGGCGGCATGGGCTACGCGGTGAGGTCGCAGGAATTGACGAAAACCGTCATGCTGCATCTGCTCTATGTCAGCCCGGCGCTGCAGCGCCAGGGCATCGGCCGGGATATTTTCGCCGAACTCGAAACCTGCTTTTCCGATGCTGAGATCATGCGTCTCGAGGTCGAGCCGCGGAATGCGACGGCGATAGCCTTCTATCAGGCGCATGGTTTCACCGAGGTCGGCCGCAATGAGAACAGCGCGCCCGGGCAATCCGGCATACCGGCGCTGATTTTCGAGAAACCGCTCGAAGGCCATTGAGGTCGTGACGGTCGAATTGCCTGATATTCTCATTCGCGAGGCGCGCAGAGACGATCTGCAGGCCCTCGTGGCGCTGTTTGCCGCCGACGCGCTCGGCGGCCACGGCGATACGACGGATGCCGGGGCTTTTCCCGATTATGCCAGGGCCTTCGCCGTCATCGAGTCCTCGCCAGAGCAGACGCTCTATGTCGCAGAGCGCGGCGGCGAAGTCGTCGGCACGTTCCAGACGATGCTGACGACCTCTCTGACCGGCCGCGGTTCCTCGGCGATGATCATCGAGGCCGTGCAGACCCGGGCCGACATGCGTGGACAGGGGATCGGCGCGCTGATGATCGAATTTGCCATTGCCGAGGCAAAAGGCCGCGGTGCGCGGCTGTTGCAGCTGACCTCGAATGCGGTACGCAAGGATGCCCAGCGTTTCTATGAAAGGCTCGGCTTCAAGCCCTCGCATCTGGGCTTCAAGATGGTTTTGAAATGACCTGCTCTTCTCGTGGAATCGCTGGACAATTCGGCTTGGCGACGGCATAAGCAGGGAAAGAATTGTGGTTTGGCTCGCGTCCCGGCGAGCGCAAGGAAAAGACATGTGGAATCTTCTGGTTCAAACCTTCACCTGGTGGAACAGTCAGACGATGGGCACGCGTTTTGCGACCTGGCGTTTTGGCAAGCGCGTCGGCGAGGATGAATTCGGCAACGTCTATTATGAAGGCGGGATGTCTTCCTACGGCCTGCCGAAGCGCTGGGTGATCTACAAGGGTTATGCCGAAGCCTCCGCGATCCCGCCGGGCTGGCATGGCTGGATGCATCACCGCACCGATGTTCCGCCGTCCAAGGAAAACTACACCGCCAAGGAATGGCAGAGGCCGCATCGTCCCAACCTCACGGGTTCGCCGCAGGCTTACCGCCCGCCGGGCTCTCTTGCCGCTTCGGGTGAGCGGCCGCGTGTTACCGGCGATTACGACGCCTGGACGCCGGGCAACTGAGACGGCTCGACCGGGTGATCCCAAGCCCGGCTTTTGGCCACAATTGACCTTTACCCGCAGGTTGGCCGCGCTTGACCGCGGCCGTAGTTGAAAATTCTGGAGACGGGTACATGAAGCTCTTCACGCGGAACATCGTCCTGCGTGCCGCCGGATCGCTGCTGGCGCTCTCGGCCCTGCTTCCGACGGTTGCGGCAAATGCCGCCCGCATCGACAATCCGGTTGCCGTCTTCTCCGGCCTCGACAAGATCACCGGCCGCATCACCACTTTCGACGTCTATGTCAACGAGACGGTACAGTTCGGTGCGCTGCAGGTGACGCCGAAGGCCTGTTATTCCCGCGATCAGGCCGAAGCGCAGAAGATCGACGGTTTCGTCGAGGTCGACGAAATTACCCTCGACCGCAAGATCCGCCGCATCTTCACCGGCTGGATGTTCGCAGACAGCCCCGGCCTCAACGCCGTCGAGCACCCGATCTATGACGTCTGGTTGAAGGATTGCAAGACGACCTCGGACGTCCCGGCTCCAGGTAGCGCCAAAGCGCCAGCCCGCTGAGCACATCACCCAAAGGTGACGCGGAATCGACACGACGATAGGCATGCAGCCAATATTGGCAGCGCGGCGCACTAAGCTTGACCGGTGCGACGCGCCTCGGCTTGGCCGCGAGCCTATGCCGCGGGTGTTTTATTCCTGTTGAAAAGGCCTTTGGCGAAACGGAGCACAGCGGCGAACGCGACGAAGACGAGGATGCCGGCCTTTTTGAAGAAGGCGAGGGCAAGGGCCAGTAGCCCGACTTTCGCGGCAACCTTGGCGCCCGCGCCGGCCGCAATCATTCCCGCCATGCCATAAGCGGCGATCTTGTCGCCTTCGACATAGTCGGTATAGGCCACTCCCTTGTCGAACTGCACGAGCTTCGTGACGGTGGGAATGACGTCCTTGATCTCGTTCAGCTGCTCGAGCCCGGCAACGAAATTGAATTGAAAAACGCCCTCGCGGCCGAGCACGCGCACGGAATAGTTCAGCGTGTGCGGCACCTTCGGATCGTCACCGAACATCAGGTCGCGGGCCCAATGCAATGCATGCGCAGATGTGTCGTAATGCGGGGGCGAAGCCCAGCCGACAAGCGTGATCTTCTCGAAACCCTGCTTCTCGCGTTCGACGTTATTTTCCCGGATCGCATCCTTGATGCTCTGCAGCAGTTCGTCGTAATCCGTCGTGGCGGCGTCGGCGTCCGAGACGTAGCCGTCGGCGCTGTATCCCACGATGGAACCCCAGGACTCCGCATCGGTCGGCGCATATTTCGCCGGGAAAATCATCCCGAGTGTGCCTTCCGCCGTTTCCGCCGGATTTCCCCAGATGTCGACGAGCACCTTCTTCGTGTCGGCGGGATTGAGATAATAGAAGTCGGCGGGCACATTCAACGTCGCCCTCGCTTCGGGCAGCTTGATCGCACCCTGCTGAAAATCGAGTTTTTCCAGCAATGGCTTTTCCGCCTCGGAAAAATCGGTCCGGTTCGCAAACATCTCCTCGTAAGGACGTGCGTCGGCCTGAGCCGTAAACAAGGCGAGAAGGATCGCCGCGGCAAAATATCGTTTCAAAATTCTATCCCCCGTTGCATTTTCGATCCCTATTGAAATCGGTCAGAAAAATCAACGTACGGGCGAAACGATCGTGTTTAAAACTTAAGATGTGGTGATTCGGCCGCCGCCGCCAGCATCACGGCATAATCGGCCTTCGGAACGTCGATCGCCCCGAATGTCTTCAGGTGCTCGGTGGTGAACTGCGTGTCGAGCAGGGTGAAGCCCCTTTCCCGCAGCCGGCCGACGAGATGCACGAGGCAGATCTTCGAAGCGTCCGTCCGCCGCGAAAACATGCTCTCGCCGAAGAAGGCCGAGCCGAGCGAGACGCCGTAGAGGCCGCCGACCAATTCGTCGCCGTCCCAGGCCTCGACGGTATGGGCGTGGCCCATGTCGAAGAGCGTCGAATAGAGCGACCGGATCGTACTATTGATCCAGGTGCTCGGGCGACCCGATGTCTCTTCGGCGCAGGCCGCGATGACCGCATCGAAGGCGTGGTCGAAACGGATCTCGAAGGGCTGCCTACGCACGGTCTTGGCCAGGCTTTTCGACACATGGAAATGATCGAGCGGCAGCACGCCGCGCAGTTCCGGTTCGACCCAGAAGATCTCCGGGTCGTCTGCGGATTCGGCCATCGGGAAGAGGCCGATGGAATAGGCGCGCAGGAGGATTTCAGGGGTAATGCCTGGTGACTTCCTGCGCGGTCCTGCCATTCCTGTCCTATGCCGCCGGTGTGTTGGCGAGATGATGTTCCAGCCAGTGGATATCGTAATCGCCATTGGCGATATCCTGGTTGGAGACGAGTTCCTGGAACAACGGCAGCGTCGTCTTGATGCCGTCGACCACGAATTCGTCGAGCGCGCGGCGCAGGCGCATCATGCATTCGACGCGGGTGCGCCCGTGCACGATCAGCTTGCCGATGAGGCTGTCGTAATAGGGCGGGATCTTGTAGCCCTGATAGGCGCCGGAATCGATGCGCACGCCGAGGCCGCCCGGCGCATGGAAATGCGTGATCGTGCCGGGCGAGGGCACGAAGGTGCGCGGGTCTTCCGCATTGATGCGGCATTCGATGGCATGGCCGGAGAAATGCACCTCGTCCTGCGTCACCGAAAGACCGCCACCGGAGGCGACGCGGATCTGTTCGTGCACGAGGTCGATGCCGGTGATGGCTTCCGTGATCGGATGCTCCACCTGCAGGCGAGTGTTCATTTCGATGAAATAGAACTCGCCGTTCTCGTAGAGGAATTCGATCGTGCCGGCGCCGCGATATTTCAGCTTCTTCATGGCGTCGGCGCAGACCTGGCCGATCTTCATGCGCTGCTCGACGTTGAGCGCCGGCGAGTTTGCCTCTTCCCAGACCTTCTGGTGGCGGCGCTGCAGCGAGCAGTCGCGCTCGCCGAGATGGATGGCATTGCCTTCGCCGTCGCCGAACACCTGGATTTCGATGTGGCGCGGCTTGCCGAGGTATTTTTCCATGTAGACGGCGTCATTGCCGAAGGCGGCTGCCGCTTCCGTGCGCGCCGTCGACCAGGCTTCGATCAGGTCGGCTTCGCTCTTGGCGACCTTCATGCCGCGCCCGCCGCCGCCGGCCGTCGCCTTGATCAGCACCGGATAGCCGATTTCGGCAGCTGTCCTGAGCGCATCCTCTTCGGTCTTCACTTCGCCGTCCGAGCCCGGAACGACGGGAATGCCGAGTTCCAGGGCTGTCGTCTTGGCGGTGATCTTGTCACCCATGATGCGGATGTGATCCGCTGTCGGCCCGATGAAGGTGATGCCGTGGGCTTCGAGGATATCGGCGAACTTGGCATTCTCGGACAGGAAGCCGTAGCCCGGATGCACGGCGTCGGCGCCGGTGATCTCGCAGGCGGCGACGATCTGGTGAATGTTGAGATAGCTCTCGCGCGAGGAGGGCGGGCCGATGCAGACACTTTCGTCGGCAAGGCGCACATGCATGGCATCGGCGTCGGCGGTGGAGTGAACCACGACGCAGGCGATGCCGAGTTCCTTGCAGGCCCGGAGCACGCGAAGGGCGATTTCCCCGCGATTGGCGATGAGGATTTTCGAAATCATGGGCATCGGCCTATTCGATGACGACGAGGGCTTGGCCGTATTCGACGGGATGACCGTCATCGACGAGGATCTCGGTCACCTTGCCCGACTTGGGCGAGGGGATCTGGTTCATCGTCTTCATCGCTTCGATGATGATGAGCGTCTGGCCTTCCTTGACCGTCGCGCCGACCTCGATGAAGGGACGCGCGCCCGGAGCCGGCGCCATGTAGACGGTGCCGACCATCGGCGCGTTGACGACATTGGCCGGGTTGCGGCCGGGAGCCGCGGCCGGGGCGGCTGCTGCCGCCGGAGCGGCGGCTGCGGGCGCGGCATAGGCCGGTGCTGCGATCGGCGCCTGGACATATTGCGGCGTGCCGGCGCGGGATACGCGGATGCGCAGGTCGTCCTGCTCGACCTCGATCTCGGTCAGATCCGTGTCGTTGAGGATATTGGCGAGATCGCGGATCAGTGCCTGATCGATACCCGATTTCTTTTCAGCCATGGTGTTGCCCTGTCTTCTTCTTATGCCGTGATGTTCTTCAGCGCGTGGAGCGCCAGGATGTAGCTGTGAGGCCCGAAGCCGCAGATCACGCCCTTGCATGCCGGCGCGATCATCGACTTGTGGCGGAATTCTTCCCGTGCATGCACGTTGGATATGTGGAGCTCGACGACGGGAATTGATATAGCGCGGATCGCATCATGCAGCGCGACCGATGTATGCGTATAGGCGCCCGCATTGATGGCAACGCCGGCAGCCTTCTCGTCCGCCTCATGGAACCAGTCCACGAGCGTGCCTTCGTGGTTGCTCTGGCGGAAGTCGATATCGAAGCCGAGTTCGCGGCCGGCGGCCTTGCAGTCCGTCTCGATGTCCTTGAGAGTCTTGCCGCCATAAATGCCGGGCTCTCGTTTACCCAGCATGTTCAGGTTGGGGCCGTTCAGGACAAAAATCGTTTGCGTCATCGAATGTTCCGTAAAATGCACGACGGCAACCTATAGACTCCGCGACGGCCGAATGAAAGCCCTTACGACTGGCCAGCAGGAATCGCGCCACATTTGTCCACATGGCTGAAACGCTTTGATTTTGTCGATTTGATGAGCGGCCGGCCGGCGCCCGCTTGCTCAGCAGGCGGTCTTGCCGCAACTGCGCATGTTCTTGACCTTGGCTTCGAGGTCATCGATCCCAACGGCGCCCGGCACCAGTTCGTTGCCGATCACATAGGAAGGCGTGCCGCTGATGCCGAGGCTGGAGGCGAGCTGGTAGGTCGTCTGAACGATCCCATCGTTCGGGCTCTTTGCCATCTCGGCGCGGATCTTGTCTTCGCTGACGCCGAGAGAGCCTGCAACCGTGATCGCGCTTTCTTCCGAGGCGCGGCCTTCACTGCTGAGAAGGGCGACGTGGAAATCGGCATATTTCTCGGGGGCAAGCTTGCGGAAGGCATCGGCGACCTTGTGGGCGGCGACCGAATCCGGCCCGAGGATCGGGAATTCCTTGAGAACGAAGCGGACGTTCTTGTCCTTCTTCAGCATCGCCTGCATGTCGGGAAGCGCATGACGGCAATAGCTGCAATTATAATCGAAGAACTCGACGACGGTGACATCGCCCTTGGGATTGCCGAGCGTGACGTCGTCCTTCGATTCGAAGATGCCGGCGCTGTTTTCTTCGATTGCCATATTGGCCTTCACCAGGCGCTGGGCTTCCTGCTTCTTCTGCAGGGCATCCTGGACATCGAGCATGATCTCGGGATTTTCGATCAGATATTGCTTGATGAACTCGCCGAACTCCTTCTTCTGCTGGTCGTCGAGCGCTGCCGCCGGAAAGGGAAGGGCGATCGAAGCGGCAAGCGCCACTGCGGTGAAGGTTTTCGAGAAGAAGGCCATGATATCCTCGTCATCGGCGGTGCGGTCCTGGTCGCAAAGACCGTCGCCGGGTTATGGACTTGAACGCGTTGCGTCAAGGTACGGCGCGTCGGGTTCTGCTCAAACAGGAATTTTCATCCCCGCGCGACCCTCGCGGGATTGTGATGAGCCGATTAATGCGGCAATTGTCTGGCCGTCATCGAAGAAGCCGAGCGAGAAGCAAACTTGTTTTCCATATCGAAACGCAGCGAAGTCGAGCCTTTTCACGCCATGGATGTCCTGGCGGAGGCGACGAAGCGGCGGGCAGGCGGCCATCCCGTGATCTCCATGGCCGTCGGCCAACCCTCCCATCCTGCCCCCGAGACTGCCCTGAAGGCGGCCCGCGAAGCGCTTGCCGAAGGCAGGATCGGCTATACCGATGCGCTGGGGACGGCGCGGCTGAAATCGGCGCTTGCCGGGCATTACAGGGATCGGCACGGCCTGGAGATTGATCCCACGCGCATCGCCGTCACCACAGGTTCCTCGGCCGGTTTCAACCTCGCCTTCCTCACGCTGTTCGATGCCGGCGATGCCGTGGCGATCGCAAGACCCGGCTATCCCGCCTACCGCAATATCCTCGGCGCGCTGGGCTTGAAGGTTGTCGAAGTGCCTGTGACGGCCGACACCCATTTCACGCTGACGCCTGAAAGCCTCGAGGCGGCACAGAAGGAAAGCGGTGTCAGCCTGAAAGGCGTGCTGCTCGCAAGCCCCGCCAACCCCACCGGCACTGTGACCGGCCGTGATGGGCTGAAGGCGCTTGCAGACTACTGCGCTGCCCACTCCATCGCCTTCATCTCGGATGAAATCTACCATGGACTGACCTTCGCGGGAGAAGAGGCAAGCGCCCTGGAGCTGACTGACGAGGCGATCGTCATCAACTCCTTCTCCAAATATTATTGCATGACCGGCTGGCGGATAGGCTGGATGGTGCTGCCGGACCGCCTGGTGCGGCCAATAGAGCGTGTGGCGCAGAGCCTCTATATCTCCCCGCCCGAGCTTTCCCAGATCGCCGCCACGGCCGCTCTCGATGCAAGCGAAGAGCTCGATCGCGTCAAGGCAACTTATGCCGCAAACCGCGAACTGCTGCTCGACAGACTGCCCAAGATCGGCCTTGCGCCCGCTTCGCCGATGGACGGCGCGTTCTACGCTTATGTCGATGTTTCGCGCTTCACCAATGACAGCATGGGTTTTGCCAAACGCCTGCTTGCGGAAATCAATGTCGCGGCAACGCCGGGCCTGGATTTCGATCCGCTGGAAGGGCACCGAACCCTGCGTCTGTCCTATGCGGGATCGCAAGGAGAGATCGCCGAAGCGGTGGAGCGAATCGCAGCCTGGTTGAAGTAGGGCTTCGCGGGCAGGCGGCTGCTGCCCGCCTGCTAGTTAAGTCAGCTTCGCGATGAAAATAGCGAGGCGAGCGTCGAAGCCGGCTTGTTGTTCAGCCGTGGCACCACCACGAGCTGCTTGATCTCGCCGCGCTTGAAGGCGGCCAGGAAGCGCTTGTAGTCCTTGAAGGAGACGCAGCCGTTGGAATCGCCGTTCTTGCCGAGCATGTAGGTGTGGGCGAGCAGGCCGACGCGATCGAAGATGGCGTCCGAACCCTCGAGGGGCGTCAGCCGGATCGCCGCGACGCCATGGAAAAGGCTTTCGCGCATGGTGAGGGCGTAGGTGTGTGGCGGCGTCGGTCCGCGCATCTTTTTATCCGCGAAACGCGGCTTGTCGCGCATCTTGCCGAGGCCGGAATGGGCTTCCAGCCGTTCGCCGTTCGGCAGGTAGACGGTGCTGTTCTCGATGTCGTAGATCGCCACACCTGCGCGCAGCTTCGGCGAGAAGACCGGCTTGTCGTAGCGAGGCACTGCATCGTCCTCGTCATCCTCGATCGGCGAATTCGGCTGGGCATAGGCAAGCGCCGGCTCGGCCGAGCGCTGCGCGCCCTTGGCGACCGGCGCGGGTTTGCCGACCAGTCCATCGGGACGCGCCATCGGCAGCGGAACCGATCCGGCGTCCGGCGCCAGCACGAGATCGAAGGGCTGCTGCTCTTCGGCCTCGGCCACTTCTACAGGCGCGGTTTGCGGCAGCGACGCCGTCTTGGGGGCGGGTGCTGCCGGCTCGACCGGGGTCGGCGCAATCTGCTGCGGCCCGGCATCGGCAAGTGCGAGCAGGGCAGGGAGTTCGACGGCCGCGACGGTCTCCTTGGAGGGAATGATGATGCGGTCGTCGCTCTCTGCTTCCGTCTGCGCCTGGGCAAGCTCGACCGGCGGCGCGACGATATCGTCCTTGGCGAATTTGGCGGTGTCGGAAGGTGCGGCGGCGGCAACGGCGACCGGCGTTTCGTCAGGCGCGACGAGACGATTGTTTTTTGCAAGCGCCAGCGATGCCGCGGCGGCAGCATTGGTCTTTCTCGCATGCGAATGGATGAGGTCGGCCGTCAGGATGACGACCGGCTTGG
Organism: Rhizobium sp. BR 249; assembly: GCF_047445895.1. NCBI lineage: Bacteria > Pseudomonadati > Pseudomonadota > Alphaproteobacteria > Hyphomicrobiales > Rhizobiaceae > Rhizobium > Rhizobium sp. BR 249. The sequence goes on along the minus strand of NZ_JARWKX010000023.1, from coordinate 85,036 downwards.
CATCGAAAGCCGTCAGGCGATCGGCCTTGCCGACATGGATCAGCCGTTCAGGCTTCGCCGCCGGTTTGGGCTTCATCGACACGACCTGCGTGAAATTGTCGGATGGGGAAGCGGACCCGCCCATGGAATGCATCGTCGCAAAGGTCGCGACAAGCCATGTGGAGGTCAGAAGTCCGGCGCCGACGACACCGTAAAGAAAACCGCGAGATCTGCGCGAACGCAGAGCAGATCCGCTAAGAGGGGCGACGTTATCCAACGTCCCGACCGCAAACGCCATACTACACTCGTCTTTCAAACTCGCTACGCAGGCCGGCGGCACTGACTGACTAAACTTCGCCGGGGCCGGTAAAGGTGCAAATGGGCCGAATTTGGACCAAGTGCGACTTGCCGACTGTTTCGCAAGGATGACGAATTATGGTTTCTAATTTGTTTACGCGCGGACGCTGTTTTTCCCAGCGTCTCAAAAAGAGACGCGGACGCGTTTGTCAGGCGCGTTCCATCACATAACTTCCCGGTGCTTCCTCGATCGCGTTCAGCGCATCGCCGCCGGGTTTGCGCGCCGGCACGCGCCTGCCGTCATGCGTCTCGATCCAGGCCTGCCAGTGTGGCCACCACGATCCCGGCGTCTCGCTCGCCTGCTCGATCCAGGTCTCGTAATCCCCCTTGGCCGGGCCGCCCGTCCAGTATTGATACTTCTTCTTATCGGGTGGATTGACCACGCCGGCGATATGTCCCGAGCCGGTGACGACGAATTCCACCTTGCCACCGAAGAACTGGCTGCCGACGAAGACGGACTTGGCAGGGGCGATGTGATCCTCACGGGTGGCGAGGTTGTAGATCGGGATCTTCACATCCTTCAGCGACACGGATTTGCCGTCGAGGATCATCTCGTTCTGCGTCAGCGCATTCCGCAGATAGCAGTTGCGCAGGTAGAAGGCGTGGTTGGCAGCCGCCATGCGGGTCGAATCGGCGTTCCAGAACAGAAGGTCGAAGGGCAGGGGCTCCTGGCCCTTGAGATAGTTGTTGACGAAATAGGGCCAGATCAGTTCGGAGGCGCGCAGCATGTTGAAAGCCATCGACATCTTCGAGCCGTCGAGATAGCCGGCTGCCTTCATATGCTCTTCGAGCGCTGTGAGCTGCTCCTCGTCGACGAACACCTTGAGATCGCCGGCATGGGTGAAATCGACCTGGGTGGTGAAGAGCGTGGCCGTCTTGATACGCTTGTTTTTCTCCTTGGCATGCAACGCCAGCGTTGCCGCGAGCAGCGTGCCGCCGACGCAATATCCGACGGCATTGACTTCCTTCTCGCCGGTTGCCTTCTCGATCGTCGCAAGCGCGAAGTCGATGCCCTCGCGGGCATAGGCGGCCCAGTCCTTCTCGGCGTGACGCGCATCCGGATTGACCCAGGAAATGACGAAGACGGTCTGGCCCTGGTCCACGCACCATTTGATGAAGGATTTCTGCGGGTTGAGGTCGAGAATATAGAACTTGTTGATCCAGGGCGGGCAGATCAGCAGCGGCCGCTTCAGCACCGTTTCGGTCGATGCCTCATATTGGATGATCTGGCAGATATCGTTCTGGGCGATCACCTTGCCCGGCGTCAGCGCCATGTCCCGGCCGACGGCGAATTTCGTCATGTCGGTCTGGCGCAGGCGAAGATCGCCGTTTCCGGCAGCGATGTCCTCGGCAAGCATCTTCATGCCCCGCACCAGGTTTTCGCCGCTGGTTGCGATCGTCTCACGGTAAAGCTGCGGATTGGTGGCGACGAAATTGGTCGGTGAAAGTGCTGCGGTGATCTGCTTCACATAGAAACCGGCCTTGTGTTTGGTATGCTCGTCGAGGCCATCGGTCTCCGACACCAGCTTTTCGGCCCAGTCTGATGTGACGAAGTAGGCCTGGCGCAGAAAATCGAAGAACGGGTTCTTCTGCCAGTCGTCGTCCGCGAAACGCTTGTCCTTGCGGGTGTCCGGCTCGGCAGGCGTCGGCTCGCCTTGCATGCGCTGCATCGAGCGCATCCAGATGCCGAAGAACGATGACATCAGCTGCGTCTGCGCCTCGAAGGTCCGGCGAGGGTCGGAAATCCAGTATTCGGTGACCTTGGAGAGCGTCTTGACCATATCGGTCATCGGATCGACCACCGTGTCGGTGATCTCGCCGCGTTCGCGCGGCTCGAGCCATGCCGAGGCGGCCTTCCCGAGATTTTCGAGCGCTCGGGCAAAGTTCACCGTCATGGCCTCGGGATCCTTCAACAGATAAGGATCGAGATCGGTTGTGTCGAAACCGGTCTTGCCGCCATTTTTCTGGCTGCCACTCTCCTGCTTGCTGTCGGTCACCATTTCCTCCGGCGGCAGCACTGTTTTTATCCATTCGTTGTACATCGTGATCGAACGAGAAAACAAGTTCCACCCGCATCGGCTCGTGCTATTGCTTTGTGGCTGCGACAAATTTAACAGTCGACGCAGTCAGAATTGGATTTTGAGGCATGACGAATAACGGCATCCGGCGCATCGCAACCTTCAACCGCACCGCACTGATCTGCGCCGCGGCAGCGATGGCGCTTGCCGGATGCAACCTGACGGCGGAAGAGAAGGCCGCAGCCGCCGCCAAGCGAGCGGCGCCGACCGCCGTCGTCATGCCCGCCACGAAGGGCGAGGCTGTCGAAGGCGGCCTGGCGAAGTCGCCGGACGGCTATCCGAATTTCGGCGCGCCGCTGACGGCCGCCAATGTCCAGATGAGCGACGAGCAGGCGGCAGAACTGCAGCATCAGCTGACGGCCCTTGCCGCCCGGCGCAAGGCTGGTACGATCTCGGACGCCGAATATCAGGCGAAGGTCGCCGAAATGCGCCGCTTGGCCGCCGAGCATGGCGCACAGACGCTCTCCGAAATCTCCAAATAAGCCTTGCCTTTCAGGCAATTTGGACGCAAAGCCTTCCGGATGGATCGGAAGATGCGATTTTCCCGATAATGCGTGGTTGCACGGCCTTTCCGTCAAAGATTTGCCGTGTCGCTTGGGTCTGATGAATACGGCGCTGCGATTCTGAAGTTCGTGTCGCAGCCGCCGGGAGACGGAACGAACTTCGACTGCGGCCCAAAATGCCGCCTTTCCATGGGGAATTAAATGGAAGAGTTTCACAAAGTCCGGCGTTTGCCGCCTTATGTTTTCGAACAGGTCAACCGTTTGAAAGCAAGCGCGCGAGCGGGCGGCGCCGATATCATCGATCTCGGCATGGGAAACCCTGACCTTCCCACTCCCCAGGCGATCGTCGACAAGCTGTGCGAGGTCGTGCAGGACCCGCGCACGCACCGTTATTCCTCCTCGAAGGGCATTCCCGGTCTGCGCCGCGCCCAGGCCGCCTATTATGCCCGCCGTTTCGGCGTCAAGCTGAATCCGGATACGCAGGTGGTCGCCACCCTCGGCTCCAAGGAAGGCTTCGCCAACATGGCGCAGGCGATCACCGCGCCCGGCGACGTGATCCTCTGCCCAAACCCGACCTATCCGATTCACGCCTTCGGCTTCCTTATGGCGGGCGGCGTGATCCGCTCGATGTCGGTGGAGCCGGACGAGACCTTCTTCCCGCCGCTTGAGCGCGCGGTCCGGCATTCGATCCCGAAGCCTTTGGCGCTGATTCTCAACTATCCCTCGAACCCGACGGCCTTTGTCGCGACGCTCGATTTCTACAAGGACGTCATTGCCTTCGCCAAGAAGCACGACATCATCGTGCTGTCCGACCTTGCCTATTCGGAGATCTATTTCGACGACACTCCGCCGCCGTCGGTTCTCGAAGTGCCTGGTGCAATGGATGTGACGGTCGAATTCACCTCCATGTCGAAGACCTTTTCCATGCCCGGCTGGCGCATGGGCTTTGCCGTTGGCAACGAGCGGCTGATCGCTGCGCTCACCCGCGTCAAGTCCTACCTCGATTACGGCGCCTTCACGCCGATCCAGGTGGCGGCGACCCACGCGCTGAACGGCGATGGTTCCGACATTGCCGAAGTCCGCAACGTCTACAAGCGCCGCCGCGACGTCATGGTCGAAAGCTTCGGTAAGGCCGGCTTCGAAGTGCCGCCGCCGGCCGCCACCATGTTCGCCTGGGCAAAGATCCCGGAAAAGTTCCGTCATCTCGGTTCGCTTGAGTTCTCCAAGCTGCTGGTCGAGAAGGCCGACGTCGCCGTTGCTCCGGGCATCGGCTTCGGCGAGATGGGCGACGACTACGTTCGTCTGGCGCTCGTCGAGAACGAACACCGCATCCGCCAGGCTGCGCGCAACATCAAGAAGTTCATGTCGACGGCTGACGAGACGATGCACAACGTCATCTCGCTCAACGCCCACCGTTAATTTCAACCTCGAAGACAGCCGCAGACCTGCGGCTGTCTCTCATCAGACATTTCAGGATCGATCCATGGCAGATGCCCTCAAAATCGGCATTGCGGGCTTGGGCACCGTTGGCGCTTCGCTCGTCCGCATCATTCAGCAGAAGAGCAACGAGCTTGCCGTCACCTGCGGGCGTCCGATTACGATCACCGCGGTCTCCGCGCGCGACAAGACGCGGGACCGAGGCGTCGATCTTTCTGCCGTCACCTGGTTCGATCGGCCTGAGGAACTGGCTGAAAAGGGCGATATCGACGTCTTCGTCGAGCTGATGGGCGGCGCCGAAGGGGCTGCCAACGTCTCTGTGCGCGCAGCGCTCCAGCGTGGTCTCCATGTGGTGACAGCCAATAAGGCGCTGCTTGCCTACCACGGCGTCGAGCTTGCGACGATCGCGGAAGAGAAGGGCTCGCTGCTGAATTTCGAGGCGGCGGTCGCCGGCGGTATCCCCGTCATCAAGGCGCTGCGCGAATCGCTGACGGGCAACGCCGTCTCGCGCATCTACGGCATCATGAACGGCACCTGCAATTACATCCTGACCAAGATGGAGAAGGAGGGGCTTTCCTTTTCCGAATGCCTCAAGGAGGCGCAGCGGCTGGGTTATGCCGAAGCCGATCCCGCCTTCGATATCGAAGGCAACGATACCGCCCATAAGCTCGCCATCCTGACGACGCTCGCCTTCGGCAATCGCATCGCGGCCGACGACATCTATCTCGAAGGCATCACCAATATCTCGATCGAGGATATCCACGCCGCAGCCGAACTCGGCTATCGCATCAAGCTGCTCGGCGTTGCCCAGCGCACCGATACCGGCATCGAGCAGCGCGTGCACCCGACCATGGTGCCGGTCGATTCGGTCATCGCCCAGGTCGACGGCGTCACCAATGCGGTGGCGATCGAATCCGACGTGCTCGGCGAACTGCTGATGGTCGGTCCCGGCGCCGGCGGCAATGCGACGGCTTCGTCGGTACTCGGTGATATCGCTGATATCGCCAAGAGCCAGCCGGGCGCCCAGCGCGTTCCGGTGCTCGGCCATCCCGCCAAGGCGCTGGAGCCCTACCGCAAGGCGCAGATGCAGAGCCATGAGGGCGGTTATTTCATCCGCCTGACCGTGCTCGACCGCACCGGCGTCTTTGCAAGCGTCGCGACCCGCATGGCCGAAAACCACATCTCACTGGAATCGATCGTCCAGCGCTCCAAGCAGCACCTGGCGCCGTCTCACCACCAGACGATCATTCTCGTCACCCACGCGACGACGGAAGAATCAGTGCGCAAGGCCGTGGCCTCGATCAAGTCGGAAGGTTATCTCTTCGGCGAACCGCAGGTGATCCGGATCGAGCGGCCGAAAGAGGAAGGCTGAGTCCAGTCGGAAGCGGACGAACCCGCCCCGACGTCAAAGGGCGAATGGGTCGCCGTTTCCAAGCGGCGCGTTATTGGTAAAAGACATCTCGCTTCTCCGTTGGTGATGCGAGATGTCGAGCGCCCGATCGACTTCGGACAGCCGCTTCAACAGCTTTTCCGTTCGAAAGCTCGACAGGCCGCCGCCCAAGGGCGCCTGCGGATCCACCTGTTCAAATTTCATCAGATTATTCTTGGTCGTTACCAGCTTCGACCATGCTCTGCGTGCGGCTCTGCGCAATTTGGACAGGATTAAGCCGAAGAAGACGATGCCGGCGAGACGCGGGCTGAAACGGAAGATTTGCTTCAGTGAATTGGCCGCGTTTTTCCAATTTTTCGCGGCGATAAATTTCGAAAAAGCGTAGAGATGGACCGATGCGAGCGCGCAGTCGACGACCCATCGGGGAAGCTGCAGATTGCGGGCTATGGCGCCTTCATATACCGCGAGGAGCGATCGAGCCATTCTGGAACTGTCGGAAGACATGGCGGCCGAATGGATCCGGTATCCCACCAGACCAAGTGGGACAGCCTCGATCTTGAACGCCTCGGCGACCCGCAGCTCGTAATCCAGATCCTCACACCCGCCGATCCCGTGTTCTGCATAGGCAGAATCATAACCGCCGATCTCGTCATAGACCGCGCGGCGGATCATCAGGCCGCTGCCGTTTCCGACAAAACGAAAGATGAGGTGACGGGCAAGCACCGTCCCTCTCGCACTCAGGCCGGAGCTGGCTCTCGTGCAATAGCCCTCGGAATCAATGATGCGGTGAAGCGCATAGACGGCGCCCCAGTCGGGGGGCAGGGGATGAAGCGCCGACAGCAAGGTCTCGACATAGGAAGGATGCCAGAGATCATCCGCGTCGACGAAGGCGATATAATCTGATGTCGACGCCTCGATCCCGATGTTGCGCGCCGCGGCCACCCCTCGATTTCCCATGGAAATGATGCGGATTCTGGGATCGTCTGCTGCGATCCGACGACAGATATCGGGGGTTTCGTCCGTAGAACCGTCGTCGATGATCAGAATTTCGAGATTCGCATGTGTCTGCCCGGTGACCGACTGAAGCGTAGAGGCAATGTAGCGGCCCGCGTTATAGGCGGGAATGATGACCGAAACCTGTACTTCCGAGAGAGAGGTATCGCCCATCGCACTACTCCTCCCCAACCGCAGTCGGATGAAGGCGGATCTGGTTCTTCATCAATGCGGTGGTTGCCGATCTGTGGCTGACGATGATCAGTGTACGGGATTCATATTCCTTGAGCAGGAGGGAAAGCACGCGCGCTTCGGTCGGTTCGTCGAGCGCGCTGGTGGCTTCGTCCAGCAGCAGGATCTCCGGACGGCCCGCGAGCGCACGGGCCAGGCCTATCCGCTGCCGCTGGCCGCCTGAAAGCCTTATCGCCTCATCTCCCAGCCATTCGTCGAAACCATAAGGCAGATTCTCGATGAATTCGGTGGCGCAGGCCATATCCGCGGCCCGGCGGACCTCCTCCTCGGAAATATCGCGACGGAAGCGGATATTATCGAGGACGGTGCCCTCCATGAGCTCGACATCCTGGCCGGCGACCGCGAGCAGCCGCAGCCAACTGGAGCGCTCGATTGTCGAGAGAGCCTTGCCGTCAATCGTGATGTGGCCTTCGGTCGGCTGAATGAGATCGAGAAGCATGTTGATGATCGTCGTTTTACCGGAGCCACTAGGTCCGGTCAGAGCCGTCGTCTCGCCGGCCTTGATCGAGAAGCTGGCATGGTTCACGGCCGGCATCTTGGCTGCCTCGTAGAAGAAGGACACATCATGGAAGACGATCTCCCGCTTGAGATGCGAAACGTCGTCTCCGCCTGCGATGTTCCTGGCGTCGTCCTGTTCAGCAGTCAGCGCCAGCACGTTTTGCAGAGAGGCTTCGATTTCATGCAAGCGCAGCAGCTGTGAATCGAACTGCTTGATATGCGGCTGGAGCCTGTAAAGAAGGATGGTGGCCGACAGGGCGGCCTGGAAATCCACCGGCAGGACCTGCGAGGACAGGATGATCGTCAGGATCACGCCGAATGTCAGCGTCTCGCTCAAGAGCGAGGTCGCTGCCCCCATCCGGTCGGAGCGGCGCCAGGTTTCCCCCACCTTCCTGGACAAGGTCTCGAATAGACCCTTGTAACGATCTTCCAGCCCGAAACTCTTCACCGCTTTCATCGTTTGCAGCGTGGTCCAGGTCACATGGGTAAGCTCTTCCACTGCTGAAAGGCTGGTGGCCCCGAGACGCCGATAGGCGGCGGCAAACAAGCCGAGGCTCAGATTGTGGATGACGCCGAACACCACCGCGAGCACGGCGATCGGCCATGCCATGACAAGCATTCCAATCCCGAAGATTACAATGGTGCCGAGATTGACGCCAAGCCGCACGAGACTGGCGTGAGCCGAGGCCACCGAATAGGATTCGGTTGCGATCACATTGATCAGGTCGCTGCGCTCATAGTGCTGAAATCGCTGGAAGGGGATCGTCAGGATCTTTGCATAGAGCCGCTGACGAATGCTCTCGCTGATCTGATGGCTGACGGTGCTTGCGACGATCTCGTTGACGAAGCCGAGAACGATCCTGAGGATGATCGCGCATACGAGGATGGCGACCAGCATCGGTTTCGTCAGGGAGGATTCGAATCCGCCGAAGACGGCCGGAAGCCAGGCGACGGCCGAGCCGGAAAAAGGACCTTGCTGACTGAGCACGAAAACCAGGCTGACCAGCAAGGTGATCCCCACCATTTCCGACAGGCCGGTCAAGATGCCGGTGACGATCAGGATCGAGGTCTTCAGCCGGAGCGAGGGAACGAGTTCCAGAAGCTCGCGAAACCGCGCCGCGACAATGATGTTGAATGCGCTCGCCGATCTGCCGCCAATGGGTTTCCGTAGCTTCGTCATAAACGATCCGCCCGGGGCTCGCTGAAATGGCCGGCCCGTCCGGCTGACTTCGCTGCGACAAGCTCATAAAACGACGTGCCGCTGGCGGGGAGCGCAATGCTCATCGGTACCGCCCCTTTCGGCGGGGCGGGCGATTTGCCGGAGATACGCTTGACCAATCGCCTGCGTTGGCGTTTTGCCGCCCGCCAGAGATCCCTGGCCGTGCGGATGGCGAGCGTTGAAGGAAACCTCCTGATGAGGAGGGGCGCGAGTTGCATGGCCTGTGCGTAATCGCCGCCGTAGAACGACTTCTTGAAATACCAGCGTGCCGTATCGAATTCCGCCAGGGTCGCCGTTTCGGCGAGACCGGGATGGCGCTGCTTGATATCGGCCATCACAAGGCCGTGCGATTTCAGCATACGCGAGGCATTGCTCGACATGTTGCCGGCGGTGAAGCGATATCCGGTCAGGAAATCAGGAACCAATGCAAAGGGCAACCTTTCTGCCAATGCCAGATAAAGCTTCAGGTCCTCGCATCCTTCGGCTCCCTGGTCGCGCAGGCCGGCATCATAACCGCCACACGCCAGCACCTCATCACGCGGCATAAGCGGCGTGCTGCCATTGCCGATGAAATTTTCCCTGACCATCGCTTCGAAGACGTCACCCTCATGGATCACAGGTCTCGAATGGCCGAAAATCACGTCGCTGCCGTCAATTGCCGCATACCAGTTGTAGGCGACGCCGCGGCCCATGGGGAATTTCCCGAGCGCCTGAACCTGCATCTCGATTTTTCGGGGGTGCCAGAGATCATCGGCATCGATTGGTGCGACGTAGCTGCCTCTTGCCTCTCGGACGCCGTGGTTGCGTGCGCGCGCAACGCCTCCGTTCTCCTGGCGGAGAAGGCGGACGCGGGGATCGGAAAGGCCGTACTCCTTTGCCAATTCGAAGGTTCCGTCCCGGGAACCATCATCCACGACGAGTATCTCCAGCTGTTCATAGGTCTGGGCCGACACGCTTCGCAGCGTTTGCGCCAACGTCTTTTCCGCGTTGTATGCGGGGATGACGACGGTAACCAAAGGGGAACTGGTGGTCATGGCGCTCATCCGATGAAGGCGTCGGGTTGACCCATCATTTCGGCAAAAGCCTTGATGGGTAAGTCGCCGCGAACTTCCAGCCGCGGAAGGGAGAGCAGCTTGTCCGAAAACTCCGCCTTGGCCGGCTTCGTGGTAAAGCCGATCTCATAACCAGCCTCCGCCAGGATGCCCGGAACGCGGAAATCCGTACTGCCGTAGGGAAGTGCGATGGAGGTCGCGGCAGCGCCGAGACGGTTCTCCAGCGTGTTGCGGGAAAGGACCGCTTCGGTGAGCAATGTGCGGTTATCAAGCGCGCTTGCTGGCCGGTGAGACGCCAGATGAGAGCCGAACCGGATGCCTTGTCGATGGAGATCCTCGATATCCTGCCACGACATCAAAGGCGCCGGCTCACCGTAGGAGGCATCCCAGTCCGATCGGCCCCCCACCTTGTCCGTCACCACGAAAACATCAGCCCCGAAGCCGTTCTCGGCAAGGATGGGAGAGGCATGGGTGAGGAAGTCGACATAGGCGTCGTCGAACGTCAGCACAACAGGTCGCCCCTGGATTGGTTTTCCGGCCCGAAGCAGTTGGAGCAGAACATCCGTCGTCAGCGTGTAATAGCCCTGCCGTCGCAGAAACTGCATCTGCTGGCGGAATATGTCAGGTGCGATCCGGTAACGCCGCAGCCGATCCGGGCCGTCGCCAGCGACCCTGTGATACATCAGCACCGGAATCGACGTCGTCGTCTCATTCGACCACGCCGCCTGTCGATCGACGCCGGCGGGTCCCCAGATAATGTGCTTGGCCACATCGGTTTCCAAAGGAACCCCATGCTTTTCGACCCGCATCGTGTGGGCGGATGTCTCGCGCTTGCGGAACCGGTGAATGGCGTAAAGCTCGGTCTCGATCGTTTCTTCCAGCGTCAGTTCCGGCAGGTTTGAAAGCACTTTCCTGATCGTGCCGATGCCGAACGGATTGCTCCAATCGAAACCGGTTCTATCAGGCTCGTCACGCCGAAGATGAGCGTGAGCGGAGATCAGATATCCGTCCGGCTTCAAGGCCGCGGCGATCTTTCGGCAGACCCGTTCCAGGGCTGCTTCGTCATCCATGTAATAGAGGACTTCCGAGCACACGATCAGATCCTGCCCGCCCGGAATGTCGTCGCCTGCGAAATCAAGGACACGAAACTCGGCGTTGCGGCTCTCCCGGCATCGTTCGGATGCCCTTTCGATTGCGCGCCTGGAGATATCCGTGGCCGTCAGCATCCCGACCTTCTGCGCGAGCTTTGCGGAGAATATTCCCTCCGCACAGGCAAGCTCCAGGGCCTTGCCTATGCCATCAGGCACCAGGCTCAGCGTCTGCTCGTATTTGACCTGTTCATAGATGGAGAGATAATTCCAGGGGTCAGGGTGCTCGAAGACGCGCTCCCAATATTCTTCCTTGGAAATGGCCTCGGAGGGAACGGCTTCTTTTCCAGTTTGTTTTTCGCGGTGCTCGGCCGCGACGGCGTTATGCAACGGCTCACTGCCCGGCTCTGCCTTCGAAAAGGAGGGGCCATTGTTTTTCCCGCCGTCCGCGGACGATTTTACAAGGGCATTCTCGCGTGTCGAGCGCACGAGGCGGCTGAGCCGCCCCCGCCGCCTTCCTCCCCGCCGAAGGATTCCAAGAAAGCCTCTGTAGTTGCGCAGCGCTTCGGAAGACCAACGGCGCGCATAGGCGAATGTCATTGGCGTGGGCAGCCGGTCGCCCGCATACATTTCCCTGACGATCAGATGCACTTGTGCGCCGATGGACAGATCCCCCCAGAGCGGCCCGACATGGGTGCCGACGTGCTCCTGACCGGCCGAAAGCTGGAAGAGCAGCGTATCGGCTTCGGCTGCCTTAGTAATCCCGGCGAGCCGGTTGACGTCGACGCCGGCCGTCTGAACACGCCCGAGTTTGAAAGAACGCGAGACCGCTTCCGACGACAATCGCCAGGCAAGAAGCTGCTCTATCTTTCGTGCGGTTCCGGGAAGCGAATGGCGTTCGATAAGGCTGAGGAGGTGAGAAACTGCCGGCGCCCAGGAGTCGATGACGTCAATCAAGTCGGCGGTATTCTGGACCAGCCGCCCCGTCCTCAACCCATGAAGGATCACCAAGGCCATAAGATCTTCGGAGCCTGAAGCATCGGGAAATTCCGGCAGAAGTTCGGCCAGTTTCGCGAGATCGGCTTCCGGGCAAAGATTTGCCGAAGCGACCCAGACCAGCATGCGAAGCTGGCTGAGGGCCGGGGTCAGCCAAGCGGCGTCCTCATGCTGCGTCGGCAAGCCGCGCTCCGATTGCAGAGCCTCAGCCCTTTTGGTGACGAAAACCGCATCCCGCACCATCTTAATCGGGTCAGCCGACAGGGAGCCCGCTTTCATGCGGTAGAAGGCGAGGCATTTGCCCACTCGTTCGAAACGGGCTCCGGCAAGCGCCATGCGAAGCCAGAGATCCCAATCCTCGCAGGTTTGCAGCGCGGCATCCATACCGCCAACCTGCTTGAAAAGGCTGCGCGGAAAGACCGCCGTGTGAATGGCCAGCGCACAGAAAGACGACAACTCCTGGATTGCGCGATCGCCCATGAGATCGGGCGCGTCCTCGATCTTCAGCATCCGGCCATCTGATGTAACGCGGCGATAGCTACAATGGGCTATGACAGGCTGAGACTGGTCCTTGGCGACCGGCATCATGCTCGCGATGAATGTGGGGTCCAGCCAATCGTCCGCATCGAGCATGCAGAGCAGGGGGGCAAGCGCAAGCTCGGCGGCGGCGTTGCGCGCCGCGGCGGCGCCGGCGTTTGGCTGGCGGTGGATCGTGATGCGGCTGTCTGCCCCGGCAAGGCTTTCGAGCACCTCCCAGGTTTCGTCGCGCGAACCGTCGTCCACCACGACCGCCTGCCAGCTTGTGACCGTCTGATTTTTCAGGCTGCCCAGGCAGTCTTCCAGCGTGGCAGCGGCATTGAAGGCCGGGATGAGAAATGAGATTGCAGGCTTCGGCGCAGTCACCATGGCTGCATTTTCCAGCGGCTGAGAAGATAAAAAGCGCCATGTAGGCTGCCGAGAACCTCTTCCTTCAGAAAGAAGTCGTGCGAAGTCGCTCCCTTTCTCAGCCGCTTTTTCCACCTTTTGAAATAATACTGGGGAAGTGCGACCAGGATGCGGCGCAAATTGCCTCGATTGCCGGTGTTCTGGTACTGGACCAGCAGCGCCGCCACATGGCCGCTCATATATTGATGGATCTGCTTCGCCAGTCCTTCCATCTCCTTACGATGGAAATGCCACGAGACCGCCGTCGGTTCGTAACGACAGGTCTGGCCGTGATGGAGGAGGCGATTCCAGAATTCGGAGTCGCCGGAACAGCCGGCCGCTCCCATGTCCAGCCGGACATCGAACAAGCCGGAATCATCGAATACCTTCCGGCGAAACGCCTGACTTGCTCCCGCACCGACCAGCCAGACCGGTGCTCCATATCGTTCGTTCTGGCGATAGAAGTGCTGATCGAAGTCCTTGCGGCGATAACCCCGGCCGAACCCCCAATGGGTTTCGAATATCAGCTGAGCGGGCGTGGAAAGCTCTCCGGGAAGGACAAGGCCGGTGACACATCCGATTTCGGGCGCATCGAACGCTTTCATCAGATTTTCGAGCCATCGTTCGTGAAGCACCACGTCATCATCGGTGAATGCGACAAATTCGGTCTTTGCAGCGCGCACGGCAGCATTGCGGGCATAATCCAGCCCGATCCTGTCTTCTCGGACATAGGTGGCGCCGGCCGCCTCCACGACGCGACGCGTGGCATCGCCGGCCGATGCGTTGTCGACCACGATGATTTCGACCGGAGGAAGGGATTGCTTCGGCACGGATGCCAGGCACCGGGCAAGTTCCTCTGGCCGATCCTTGGTGCAGATGAGAACGCTGACATCGCGGTTCACGATCGGCGCCTGCGTGACCCGCCGCGCATGTTCGATAATGTCAGGCTGCACGGTCTTTGCAGACAATGCAGCCGGATCTTCGGTCGTTTCGACATAGGCCTGGCCCATGGGAAGACCTTCGGACATGAAAACCACGAGCCCGGCGCCGATCGCCGGAGCATCCGCACCGGCATCATACGAGGAGAGATCCAGGTAGTGGGTGGGCATGGGAAAGACGACGTCTTTCATGTCGCGCGGGATCGTTCCCCTCATCGGCACGCTCATCTCATAGGCTGGAGAAACCGCTCAGTTGCACGGATTTACCCTGGCGCGCGCGGTGGGCGACGATTGAACTGGATTTCGGAGCGCGCGGCTTCATCTCCTCCCTGAACCAGTCGAGGGTCTTGGCGACGCCTTCCTCATAGCTGATCTTGCAGGACCATTCCGGCATCACATACTTGGCGTTGGTCAGGTCCGGCCGCCGGTTCGTCGGGTCCTGCGGGGGCGACGGCTTGAAGACGATCGGCACGCCGCCCATCAGGCTGGAGACATATTTGGCGACCTCGAGCACCGAGATCTCGCGGTCGTTGCCGACGTTGAGCGGTCCCCGGTAATCGGTCTCGTTCATCCAGAAATAATGGGCAAAACCCTCGGTGATATCGTCGATATAACCCCAGCTGCGCGATTGCAGCCCGTCGCCGAAGACGGTGATCGGCCGGCCGCTCAGCGCCTGGGTGATGAAATTGGAAACGGCGCGGCCGTCATCCGGCCGCGTGCGCGGCCCATAACAGTTGAACGGACGCACGACCCTGACGTCGAGGCCTTCGGTGCGCTGCAGCTCGAACAGCAGCGATTCGGTGCAGCGCTTGCTTTCGTCATAGGAAGAGCGCGGCCCGGTGCAGTCGACCTGGCCCTTGTAGCTTTCCGGCTGCGGCGAGACCAACGGATCGCCATAGACTTCCGAGGATGAGGTGAAGCAGAAGCGGCCGCCCTTCTTCAGGAGGTCGAGCAGGCGGAAGGCGCCGAGCAGGTTTGCGGCAATCGTCCGCTTCGGTTCTTTCATGTACCAGGGCGGCGAGGCCGGAGAAGCGAAATGGTAGATCTCGTCGAATTTCTCCGATGTCTGAAGAGTTTCGGCGTCGGAGCGGACGAAATGGAACCGCGAATCCTTGATGTGCGATAGATTCTCCGCCCGGCCGGTCCAGAGATTGTCGACGACGACGAGCTTTTCAATATTGTTGCGGCGCAACAGCTTGTCGCACATGTGCGAACCAATGAAACCAGCCCCGCCTGCTACTAGAACTCTCTTCATCACGTGCCCCTGTTCCTCATCTGCATAGCCTCATGCAAATATAAAACAATGTCGAACCAAACAGTCCACGCCTCATGATTTAACTACAATGTGGTATAATTCCGTACCTGATAATTTTTCTTCACGGGATATCTACAACCACTGCAAGATCAAATCAGACGATCAGGAAATGCTTAACCGGGCGCGACCATATTATTATCGTCTCACGCTGTCGTCAGACGTTAGTCTGATATCGATACGATTGGAAGACTTGTTTGGTTCTTGGAAGATCGGACCAACGGCTGATGCGAGTTTGGTTGGGGCAAGGGTTGCCGTCGCTATTCCAAGCAAGGACAGGCACGTATTGTTGTATGAGAAAATGGGCTACCGCGACATCAAACCGTCGTCATCCGATCATGGTGGGATGCAATGGCATGAGATGATGACGGAGCTTTGAGGGCGCGGCGGGCGGAGGCAACGGTGTGCCGTGCAGCCCCCTCATCCGACCCTGCGGGCCACCGACCGGGGTCGAGCCGCGGGTCTCGACCCGTCCTTCGGACCCCCGCTGGGGAGAAGAAGGGAGCAAGCCGCCTGTCCTCGTTTCCAAAAGAGACCTTCAAGAAGGACGAGACGTTGCCACGAGTCTCTTCTCCCCAGCGGGGAGAAGGTGCCGGCAGGCGGATGAGGGGGCCACACGGCAAACCCTCTCGAACCCTCAAGCCGCCTTCTCCACCACCACCTCACCCATCGCCTGCGGCCTGCCCAGCAAATACCCCTGCGCCTCATCACACTGCTCTTCGAACAGCGTATCCAGCTGCGCCTGCGTCTCCACGCCTTCCGCCAGCACCGGCACGTCGAGGCTGCGGCCGAGGGCCAGGATCGCCCTCACGATCGCCTTCGATTGGGCGTTGCTTTCGACCTCGGCCATGAAGCTCTTGTCGAGCTTGATCTTGTCGAAGGGGAAGGAGCGGAGCGTTTCCAGCGAGGAGTAGCCGGTGCCGAAATCGTCGATGGCGATCGAGACGCCGAGCGACTTCATCTCCCGCATGGTGGCGAGCGCCTTGTCCTTGTCGATGATGATCGAGCTTTCGGTGATCTCGATTTCCAGGCGGCGCGGGTCGAGGCCGGTTTCGGCGAGGATGGCTGAAATCACCGCCGCCATGTCGGCATGGCCGAGCTGGACGGGCGAGAGGTTGACGGCGATCTTGTGGCCGTTGTTCCAGCTCGCGGCCTCCCGGCAGGCTTCGCGCAGCACCCATTCGCCGATCGGCAGGATGGCGCCGCATTCCTCGGCAAGGCCGATGAAATCCATCGGCGGGATGTTGCCGCGTTCGGCGTGGCGCCAGCGCAGCAGAACCTCGTAGCCGGTGATTTCTCCCGTCCGCACCGATTTCTGCACTTGATAGTGCAGATGCAGCTCGTTGCGGTCGATGCAGGCCCAGAGATCGTTGGCGAGCGCGCGGCGGCGGCGCGCGGTCTCGTCCATCGCGGCCTCATAGAAGCAGACCTTCTGCAAGAGCGATTGCTTGGCGCGGTACATGGCGAGATCGGCATTGGCGAGCAGCCCGTCGACGCTCTCGGCATCGCTCGGATAGATCGCGACACCGAGGCTCGCGCCGGTCTTGATCTCGAAGCCGTCGACGGAGACGATGCCGCCGAGCGCGCCTTCCAGGCGGGCGATGAAATCATGCAGCGCGCTCAAATCATCGAAGCGCTTGGTTGCGGCGAACTCATCGCCGCCGAAGCGGGCGATGAACTCGCCCTCCTGCAGCGCCTCGCCGAGACGGCGCGTCAGCTCGACCAGCACCATGTCGCCGGTGCCGTGGCCGTGCTGGTCGTTGACCTCCTTGAACTTGTCGAGATCGATGCCGATCACCGCGACCTTGCCCCTCACCCGGTCCGCGACCATCAATTCCTCGGCGACGCGCTCGCCGAATTGCAGCCGGTTCGGCAGGCCCGTCAGCCCGTCATGCTTGGCGAGGAAGGCGACCTGCTCCTCGGATTTCAGGCGATCGCTGATGTCCTCGAAGGTCACGACCCAGCCGCCATTCGGCAGCATGTTGACATGCTGCTGGATCGACGTGCCGCTCGGATATTTGTGCACCGCGCTGCCGGCCTCGCCCCGGATCAGCGCCATGTTCCTGATATAATGCGCCTCGGCGCGCGCCTCCGCTTCCGCCGCGTCGTCGGTGTTGGCGGCATAGCCGATCTCGACGATCTCCCTGTAGTGCATCCCCGGACGCACCGCCCCTTCGGGAAAACGGAAGATTTCGAGGTAGCGCTTGTTGCAGAGCACCAGACGCTCGCCCGCATCGAACATGCAGATGCCCTGCCCCATGTTTTCGAGCGCGACGTCGAGATTGCGGGTGACCTCCTCGATCCGGTCGGCATCCGCCTTCTGCTTGCTGTTGTCCTTGGTGATCTTGGCATAGCCGATCAGCGCGCCGGTTTCGTCACGGATCGCATCGATGACGACATAGGCCCAGAAGGAGGAGCCATCCTTGCGATAGCGCCAGCCCTGGGCCTGGAACTTGCCTTCCCCGCGCGCGATCGCGAGCGCCCGCTGCGGAATGCCTTTCCGGCGATCTTCCTGCGAATAGAACAGCGAGAAATCCTTGCCGACGATCTCATCGGCCGTGTAGCCCTTGACGCGCTCGGCGCCCGCATTCCAGTTGCTGACCTTGCCATTGGGATCGAGCATGTAGATCGCGTAATCGGTCACGCCCTGGACGAGCAGCTTGAAATTGCGCTCCACCTTGGCGGTCTTGGCCTCCGAGCGCACGGCGAAGATGGCCGCCGCAAAACCGGCCGCCAGCAGCGAAAAGGTGACGGCAGCAATCGTCACCACCATGATCGCGGGCGAAATCAGCGTCGCGGGATCGAGCGCCTCGACGCCTGGCGTGACCGTGACGCCCGCCATCGCCGTGAAATGCAGGGCGACGACGCCTGACGTCAGCAGAACCGTCGGCGCAAGCCCGCGCAAAAACGACCGCTCGCCGCTCCCCGCAAAGCGAAAGGCGGCGACCGAAAAACCGATGCCGAGAACGACCGACGCCGCCACGAACTGCCCGTTCCAGGCGATCTCTCCCGGGAATTCGATCGCCAGCATGCCGGAAAAATGCATCGAGCCGATGCCGGCGCCGAAGAGCACGCCCGCCAGAATATTCGCCATCCACCTGTCATAGACGATCTTCGCCGCCACCGCCCCCGTCACCGCCACGACCGCGACCAGCAGCGAAACCAGCGTCAGCCCGGCATGATACCCCACGACGACACCGGGATCATAAGCCAGCATGGCAACGAAATGCGTCGCCCAGATCCCAAACCCACCCGCCGCCCCCGCCGTCAGCAGCCACACCCACCGCGCGACACCGCCTGAAGACATCGCCCGATCGAGCAGAACCATCGCGCAGTGGCTGGCGAGAAAGCAGATCAAACCCGCAAGCCCGACCAGCGCGAGATTATGCTGCTCGGTGATGCATGTCAGAACGGTGAACATGGAATGGGGACCCTCGATTTGCGAGGGTGACGGTATGGGGCGGGCGCTTAAGGAAGGTTGAAGTGGATGGGGTGTGGGGTTGGGAATGGCGTGCCAGTTCGGCGGGTTGTGGGATTAGGGTTTATGCTGGGTGTGTTGGTATGGTGAATGGATTATGCGGTGGTGATGGGCGAGATCAGCGTCGCAACAGAACACTTCTACTAAAGGTTGATTACGAATCAAAACAACTTTAGCTTCCGACTAGGGGGGAAGTATTATGCTCATCAGTCAGATCGAAGTCGCCAATTTCCGAAAATTAGAAGCGGTTCGAATAGACCTATCTCAGAAACGGACGGTTTTTGTCGGTGCCAACAATAGCGGGAAGACGTCGGCTATGACAGCGCTCCGCCGATTCCTAGTGGAGCCGCGGGAATTCGTTGTAACCGACTTCACGTTATCAAATTGGATAAAACTGAACGCTATTGGCAAGGCCTGGGAAACGGAGCAGGCTGCAACAGCGTTGCAAGGCAATCCCATCGGCGCATCTCAAAATACTAGCGCCCAAGCGACGGTAGACATCGCAGCTTCCCCACAATCAGTTATAACTGAGGAGGTTCCACTAAATGGTTCAGTCGCTGAAATAGATTCGCTGCAGGCTGTCTCCCAACCGCCACAACAAGAGCCTACACCGGATTTCTTTGCTCTGCTGCCGCAGATTGATATCTGGCTCGACGTCAAAGACGGCGAGATGCACTACGTTAAACCACTAATCCCAACCTTAGACTGGGAAAAAGGCCTTCTCGGCGTTCGCCTCCGGTTTGAACCCAGCGATTTCAATTTGCTGCAGAATGAATATTGCGCCATTCGAGCCCAAAATGCGACTACGCTTAAGGAGGCAGTGCAGGCCGGCGGGAATCAGTTAGACCTCTCGCTGTGGCCCAGCAATCTGATGGATTTTCTGGAGCGAAGACTTCAGCGATTTTTCAGGTTGAAGGCGTATCTCCTTGACCCCTCAATGCTTGTCGTTCCTATCGACGGGTTGGCGTATCCACAAGTCTTGCCTACATCGGCGGTACCGCTCGAAAGCAATCCACTTGAGGGACTCATCAAGGTCAATGAGATTAACGCGCAGCGTGGCCTAGGTCAGCAAATAGCGGCTAGAATGAGCGGGGATGGCGTCGGCGACGCGGTCGAATATCGAGGTGGTCGCAGACTTTCTGGGCAGCTACGCAGCTATTTCGACAAGCATTTGGACCCGACGGAGTCGCCTGACGTACGGATTGTGACATTGCTCAACAAGATTAGGGAGGCAACTGATAGTCAGAAGCAAATTCCCTGCAGTAAGGCGGAAGAGGGCTTCGTCCGATTGTTTCTGCTGCACCCCGATACCCACGATAAACCCGCCGCCGAACAAAGAATTGCAGGTTTGATGGCTGATGAGAGCGGCGATGCCCTGTGGCGGAATCCAGAAGAAATAAAAAATCTCATACTCGAACATAAAATGGCCGCACGGCGTCTTGGCTTCTTTGAGTTGTATGAGCCGTTGTATAGCTTCGAGCCTTTCAGAACCGGCTTGCGAGACGGGACGCTTCCCCTTTTGAATTTCTTCGCTTCGCGCATTGTTCCACTAGTGGATGCAAGGGCAGATAAGTTCGCGGTTATGAGAATAGTGAGCAAGTTCTCACCGCTTATGACGCCTGAGACATTGAGAGCCATAACCGATGAAAGGGCGCACCTAAAAAAAGTTCAAAAGGCGGTTGATTCGTTGGTCAACTTGGTCGCCGAAGACGCATCGCCAACCTTCCTCGATATGTTGAATTCTGTCGATCAGAGCCACCTTTTTGCCATTCCGGATATCTTGCGACCTGCTTTGGCAGGCGCAGCAGTTTCCGAATCCGACGATGACTTGGAAGAGGACAAGCGGTCTGAGCGAGATATCGCCATTTCAACCTTCCTGAACGCGCCCTTCAAGCAAATACGGCCGTATCTGAAATATTCATCTGGGCTGGCCCAATTCGACACTCATCAAGGGGTGAAGGGTCTGGAGTTTCCACGTGTGATGGTAATCATGGACGACACGGAAGCTGCGGGGTTCGCGTTCAAATATGACAAACTTTTCACACCTGACACCGCCGAAGACGGTGTTGCGGCTGCTACCCGTCGGTTATTTTACGTTACCTGTAGCCGCGCCGAGCAATCACTTTGTTTGGTCGCCTACTCTAAAAACCCAGATGCGATAAGGGAGACGCTACTTAACCGGGGCTGGTTCGAAGAAAGAGAAATATGCATCTTAGACGCACCAGCTAGTTAGCTGCCGGTGCCACATCTCGTCGAAAGGGTTTGTCCGTTCGGCAGCGTGCATCGACTGAGAGACGCAAGCTTGGCCGCTGGCGTGCCGTGCAGCCCCCTCATCCGGCTGCCGCCACCTTCTCCCCGCCGGGGAGAAGGGGTTGTGGCCACGCCTCGCCCGGCTTAAAAACTCTGCTATAGAACGACGGTCGAGCGGCTTGCTCCCCTCTTCTCCCCAGCGGGGAGAAGGTGGCCCGCAGGGTCGGATGAGGGGGCCACACGGTACGCCCTTCCTTATCCCCTCACCCCTCCAACTCCACAATCGCACACCCATACCCCTGAAGCTCCAGCCTCCCCGCCACCAGCTTCTCCCCATCCAGCAAATCCCGCCCGGCCGGCACCCCGCCCACCGTCACAGCCTGATCCATATAATTCTGCACGAACAGCAGCCGCCTTTCCTCATTCATCCGCATCGTCACCTCCACACCTTCCGGCAGCCCGCCCACCAGCGGCTCCACGCCCGCCGGCGCGAACAGCCGTTCCGTCAGCGCTTCCGTCAGCTCCGGCGTCAGATACGTCCCGAGATAGACCACCTGCCCCTTGCCGACCTTGCGGGAGGTCGCCATCGGTTGGCCTTCGGCGTAGCGGTTGGACCAGGCGGCGATCACCTCGACGTCGGGGGCGATGGTGAGGTTTTCGTAGAAATGGCCGGCGGCCAGTTCGCGGTTGCCGATCTTGAAGCGGCGGACGCGGCGGTGGCTTTCGGCCGGTTTGTTCGGCGGGATGACGAGGCCGCCGGAGCGTTCCATCACGTCGAAGAGGCCGTTGGCGCCGGGGGCGGCGAGACGGCCGAAATCTTCGACGCGCACGCCGGTCAGTTTCGAAAGCGCAGTACCCGGCGCGGTTTCGCGGATGACGTGGTTGTCTTGCGTGCGGGTGCCGGTGCGCGCGCCGATGACGACGGTGCCGCCGGATGCAGCGAAGGCTTCGAGGCTGGCTGTCCATTCGTCCTTCCACATCACCCAATGGGGGACATAGAAGAGCTTCAGCTTGGAAAGATCGTCCTCCGGATGGATGAAGCCGCAGGCGATGCCGCGGTCGTAGCAATGCTGATGCAGCAGGATCGCGTCGTCCTGCGGGCTCGGCAGACCGATCGGATAGGTCTTGTGGGCTTCCTGATTGTCGAAATCGGAGCCGGCGATGCCGACATCCATGCGCACATAGGTGCCGAGGATCTTCGGCTGCAGCGCCGTCATCTCGGTCGCGAAGCGCGTGGCCTCCTCATAGCGGTGGCGGCCGATATCGTCATGGTCGATGATGCCCATCCAATAGATCTCGGCGCCGAAATGGGCGGGCCGCCAGCGGAAAAACATCAGGCCGTCGGCGCCGTGGGCGACCGAGGAGAGCGCCATGCGGCGCAGTTCGCCCGGCTCCGGCGTCAGCGTGCAGAAGCCCGGCTGGCTGCCAAAGCCCGATTGCTGTTCGGGCACGATGTAATTGCCGGAAAAGCCGCGGCAGATATCGAGGTGCAGCGCCTGCACCTTGGCGTGGTTGCCGAGCCGCATGAACTCGTCATAGAGCATGGGATAGATGTCGTAGCCGACGAAATCGAGATCCTTGCTGAACTGGCCGCGGAAATCGATATCCCGGAGGCCCCCGAGATTGTGGAAGACGAACCAGGAGGATTTCACCTCCCTGAGTATCTCCACCTGGTCGTGCTGGAAGCGCGCGGTGGAGAAGGCGAGGAAGCGGTGATAATCCTGCAGATGACCGGGGCTTGGGAAGGTCGGGCCGAATTCGATCGGCAGCACCACCTGATCGAAGCTGTCATAAGCCGTCGCCCAGAAATCGCCGCCCCAGGCGGCGTTCAGCTTTGATATCTCGCGGTATTTATCGGCGAGGAAGGCCTGGAATTCGCTGAGCGTCGCCTGGGAGAAGCTCTCCGGCATGCTGGTGTTGAGCTCATTGTCGGTCTGCCAGCCGACAACATGCGGATTGCCGCGATAATGCTCGGCCATCGCCCGGGTAATGCGCTTGCTGTGCTCGCGGAAGACGGGGCTTGCCGTGTCGCAATGCTGGCGCGAGCCGTGGCTCATCGGCCGGCCCTTGCCGTCGACCCTTAAAATTTCAGGGTGCGCTGCCGTCAGCCAGCGCGGCGGCGTCGCAGTCGGCGTGCACATGATCGTATCGATGCCGTGGCGCCCGAGGATTGCTATGGCGCGGTCGAAGAGATCGAAATCATAGGTGCCGAGCTTCGGCTCCAGAATGTGCCAGGCGAATTCGGCCATGCGCACGACATTGAAGCCGGCTTTCGCCATGCGCTCGGCATCGCGCTCCCAATAGCTTTCGTCGACATGCTCGGGATAATGCGGCACGCCGACGAGGAAGCGGTCGGTCTGGACGGTGTTCCATGCGGAGAGGGTCTTGTCGGACACGGGCGGTTCTTTCCTGATTACTTGTCGAGAATGGTCTTGCGGGCGCTGATCGTGCGGCCGCCATCTGGGGAGAAGAGATAGAGCTCGTTCGCATCGAGCTTCAGCGCCACCTTCTGGCCGGCGGCGAAGGGCGCGACGTAGGAGAGCTGCGCGGTGATGTTGCCGGTGCCGCTTTCCGACGCGATGGTGCGGAGATTGCCGGCATCGACATAGAGAATGGTCTCGCGGCCGAGATGCTCGACGAGGCGGACTTCGCCATGCACGGCCCCGCCCTCGCTGCCCTCGGCGACGACAGAGATCGCCTCCGGCCGCACGCCGAGCGTGAGAGCCGCGCCTTTCGAGAGCGCCGTCGGCTGGGCAAGCTCCACCGTCAGCGGTGCAAGGCCGGGCGCGGAAACGGTCACGCTGCGGCCAGAGACCTCGTCGAGGGTGACGCCGAGGAAATTCATTCTGGGCGCGCCGAGAAAGCCGGCGACGAAGAGATTGTCGGGGTTGCGGTAAAGCTCCAGCGGCGAGCCGACCTGCTCGATGATGCCCTTGTTCAGCACGACGATGCGGCTTGCCATGGTCATCGCCTCCACCTGGTCGTGGGTGACATAGACCATGGTGGCGCCGAGCTCGGCATGCAGGCTGCTGAGCTCGACGCGCATCTGGGTGCGCAGCGCGGCATCGAGGTTCGACAGCGGCTCGTCGAACAGGAAAACCTCAGGCGAGCGGGTGATCGCCCGACCGATCGCCACGCGCTGCCGCTGGCCGCCGGAAAGCTGCTTCGGCCGCTTGTCCAGCTGGTCGTCGATGCGCAGGATCTTGGCGGCGCGGGCGACCGCCGCATCGATCTCTGCCTTCGGGCGCTTGGCCATGCGCAGACCAAAGCCCATATTCTCCGCCACCGTCATGTGGGGATAGAGCGCATAGGACTGGAACACCATGGCAATGCCGCGATCGCCCGGCTCCTGCCGGGTGACATCCCGGCCGTTGATCAGGATCCGGCCCGAGGAGATCGCCTCCAGCCCGGCAATGCTCTTCAACAGCGTGGACTTGCCGCAGCCCGATGGACCGACCATGACGATGAACTCGCCCTGCGCCACGGAAAGATCGATGCCGCGCAGCGCATGATAGGCGCCGTAATTCTTGTTGATCTCACGAAGTTCGAGACTGGTCATGTCCTGGCCCTCTCTTGTTGAAACGGAAGACGCCGGCTCATCCCTTCACCGCGCCCATGGTGAGGCCGGCGATGAAATGCCGCTGCATCAGGAAGAACATCACGACGGGCGGCACGGCGACGACGATCGTGCCTGCTGAAACCAGGTTCCAGGCCGAGACCCACTCGCCGCGCAGATTGGCAAGGCCCGCTGTGACAGGCTTGACGCTGTCGCTGACGGTCAGCACCACGGCCCAGAAATAATCGTTCCAGACGAAGGTGAAGATCAGGATGGCGAGCGCGGCAAGTGCGGGCCGCACCAGCGGGATCACCACATGGATGAGCGTCTGGAAGGGCGAGGCCCCTTCGGCGCGCGCCGCCTGGAACAGCTCATCGGGCAGTGCCGCGATGAAATTGCGCATGAAGAGTGTGGCAAAGCCCGTCTGGAAGGCGACGTGGAAAATGATCAGCGCCACCGTCGTATCGATCAGGTCGAGCCGCACCATCAGGTCGCGCACCGGGATCATCATGATCTGGTGCGGCAGGAAATTGCCGCCGACGAAGAGCGCGAAGATCAGCATATTGCCGCGAAAGCGGTAGCGCGACAGCACGAAGCCCGCGAGCGTCGACATGACGAGCACACCGATGACCGAGGGAATGGTGATCGTCAGGCTGTTGAGGAAATAGCGCGCCATCGGCGTGTCGGTGAAGACGGCCCGGTAATTGTCGATGACGCCGATCTCGGTCGGCCAGCCCCAGAGATTGCCGCCCATCACGTCAGCCGTCGAGCGGAAGGAGGTCAGCACGATGGCAAAGAGCGGGCAGAGCCAGAGGATGAGCACGAAGACGACGGCGAACACATAGAAGCGGCGCTGCCAGATCGCGGTTTCGGGTATCGGACGAGGATACATCAGCCTCCCCTCTCTTCGCTGCGGATGATGTGGGTGAGATACCAGGCGATGAACACGGCCATGATCACGAAGAGCACCGAGGCGATCGCCGCGCCGTAGCCGAAGCGGTAGGAAAAGATCGACTGCTCGTACATCTGGTAGGCGAGCACCGAGGAGGAGCCGAACGGCCCGCCCGCGGTCATCACCGAGATCATGTCGAAGGAGCGCAGCGCGCCGACGACCGTCACGGCGATGGCGATGAACGTGACCTGCGTCAGCTGCGGCAGCACGATATGGCGCAGCATGTTCCAGCCCCTCGCCCCATCGACGCGGCCCGCGCCGATCAGCTCTTCGCTTAAGTTATTGAGCCCGGCGAGATAGAGCACCATGCAGAAGGTGATCTGCGGCCAGAGTGCGGCGATGACGATCGCGAAGGTGACGAAATGTTCGTCGGAAAGCACGGCCGGCGCCACTGCCCCGAAGGCCCGGAAGATCAGCGCCAGCAGCCCGAACTCAGGCGTATAGACCCAGGTGAAGACGACGCCCACCGTGACCGAGGCGAGCACCAGCGGAATGAAGAACAGCGATTTCAGGAAGCGCATGCCTGCGATTTTCTGGTTGACCAAGAGCGCGATGGCGAGCCCGATCGGCGGTGCGGCCATGAACATGACGAGCCAGATCAGATTGTTCTTCAGCGACACGTAGAATTGCGGATCGTTATAGAGCTCGACGTAATTGCCGAGCCCGATCCACACCATCGGCCCGAAACCATCCCACTCGTGAAAGCTGATCCAGACGCTCTTCACCGCCGACAGCAGGATGACGGTGAAGAACAGCGCGATCGCAGGCGCGATGAGCAGAGTCGGAGTCAGCCACCACCGCTGGCGGCGCCATAATGTCTGCATGTCGAGAACCTCGTATTATTCGTAGGGGCGTTGCCGCCCCTCAGCTTCTCACAAAGGCCGCCCCCCTCTTTTCGTCATGCTCGGGCTTGTCCCGAGCATCTAACCCCGTTCGATAGGGCAGCAGATCCTCGGCACAAGGCCGAGGATGACGTCGAGTTAAAGGCGGGCGTCGCCGGGAGTAAAGCGACGCCCTCTGTCTACCGACAAAGCCCGCCACCCCTTCCTTCGTCATGCTCGGGCTTGTGCCCCGAGCATCCAACCCCGGACCGATAGGGCAACAGATCCTCGGCACAAGGCCGAGGATGACGTCGAGTAAGGAGCGCGCTTCGTCAGCAAACCGGCAGCAAGCTCAGATCTTATAAATCCGCTTCCGCGTCCCCTCGAGCCGCGTCAGGATCGCCTTGCGCCGATCGGGCTTGGCCATGAACTCCTGGAAGCCGACCAAGCCGGCCTGGGCCATGTCCGGATCGCTGTCGCGGTCGTAATATTGCGAGGCGCCCTGCACCGTCTTCATCGTCTCCACGGCGACGTTGACGAGCGGGTCCTTGCTCGCAGGCAGGTCGTGGCGCGGCGGCACGTTGCCGCCCGGCTCCAGATAGGCCGCCAGGTTTTCCGGCTTGTAGAAATAGGCGAGGAAATCGCGTGCGCCCTGCTTGTTCTTCGCCTTGGCGGGAATGTGGACCGAATTGACCGAGAATTCCTCGAAATGGCCGATCTTGGGATCGAGCACCGGGAAAGTCGCGTAGGCAAGCTGCGGCAGGTCGGCTTCGGTGAAGGCCGAGCGCAGGAAGGCGCCGAGGTTCATCATGCCGGCCTTCTTCTGCGCCAGAAGTGCTGCGGCCTCCTGCCAGCCGAAGGAGGTGTGGTTCGGCGTGAAGAAGCCCTTTGAAATCATCGCCTCCCACTGGTCGAAGACGGGGGTCAGCGCCGGATCGAGATAGCTCATCTCGCCGTTCATCAGCGCCATGTGCCTGTCGAGCCCGTTGATGCGCAGGTTCATTTGGTCGAACCAGCCGGCCGCCGGCCACAATTCCTTGGTGCCCATCGCAACCGGGGTGATGCCCGCCGCCTTGCACTTGTCACCATAGGCCATGAAGTCCTCGGCGGTCTTCGGCACGGTCAGGCCGTATTGATCGAACACGTCCTTGCGGTAGAACATGCCCCAGAGCGTGCCGCCCGTGGGCAGGCCGTACTGCTTGCCGTCATCGGTGACGGCGCCGGCCGTCGCACCCAGCACGTCCTTGTATTTTTCCTTCTCGAAAAGATCGGAAATATCGTCGAACAAGCCGCGCTTGACGAAGGCGCGCATGCGGTTTCCGGAAAACCAGAAGCAGATGTCGGGCGCGCCGGCGACGAGATAGTTGCGGATCGCCGTCTTGTGCGCCTCGTGGTCCATATTGTTGACGACCACGTTGACGCCGGCCTCCTTGCCGAAGCCCGCCGCGATCGATTTCAGCGCATCGAGTGCCGCACCGTTGTTTTCCGAAGAGATGATCGTGACTTCCTGCGCCTGCGCGATCGCAGGCATCGGAAAGCTGCCCGTCACCGCCGCAGCGGAGACGAGGCCCGCTCCCTTGAGAAAGGTTCTGCGGGTGGTTGCAGGAAATTGCTTCGAATATGTCATTGAATTCCTCCCGGTTGATCGATCAACACCGCCCTCTTCCAGCGGCTCCTCCTTGAAGCCCGCCCGATCAGGCGCTCGACATGCCGACCCTCCACGATGCAACGCCCCTAATCCGTTTGGCTCGTTCTGTTGATCGGCGGGCAGACTTATGCATAAATCAAACCGACCCGCAATAATTAATTTACAAAATTAAGGAATGCAAAGTGAAGCTGAAAGGCGACCAGACCACGGCGAGAGCCATGAACCGACGCCTCATCCTCAACCTTCTCAGACGCGAAGGGCCGAGGAGCCGCGCCGATATCGCAACCGTGATCGGCTTGAGCCCCGCCGCCGTCACCTTCGTCGTCGCCGATCTCCTGGAGGAAGGCATCGTCACCGAGGGCAAGGCCGTGCCCGGCCCGGCCGGCCGCCGGCCGATACCGGTCGAGATCAATTACGAGCATTCGCTCGCGCTCGGCTTCAAGCTGATGGTGGATTCGGTGGAGTGCGTGGCGACCGACCTCGCCACCAATCCCGTCGCCGCCATGCGCGTCGATCTGAAGGGGCATGATCCGGATTATGTCGCCGATCTCCTGGCGGCCACCGTGCCCGAACTGGTGAAGCTTGCCGGCCGGCCGAAAGCCAAGCTCGCCGGCATCGGCATCTCCATGCCCGGCGTCATCAACCACGAACAGACCGCCTGCGTGCGCAGCCACCGCTTCCAATGGGACAACGTTCCGCTGGCCTCGCTGCTGGCTGCCCGCGTCCATGTGCCGGTCTGGCTGGAGGACGACACCAACGCCTACGCCATCGCCCAGCAGCTCTTCGGCCTCGGCCGCCAGCACCGCAACATGGCCGTGCTCGCCGTCGGCGTCGGCATCAGCTGCGCGCTTGTTATCGACGGCAAGCTCTATCGCGGCGCCAATGGTGCGGCCGGCAAGTTCGGCCACACGCTGTTCGAGGAGAACGGCCGCCTCTGCGAATGCGGCAAACGCGGCTGCCTGATGGCCTATCATTCCGAACTCTCGATGCTGCGCCGCTGGCGTGAAGCCACCGGCCGCGGCGAGGAACTCGGCCTCCCCCAACTCTGCGAAGCCCTTGCCGCAGGCGACGCCACCGCCACCGCCCTCGTCGCCGCTTCCGGCCGCGGCATCGGCACGGCACTCGCCAACCTCGTCAACATCACCGACCCCGAAGTCATCGTCGCCGGCGGCGAAGCCGTCTCCCTCGGCGATCCCTTCCTCACGCCCCTGCGCGAAGCCCTCGCCGCCCGAACCTTCCGCACCGCCCCGCCGCTGCTGCCCGACTGGGAGGACAACTCCTGGGCCAGAGGTGCGGCCGCGCTGGTGACCCAGAAGATATTTGATTTCGAGTCATCAGGTGGCGTGACGGATATCGCGACGTTGGGTGTGAGAGGTTCGACGTCAGCGGCTTGATGAGAAGGCGACAGAGTTTCCCCCGACGGGTCCTACCAAGCAGCCCCCTCATCCGCCTGCCGGCACCTTCTCCCCGCTGGGGAGAAGAGATTCGTGGCGAGGCCTCGCTTTTGATCTACCGCCGATGCTTGAATGTGCATTCGACAGCGCCGCAAGTCTCTTCTCCCCAGCGGGGAGAAGGTGCCGGCAGGCGGATGAGGGGGCCGCGATTGCCGTCGAATCTTATACCAGCATACCAACCCATTCTTGACGAATGCGTCTAGACACTCATTCTGTAGACCTGAGTGGTAGCTATCTCTTGGTGAGCTTAAGGGTACCTTGAAGGGATCGCTAGTTGGGAAGTTTTTTGGGGACTGTACGTTCTGTCGCGGCAATGTGTGTGATCGGGCTGATTACGCCCTTGATTGGCGGCTGCGCCTTTCCCTATCCGGCAGTTTGGTCGAAATGTCCTCACTCCCAACATCTCGTCATTGACGGAGAGTTTCGATGCGGAGGCCCGGAGCTTCCTCCCACTCCGGCACAAGTGGCGACTCTTAAGCGGCTTCCGGTCGTGGATCCCTGAAAGCGCTCAAATCGGCGCGCCACTTCCGCAGGCCTCGTTGCAATTCGCGCTCACGCGACTACCTTTCATGCGAGACTACTCCTCCCTGTGGCAAAGAGAAAATCACGCGAGCAAACCATGTGCCGAAACATAAAACCTCTGTTCAATTTCGATCCGCCGGCGACGGACGACGAGGTCCATGATGCCGCGCTCCAGTTCGTGCGCAAGCTCAGCGGAGCGACCAAGCCGTCGAAGCGCAATGAGGCCGCGTTCGAGCGCGCGGTCAGTTCGATCGCCGCCTGCGCCCGCGAACTGATCGATTCATTGGAGACCTCTCAACCGCCGCGCGACCGCGAGGAAGTCGCGGCGAAGGCGCGGGCGAAAAACGCGGTCCGGTTCGCCTGACCCGCGGATACAAAAGCTTACAAAAACCTAGGTTTCCCGACACATGCCTGGTTCATTCATCGGCTGAAATGTCATCGCGGCCAACGAGCCGGCAATGGTCAGTTCAGGAAGGATGACACGATGAAAATGATCCAGGCGATAACACTCGCCCTTCTCCTCGGCACGGCTGCGGCAGCGCATGCGGAACAGCCGCTGCAGCGCACCGATCTCGTCAGCGGCGATATCGACGTGCCCGGCCACGAAGCCGTGCAGGTGCGTGTCGATTTCGCGCCCGGCGTTCTCGCGCCGCGACACGCGCATCCGGGCGAAGAGATCGCCTACGTTCTGGGGAGCGTGCTGGAATACAAGCTCGACGGCAGGAAGCCGGTAATCCTCGAGGCCGGCCAGTCCCTGTTCATTCCCTCAGGCGTGGTCCACTCGGCCAGGAACGTCGGCGACGGCAAGGCATCCGAGCTGGCGACCTATATCGTGCGCAAGGACGAGGCGCTGGTCGCGCCCGCCAACTGAGCCTTGCACTCTCTAGAGATACTTTCGCAGGAAGGTGCGAACGCTGCCGATGGATTTTGCGGCGGCGTTCGGATTGTACTTTTCGATATGACCCAGCACCCTCCTTCCGGCGCGGAATTCCGGGGCGTCGAAATTGTGGTAGGTGCCCTGATAGATGTCGAGCTCGATGGGCGCGCCATCGTCACCAAGGGAGGCGAGCCTTTTCCGGCATTGGTCGGCGGGGCTCCAATTGTCTCGATCGCCGGTCAAGATCAGGGTCGGCACCGTCGCCTCGCCCTGAGTTGCCGCGCAGCGCGGATAGTAGGCGACCGCCGCCTTGAACTTACGGTCCATGAGCTGTTCGTTGCCTTGGATTTTCGTCCCGTCCAGCGTTACGGTGCCGCCCGTCGAAAAACCCATCAAGGCGACGCGCCTGATATCGACGAAGCTCGCTTTCGACAGATAATCCAGGGCTCCATAGGCGTCGAAGACACGATCGGGAAGAGAGCGCTGGCAGGCGTCCATGATGTTGCGGGTGGTGAAGCTGTCGACGACGAGCACGACGTAACCCCAGGAAACCAGCCGTTTCGGCCAAAGGTCTTTGACGCTCGAACGCATGCCCTCGCATCCATGCAGGAGAACGACTGCCGGGAAAGGGCCATCTCCCCGCGGGCGAGACACGTAACCGAGCAATGGCGTCCCTTGCGGTTGAGGGAGAGTTTCCGCCTGTTCTTTCGCCTTGCGTATTCGAAAGGGGCTCAGCTTGACCGGCGCGCTTTCGAAGCGCACCAGTTCGTCGGCATAGAGCGGGCCAGCATGTGGCACGATGCCGAGA
This sequence comes from Rhizobium sp. BR 249, assembly GCF_047445895.1. Classification (NCBI taxonomy): domain Bacteria; kingdom Pseudomonadati; phylum Pseudomonadota; class Alphaproteobacteria; order Hyphomicrobiales; family Rhizobiaceae; genus Rhizobium; species Rhizobium sp. BR 249. The sequence goes on along the minus strand of NZ_JARWKX010000023.1, from coordinate 53,654 downwards.
CAGATGGCAAAACAGAAGCAAAATCTCGCGATTTGCACTGAACTACCCTCGACCGGATTGTATCACGTGGCGAGCGGACTTGCGTTCTGCATCGCCTCGAGGCAGGTTAGCCGAATATCGGCAAATGCGCCATCGGCTGGCGACTTATGTCGTGCGCAAGGGCGAGGCGTTGCCAAGTGAGGCTGCGTCGGAGGGTGTCGCGACCTGCGAAGGTGTGCCGTGTGGCCCCCTCATCCGACTCTTCGGGCCACCTTCTCCCCGCTGGGGAGAAGGGACTTGCGGCACTGCCGCATTCACATTCAAGCGACGGTAGATCGAAAGCTGGACGCCGCCACGAAATCTCTTCTCCCCAGCGGGGGTCCGAAGGACGGGTGAGACCCGTGGCTCACCCAGGTCGGTGGCGGCAGCCGGATGAGGGGGCCTCGCGGCACACCCTACCCTATCTCAACTCACGCCACGCGACAGGTCATACACCCTCAAAACTCATCCCACTGCCCGCTCGCCAGCGCCGCATTGCCCTGCGTCGGATACGCCCTGGCCACCTTTGCCCGGAGATCGCGCGCCGGAGAACCGGTTTCGGCCGGCCTTGCGGGCGCCGGTCTGCGGGATGCGCTTCTCTTGTCGATGTTGAATTCGGCGAGCATGGCGGCGATCCGGCTGATCTCGCGCACCAGCGCGTGGCTTGCGGCGGTGGATTCTTCCACCATGGCGGCGTTCTTCTGGGTGCCCTGGTCCATGGCGTTGACGGCCATGTTGATCTCGGCGAGCGCGGTCGCCTGTTCGCGGGCGGCCTCGACGATCGAGCCGATGTGGCGGTCGATCTCCTTGACCTCGTCGACGATGACGCTCAGCGCCTCACCCGTCTCGCCGACCAGCGAAACACCCGTCTTCACGTGCTCGCCTGATGTGTTGATCAGTTCCTTGATCTCCTTTGCCGCCTTGGCCGAGCGCTGGGCGAGCTCGCGCACTTCCTGGGCGACGACGGCAAAGCCCTTGCCGGCCTCGCCGGCGCGCGCGGCTTCCACGCCGGCGTTCAGCGCCAGCAGGTTTGTCTGGAAGGCGATCTCGTCGATCACGCCGATGATGCTGGATATTTCGCGCGAGGAACTGTCGATCGCGCCCATCGCAGTAACCGCCCGCTCGACGATCTGGCCGGATTTTTCCGCGCCCGTGCGTGCCCTCGCGACCAACTGGCCCGCCTCTTCCGCGCGCCGGCTGGAATCCTTGACTGTCGTGGTGATCTCTTCGAGTGCGGCTGCCGTCTCCTCGATGGAGGCCGCCTGCTGCTCCGTGCGCTTGGCAAGGTCGTCGGCGGCCGAGCGGATCTCCTGCGAGCCGGCATTGATCTGCGAAGCGGCGCCATCGATCTCGCGGATCGTGCCCGTCAACTGCTCCAGCGCATGGTTGAAATCATCGCGCAGCCGGTGATAGGCGGCGGGCAGCTCGTCGGTGATGCGGTAGCTGATATCCTTGGCGACGATGGCGGCCATCGCCTTGCCGAAACAGTCGCTGACCAGCTTCTGTTCGCTGGCAATCGCGTCGGCCTGCGCCTTCTGCTTGGCGACCTCGGCCTCGTCGATATAGACCGAAATGGCAAGATCCATATCGAGCATCGCGGCCTTGACCAGGCTTGCCAGCGCCTTGCCGAACTCCGCCGGTTTCATCGTCTTGCGGGAGAACATCCCCTGCGGAAACATCTCCTCGACCGCGCTCCGGATCAGGTGATCGACGATGATCGCGTAGCCGCCGATATACCACCTCGGCTCCAGGCCGATGCGCGCATGAACGGTGCCGATGGTGCGGACCTTGCCGACATAATCCTCGCTGAAATTGCCGTCCGAAATATTGGCCCAATGCCCCATCTGGGCGCCCTTGGCCCGGGCGATGTGCTCGTCGGAGGAAAAGAAGCGCTTGACCTCGGGGCTGTTGCGCAGCTGCGCATAGAACTTGTCGAGACCACGCGGCAGCTCGCGCTCGATCAGCGCTTTCAGCGAACGGATGCCGGCGCGCCCCTGCTCGTCGAGCTCCATGAATTCGAGGCGGCGCTCGATATTCTGGTTTTTCGACTGAGCCTGATCACCCCTATGCGCATGGGAAAAGTTCTGCATGAATCCCTCTTGAAACAGAATTTCTCGAACGATGCGGCGCGGGCTCCAGCTTCCAATCCAGTGCCCGCGCCTCTCGAACTAAAGTCGAATTGATGGCCGCATGGTTGACAAAGGGTAAACGGCCTTGGCAGACCGCAATGATGCGGCGCTAAATGGATAGAAGTGCGGGTTTTGGATGCCGCCTCGATGTAAGTGTGGCCGCGATAGCGGACGAGTGTCCGGCCTCGTGGATGGCGACGTTTTTGGGATTCAACGGCTTAAGTCCATGCCAGCAACGCGTCGTTCGATGTGCGTGCGGCCCCGAAGGGTCGGATGAGGGGGCCACACGGCACGCCCTTCTTAATTCGAGGAGCGCAAGATCAATCAAAACCCACCACTTCCCCGTGCCATCCCCTTGCCGCGCACGCAGCAGCCGCCTATCCTCCGGCCGGCGGTCGCGCCCCATGTCAGGGGCTGCATTTGGGGAACCGCAAGGATTTGACGATGCTTCGCATATTGACCGGATTTTTCAGCCTTCTTTACTTGTCCTGCCTCGCCTCGCCGGCTCTTGCCGCGGATAAATTCTGCCAGCAGAGGGAAACGATTCTCGCCTTCAGCGACATCGTGCTCAATGGCCACGACGCCTTGCCGCCGGCGGCCGTGGATAAGTACGGCCCCGAGGCGGCCTATCTCAAGATCCGCTATGCGGGGCTTGGCGATGAGGAGACCCGCATCCTGCTCGCCGCAGTGCTTCAACGGAGTCCCATATCTCAGGCTGCCGATGACCTCGTCTCTGCCTGGTATCTCCATCGCTTCGGTCACAAGGCGTTCCGTGGCGCGGCCAGCGCCGAAAAATTCGATGAAATGATGTCGGGACTTCGCATATCGGGCATCCGCGCGTTGCTGCTGGACGGTGGCGAAGATCTGCTGACGAAGCGGCTCGCTGCCTTTCCCTTCATACCGCTCGACACCACGGCCGGCGCATTCACCAAAGGCGGCGGCGTGATTTCGGCGTCGATCGTCGATCAGTCGGACGAATTCAAGGAGAAGATCGTCCGCACGGCGGAAGCCAACGGTGTGCCCGACATAGCAAACTATCTGGCAGCCAGCGAAAACGACCTTTCGGCATGGGGCCGCTTCATTGCGCGCGGCAGTACGAAAGGCAGTAAGGTTCGGCCGGATTTCGATGCCAATTTTGCGCGAGCCATGGTCGGGCATCCCAGAGTGAGTGGGAAAAGCCCGGAGCAGGAACAACTCCAGCATATCTTCATCGGAATGGCGTTCGAACCCGAGGAAAGCTTTTTGGAGAGCGTGACTGTGGTCGACGGTGAGTACAAGATCGGCGCTCTCGTTGCTCAAAGGCTGACGCAGCAAATCCAGAGCGGCGCGATCCAGAGAAGCGGCACGATGGATGCCGGCTGGCTCTTTGGCTATCGAACCGCCATCGATCTTGCCGGGCGATCGCAAATCGAGACCAATCTGGAGAAGAGAGCTTATTACGGCAATCGTTACGTCAGAACGTCAGGTGCCTTCACCGTCCGCGACGTCATAGATCGCCTGCTCGCCGTCGAGGCTCTGCAGCCTTACGTGACGGGCAAGGCGGATGCCGTGCCACCCAGACCCGAGGACTTATCCAACAAGATCAACTGGCCGCGCTGGACCGAGATGGCGACCAAGGTGCGCGATGACGCCATCTCGCCGATTCTCGTCGCCGATCTCGAAACCTTCGGCATCGTGACCGAACTGCTCTTCGCCAAGGGCGATCAGGAGGCCTTGCGGGCCTTTATACGGCAGGCCCCGAGCGGTGAAGCTCGCCTCTCCGTCGCCAATGATTTCGCCATGCGCCTCGACCGCGCCTGCGCCGCCTATCTCTACCATCCGGGGGAAGCCTTCACGCTCAACGGCCGGCCGATCTTCAAGTTCGATACGGAGTGAGACGCGATAAAATCAGCGCCACAATGGCCGCATTGGACAGTCCGTTTGGGAGCCGCAGACAATGAAAACCGCCATCATATTCGACTGTGAATTTCTCTGCCTCGAAGGCTCGCAGCGCCGGTTCTGGTGTGGGGCGCATGATCCCGATCCGGTCATCGCTGAGATCGGCGCCGTCAAGCTCGGCCTCGAAGGCGAATTCCTGATTCTCGATACGCACAAATCCTATATCAAGGCGGTCGACCGCTTCGGCAGACGGTATCCGCTCGATCCCTATTTCACCGATCTCACCGGCATTACCGAGGCGGATATCGAGGCTCATGGCGTTGCCTTGCAGGAGGCGCTTTCCGCTGTCGACAGCTTCTCGGGCGGCGCCCGGTTCTGGTCCTGGGGCAAGGACGAGATGAACATGATGGCGATCAGCTGCTATGTCGCCGGCATCGAGCCGCCCATCCCGGCCCGCCGCTTCGACAACGCCGCCAAGCTTCTCCTTGCCGCAGGCATGCCGATCGAGGATCTGGCAAAAACGCGAAGCAGCAAACTCGCCGACTATTACGGCGTCGAACATCCCCCATTCCAGGCGCATGACGGGCTCGACGATGCTCTGTCGATATCCTACACGCTACAGCATCTGATGCGGATCAGGAAACTGGATCCCGAGCTTTTCGACCGGCCCTGAGGGCCAAAGCTCTAAAGCAGTGCCCGGCCAAATGGCAGGCACCGCTTCTCCCACGAACGGCGCGGCGTTCGTGACGTCTTACTGCTGCGGCTGCGCCGGCGGCGGGGTGCCGATCTTTTCCAGAACCTTCTTGGCGAGAGCCGGGTCGCTCTGCGCGGCCGTCAGGATCGACGAATATTCCTCGACCGAGATGTCGTTGGAGGCCTGGACGGTTTCGACCATCTGCTTCTTGGCTTCGTCCTGCAGCTTCTGTTTTGCGGCCTGGTCCTTCGTCGCATCGATCTTGGCCGAATATTCCTGCCGGACCTTGTCGACCTGCACATAGGCGACGGCGAAGGCTTCAAGTTTCTGATCGCTGACGGGGGCCGCCGCGCCGCTGCCGCCGCCCTGTCCCTGCATCGGCGCCTGGCCCTGCGCGGCCGGCTGCTGTTGCGCCTGGGCAAGCTCCGTCGCATATGCCGGGCTGAGAGCAAGAAGGCTGAAGGCCGCGGCGGTCATCGTTGCGAGGGATGTGTAACGAGTGATCATTTTCATTCCTTTTCCGGTGATTTTGGACGGCAGCAAGACCGCCTCGGTCGATCGCTCAGCCGCTCGAAAAGGCTGGCGAGGTCGCAACGATGAAGCCTGAAAAGGGCTCGATGCGGCGATAACGGGGCCATTTGCTGACGATTGAGCGGCGGCTTTGTGGCATCAGCCCGAGTTCAGCGCGCAAACTTCCGCGCTCCGGCCACGCAGAAAATGACGGCCACCGTCACGCCGAGCATCGTCCATGTCACCGGCTCGTGCAGCAGGGTGGCGGCGAGCGCCAGGCCGAAGAAGGGTTGGAGCAGCTGCAGCTGGCCGACGGCGGCGATGCCGCCCTGGGAGAGGCCGCGATACCAGAAGATGAAGCCGATCAGCATGGAGAACAGCGAGACATAGGCAAGGCCGATCAGCGCCGGCGTTTCGATGCCGGAAAACGTCGCCGGCCGGTAGGCGAAGGCGACCGCGATCATGATCGGCAGTGACAGCACCAGCGCCCAGGAGATCACCTGCCAGCCGCCGAGCGTGCGCGACAGCCGGCCGCCTTCGGCATAACCGAGGCCGCAGGCGAGGATGGCCCCGAGCATCAGGAGGTCGCCGACCGGCGAGGCCGTCAGGCCCTGCGCCAGAGCGAAACCCGCCACCACCGCGCTGCCGAGAATGGAGAAGAGCCAGAAGGCCGGCTTCGGCCGCTCCCCGCCGCGGATGACGCCGAAGGTCGCGGTCGCGAGCGGCAAGAGGCCGATGAAGACGATCGAATGGGCCGATGTGACGTGCTGCAGCGCCAGCGCCGTCAGCAGCGGAAAGCCCACCACGACGCCGAGCGCCACGACGATAAGGGAGAGAATGTCGCGCCCGGCCGGCTGCTTCTCACGGAAGACGATCAGCAGGCAAAGCGCCAGAATGCCGGCGATCGCCGCGCGCGCCACCGTCAGGAAGACCGGATCGAACTGCGCCACCGCCACGCGCGTCGCCGGCAGCGAGCCGCTGAAGATCACCACCCCGATCAAACCATTGATCCACCCTGCCGTCATGCGCTCCATATGCATCCCTTCCCGATGCATGCCGCCCTGTGCGGCATGCATAAAAACAATGACCTAAGCCGCGTTTCCTGAATCGAATTCGCAAGAACGGGCCATTCACCCTTATCCGCCGATACCGATAGCCATGACAGTGACGGTCTGATACGGTTTGGCAAAACTGTTATGGTGCGGAAGGCAGTACGGATGAACGAAGAGCTGGCGGGACGCACCCGCGTCGAGATGGTCATGGCGACGATCCGGCAGCGCATCGCCGGGCGCAGCCTGACGCCGGGGGCAAGGCTGCCCTCGGTGCGCGGTCTCGCGGCCAGCATGAAGCTCTCGACCTCGACCATCGTCGACGCCTATGAGCGCCTGGTCGCCGAAGGCGCGATCCTGTCACGGCCGGGCTCGGGTTTCTATGTCGCCAATCAGGCCGCCCCCTTCGCGCTCGCCGAAGCCGGGCCGAAGCTCGACCGCGCCGTCGATCCCTTCTGGATCTCGCGGCAATCGCTGGAGGCCGATGAAGCCGATCTCAAGCCCGGCTGCGGCTGGCTGCCGCCCTCCTGGCTTCCCGGCGACGGCATGCGCCGGGCGCTCAGAACCCTTGCCCGCGCCGAGGGGCCGGCCCTTGCCGATTACGGCTCGCCGCTCGGCCTGCCGCCGCTGCGCCAATTGATTTCGCGGCGCATGGGCGAGCACGGCATCGGGGCCTCACCGGATCAGGTCCTGCTTGCCGAGTCCGGCACGCAGGCGATCGACCTCATCTGCCGCTTCCTGCTCGAACCCGGCGACACCGTGCTGGTCGACGATCCCTGCTACTTCAATTTCCATGCGCTCTTGCGCGCCCACCGGGCAAAAATCGTCGGCGTGCCCTATACTTCAGCCGGCCCGGATCTCGAGCTTTTCGCGCAGACCCTCGCCGAACATCGCCCGCGCCTCTACATCACCAATTCCGCCATCCACAATCCCACCGGGGCGACACTCTCCCCGGTCACGGCCCACCGCGTCCTGAAGCTCGCCGACCAGTTCGACCTGACGATCATCGAGGACGATATCTTCGCCGATTTCGAATATACGGCCGCACCCCGCCTCGCCGCCTTCGACGGGCTGGAGCGCGTCATCCATATCGGCAGCTTTTCGAAAACGCTCTCGGCGTCGGCCCGCTGCGGCTTCGTCGCCGCCAGGCCCGAATGGATCGACGGCCTCACCGACCTCAAGATCGCCACCTCCTTCGGCGGCGGCCGGATGACGGCCGAACTGGTGCTCAACGTCTTGAGCGACGGCAGCTACCGAAAACATATGGAAACGCTGCGGCAGCGGCTGGCGCGCGCCATGGCCGAGGTCTCCGCCCGGCTGAAGAGCCTCGGCATCATCCCCTGGCTGGAACCCCAGGCCGGCATGTTCCTCTGGTGCCGCCTGCCCGACGGCATCGACGCGGCCGATGTGGCCCGCGCGGCATTGGAAAAGCGCATCGTGCTGGCGCCGGGAAACGCCTTCAGCCTGTCGCAATCGGCGACGAATTTCATGCGGTTCAATGTGTCGCAGACGCTGGATGCGCGGGTGTTTGCGGTGTTGGGGGATGTGTTGGGGAGGTAGGATTAGTTCGAGGGCCTCATCGCACGCCCAATCATGCCCTTCGCTTACGCTTCGTGCATTCGCCCCAAAGGCGGGATAGACCCCTCCCCACAAGGGGGAGGGACTAATCTGGGGCACCGCCTCGCTCCTCCCGAAACGTCGAAGATTTGGAAAGCCGGTGCGGCAAGTTAAGCCCCTCCCCCTTGTGGGGAGGGGTTTGGGGCGGGGTCTTTTACCCCAATCAAAACGACCGATTGACCGCCTTGTCGTTCTCCAGCCGCGTCACACATCCCTCCAGCTTCGCAAGCAGCAGATCGAAATCGAGCGGCTTCGTCAGATAATCCGCAGCCCCGGCGCGCAGGCCCGCCAGCGTGTTTTCGCGGTCGGTCAGCGCCGTCAGCAGGATGAAGGGGATGTTGGAGAATTGCGGATGGTTGATCTGGATTTCCGCCAGCAGCTGGTGGCCGTCCATGACCGGCATCGAGATATCGCTGATGACGATGTCGGGCCATTTCGACAGGATCATTTCCAATCCCTCGGCGCCGTTTGCGGCCTCAAGCGTCCTGTATCCGGCTTCGTTCAGCTCCTCGACGAGGAGGTTCCGGATCTCGACTTCATCTTCTATGCACAGGACAGTGACCATGAGATTTTCCTTAGGCTGCAAATTGTTGGCCCTGCGATAGGCGCTCTATCGGCAGGAGAATCGTAAACACCGTGCCCTTGCCGAGCTCGCTTCTCACCTCGACCCTGCCGCCGTGCAGTTCGACGACCTGCTTGACGACGTTGAGGCCGATGCCGGTTCCGGCAATGCCGGTGGCGCTGCGGGCGCGGAAATAGGGCTGGAAGAGTTTCGGCAGATCCTCGGCATCGATACCGATGCCGCTGTCGGCGACCGAAATCTCCACCGTCTTTTCGTCGGCCCGGGCGCGAATATGAATATCACCCGCATGGGGCGAATATTTGACGGCGTTCGAGATCAGGTTGGTAAACACCTGCTCCATCGCGCTGCGGTCGAATGTCAAACGGTCCGGGATCGGCTCGATATCGAGATGGAGCACATGCGAGCGGCTGAGCGGGCGCTGCCTCTCGCAGCACTCGGCGAGCAGCGCTTTCAGATCGCCTTCGCTGCATTTCAGGGTAATCTGCCCGGTTTCCAGCCTGCCGCTGGCAAGGATGCTCTCCATCAGGCCGACCATGCGCACGACGGCGCTGCGGATCACGCCGGCTTTCTCGCGAACGTAATCTCCGCTGACATTGGCGGTGGAGCGGCAGAGCCGCTGGGCGGCCGCATCGATGATGGCGAGCGGCGTGCGGAACTCGTGCGAGGCCATGGCGACGAACTGGCGCTGCAGCGCATTGACGTGGCGTTCATGCGCGAGCAGCCGGTCGAGCTCTTCCCTCTGCCTTTCGATTTCGGCGGTGCGATCGGCCACCATCTCTTCCAGATGGTTGCGGTGGTGGGTCAGCTCGGCCTGGCTGTCGAGCAGGGTCAGCGAGGTGCGGTGCAGCCCGCGCCCGAGCCAGAAGACGGCGGTGATCAGGATCACAAGGCAGCCGAGCCCGGCCGGCGCGATCTGCTTCAGCAGCATGAAGCCCGGCCGGATGGGCGGCCAGACGAGATAGCCGATCGTGCCGCCGTCATGCGAGGCCACCGGCACCTGCGCCCGCTCGTCCGGGCCTTTGACAAGCGCGAAACGCAGCCCTTCGAGCCGGGCATAATGGGCGATGTTTTCGGCGACTTTGCCATCGATGAATTTGACCGAGACGGCGATGAACTCCTGGCCCGGCTCGATCTGCATCCTCGTCGAGCTCGGCAGCATGGGACGCGCGCTTATTATCGCCGGCCGGTTGCCGATCATGATCGTGCGCACCTGCGAGAGCTGGCCGAGCGGCGCGGCGCCGGGCTTTGCGGCACTTTCGGCAAGGGCGGCGCGCATCTCACCGGCAAGCGCCGTCATCTCCTCGCCATCGTCACTGCCGAGCCTCGGCGGCATGGCATCCGTCCCGTCGCGGAAGGCGAACATCAGCCGGTTGCTATCGTCGAAAATATAGGTCCTGTCGTGCCCGAAATACTGGCTGGTCCACCGCCCGACATTGTCGAGCAGCCACTCATGGTTCCGCTGCTTGGCATAGAGAAAGGCGTCGTCCCATTTGGTGACGCTGTCCTGTTCGCGCGGAAGCGCCTTGATCTGCTCTTCCAGCCCCTGGCCGACGAAATCGGCCTGCCGCCGCAGGGAAATGTCATCGACCTTCACGGAAGCAAGCCAGGCAAACCCGCAAAACAACACCGCCGCCGCCGAGGTGAGCGTCACCAATACGAACGTGATGTGCGATGTCAGCCCGACCTTCAATACCCGCAACCTTTTGACGGCGTCCGCTGCCGAGAAGTTGACACGCAAAAGTTGACGGACGGTGAATTGCGCCTGGCGAGCAATTGTCGCGGGCGTCAACATCCAGGAGAGCCTCATCCTGAGAGCTTGTGAATGTTTGGTGGCGTGCCGTGTGGCCCCCTCATCCGACCCTGCGGGCCACCTTCTCCCCACTGGGGAGAAGGGGATGAGGCGCCGTCGCGCATCTCTTTAACGTAGCGATAGAGTAAGACGAGGCGGTGGCCACGAGTCTCTTCTCCCCAGCGGGGAGAAGGTGCCGGCAGGCGGATGAGGGGGCCACACGGCACGCCTTTCAATCCTGGTGCCCCCGCGCTCAAAAAAATGTATGGAGTAGCAAGCCCTCCTACCCAGGCCGCCGCACCGCGCGGATCTTGCCGCTGCCGCCTCCACCGCAGAAGAAGCAGCCGGCGCCGTCGGATTCGAGGCCTGAGACGCCGGTGCCTTCGGGCATGTCGAGCCGCTCCAGCACCTCGCCCGTTTCGGGGTCGATGCGCCTGACGTCGCTGTCGTCGCCTTCCCAGGTGCCGTGCCAGAGCTGGCCGTCGACCCAGGTGACGCCCGTCACGACCCGGTTGGATTCGATGGTGCGCAGGATCTTGCCGGTTTCGGGATCGATCTGGTGGATCCTGCGGCCGCGATGCTGGCCGACCCAGAGCGTGCCCTCCGCCCAGGCGAGGCCGGAATCGCCGCCATTGCCGGGGGCCGGGATGGTGGAAAGGATCTTTCCGGTCTTCGGGTCGATCTTGTGGATGACGTCCTCGGCGATCTGGTAGAGGAATTCGCCGTCGAAGGCCGTGCCGGCATGGGAGGCGACTTCGATGGAGCGCACCACCTCGCCGCTGTCGGGATCGAGCGCGTTCAGCCTGTCGCCCGAGGCGAACCAGACGTGCCGGCCGTCGAAGGTGACGCCGTTGACGCGCTCGGCGTCCGGAAAGGGTCCATATTCACGCAGGATGGTCGCGGCAGATTTCTTCATCTCTTCCTCCTTGTGGATGACCCATACTAGTCGCTCGGCAGCGGCCCGGGGAGTAACAAGATCGTCGGGAAAGAGGAGAGCGGCGGGCTCATCCAGCGGCGCGCCCGCCCACGACCGATCGCCTGCGCCCTGCCCTCGCCGGCGAGCGAATCCAGCGCCCGCTGCACGGTGCGCGGGCTGGCGCCGAGCGCGATCGAAAGCGCCGAACTCGCCCACGCTTCGCCATCGGCAAGGAGGGCGAGCACCGCCGCATGCGGCCCTTCGACGAGCGGGGCGAGCACGGCGATCTCGGCCGCGCCGCCCGGCGACAGCGCAAAGCCGCGCTTGGTCGCCGAGACCTCCGCCAGCCCGGCCAGTTCGGCGCGCAGCCGGCCGATCTCGACGCGCAGCCGGGCGCGGTGGGATTCATCGGCATGTTTGCCGCGAAAGGCCCGCGCAATCAGCGCGCCACGCGCCACATCCGCCGGCCAGGCTTCGGCAAGCGCCCGGGCGAGCGCGAAAAGCACCGGCCGGCTGGCGAGCGGCACGACCGCACCGCCCGCGCGCACGACATGGCGACAGGCATCGACGACGAGCGTGCTTCCGGAAAACAGCGCCTCCACCTCGGCAAGCAGCAGCGGCCGTTCGTCCCCGCGGGAGATCAGCCGCGCCGCCGGCAGATCGAGCACGCGGGCGGCGGTTTCGACCTCCGCCGTCAGCACGGGCATGCCGGCCTGCCGCGCCGCAAGCCTCGCCCGGTCGAGTGCGGCGCGCGCCGCCTCCGTCCGCAGCCGCCGGACCGCGATGCCCGATGCCACCAGCTCATGGGCGGCCCGCAATGGCGGCGGCAGCGGCGTCGGGTCGAGCGCGGCCAATGCGCGCTCAGCTTCATCGAGCCGGCCGATCAGCACCATCCGGCGAATGGCGATATTGCCGGCATGGGCGGCGTTGACCCGGTCGCCATGCGCTTCCAAAACCCTGCGCGCCGTCTCCAGCGCCTTCGTCGGCCATGTCAGGTCGCGCGAGACGAGCGCGATTTCAGCCTCGGCGACCACGCAGCGCGCCCGCGCCACCGCCTCGCGCGGCCCGAAGGCACGCGCCGCACTCTTCAACAGCGCCTTGGCGCGGACGAGATCGCCGAGCTGCGCCATGGCAATGCCGCGCAGCGCGAGCGCCGGCGCATCGTCGCGCAGCGCCACCCGCTTCAAGGCACCCAGCGCATCACCCGATGCCAGCGCCCGCGCGGCGGCCGTGATCAGCGAGTCCATTCAAATCCCGTCACACTTGTCACTCCCGCCATTCGCCTGCCCGGCCGTAAGCTTCATCCAACGGCCGCAACCGAGCCGGATGCTACGACGAGAGACAGGCAAAGGAGAAGACCCATGACAGTGCCGAACGCAACACGCGAAGAATGGCTGGCCGCAAGGCTCGATCTGCTCGAGGAGGAAAAGGAACTGACGCGGCAAAGCGATGCGCTGGCGGCCAAACGCCGGCAATTGCCCCGCGTCCGGATCGACAAGGACTATCGCTTCAACACCGAAGGCGGCGGCGCCTCGCTGAAGGATCTCTTCGGCGGGCGCTCGCAGCTTCTGGTCTATCACTTCATGTTCGGGCCGGATTACAGCGCCGGATGCCCCTCCTGCTCCTCGATCGCCGATGGCTTCAACGGTTTCTTCGTCCATCTGGAAAATCACGACGTCGCCTTCTGGGCCGTCTCGCGCGCCCCGCTCGAAAAGCTCGAGGCCTTCAAGCGGCGCATGGACTGGAGCTTTCCCTGGGCGTCGTCGGGAGGCAGCGATTTCAACGCCGATTTCAGCGTCTGGTTCAGCCCGGAGCAGCAGCGCCAGGGCGAGATCGAATACAACTATCGCCGCGAACCGCCCGCTCCCGAGCCGGCGGCGGGCAAGACAGTGCCGGAATGGCAGCCGCGCGGCAGCGACGAACCCATCGTCCAGATCGCCTCCATGACCGGCACCGACGTCCCCACCTACACCCGCGACCGCCCTGGCGTCAGCGCCTTCGAACTGATCGACGGCGCCGTCTACCACAGCTATTCCAGCTATGCGCGCGGGCTGGACGGTCTCTGGGCAATGTACCAATGGCTGGACCGCGCGCCGAAAGGCCGCAACGAAACCGGCATCTGGTGGCGCCACCACGACCGCTACGGCAAGGAGTGACGACAATGGCGCTCTTCGCTCACGCCTCGAAACGGGCTGACGACGCCGGCCCCTCCCTCGACGCCGCCAACTGGCTGTCGCTCGCCGCAGCCGGCCCCGCCGCCGAGCCACGCAAATCCGCCCCCTCCGTCGCCGATTTTCTGTCGCTCGCCGCCGCCCCGACCTTCGCGTCATGGCGCTGCTGACGGCCGGGAGCCCGGATATGATCTGCATGACCATGCCCGATGCCTTTCCGCTCGCCGGGATGGCGCCGATGTACCTGCTGATGACCGGCTTCCACCTGGCACCGTGGTTGCGGCTTGTTGGTGGGCGGGGCATGAAGCGGTGATGAAGGTTCACCCGCCTCTCTGTAAGACACGAGGATACTGGAAGAGAGGGCGTGCCGTGCAGCCCCTCATCCGACCCTACGGGCCACCTTCTCCCCGCTGGGGAGAAGTGGGAGCCAGCGGCGCACGGCTGTAACCATATGAAACGCTTCGATTGGGAGCGAGGCCTTGCGGCAACATCCCTTCTACCCAGCGGGGAGAAGGTGCCGGCAGGCGGATGAGGGGGCCGCACGCGATACGCGGGCAAGAATCCAACCACGCGCGCTCAAGAAAGCCGCATCCCTCCGCTCCCGATTGTCTTGCGGCCCCAAACCATGCCATGACCGATCCACCACAAACCCAACGGATAAAGGCCTGGCCATGAAGAAGATCGGTTTTCTCTCTTTCGGGCACTGGACGCCCTCGCCCCAATCGCAGACGCGCTCGGCGGGTGACGCGCTGCTGCAATCGATCGACCTTGCCATGGCGGCCGAAGAGCTCGGCGCCGATGGCGCTTATTTCCGCGTGCACCATTTCGCCCGGCAGCTCGCCGCCCCCTTCCCATTGCTGTCGGCCGTCGGCGCCAGGACGAAGCGGATCGAGATCGGCACCGCCGTCATCGACATGCGCTATGAGAACCCGCTCTATATGGCCGAGGATGCCGGTGCGGCCGATCTCATCGCCGGCGGGCGGCTGCAGCTCGGCATCAGCCGCGGCTCGCCCGAGCAGGTGATCGACGGCTGGCGCCATTTCGGCTACGGCCCGCCGGAGGGCGAGAGCGATGCCGACATGGCCCGGCGCCACGCCGAAGTCTTCCTCGAAGTGCTGCGCGGCGAAGGTTTCGCCAAGCCGAACCCGCGGCCGATGTTTCCGAACCCGCCGGGCCTGCTGCGCCTCGAGCCGCATTCCGAAGGCCTGCGCGAGCGGATCTGGTGGGGCGCAAGCTCCAACGCCACCGCCGTCTGGGCGGCCAAGCTCGGCATGAACCTACAGAGCTCGACGCTGAAGGACGACGAGACCGGCGAGCCCTTCCACGTCCAGCAGGCCGATCAGATCCGCGCCTATCGCGAGGCCTGGAAGGCGGCCGGCCATACGCGCCAGCCGCGCGTCTCGGTCAGCCGCAGCATCTTCGCGCTGGTCGATGAGCGCGACCGCGCCTATTTCGGCTATGGCGGCGACGAAGGAGACAAGATCGGCTTCATCGACGAGAAGACCCGCGCAATCTTCGGCCGCAGCTACGCCGCCGAGCCCGACGTGCTGATCAGGCAGCTCGCCGAAGACGAGGCGATCGCCGAAGCCGACACGCTGCTGCTCACCGTCCCCAACCAGCTCGGCGTGGAGTACAATGCCCATGTCATCGAGGCGATCCTGACCCATGTGGCGCCGGCGCTCGGCTGGCGGTGAGCTCGGCGGCGATATTGATGGCTTTATCGAAGGACGGGTTTTGGGCGCGGGCATCACCCGGCCTATTCCCGTGCTTATCAAAGAGCGAGGATGGAGAATGCCTTGTGTCCAGCCGGACGAAGACCCCTCCCCAACCCCTCCCCACAAGGGGGAGGGACTAAGCTGAGGCACCGTCTCGCTCCTCCCGAAACGTCGAAGATTTAGGAAGCTGGTGCGGCAAGTTAAGCCCCTCCCCCTTGTGGGGAGGGGTTTGGGGCGGGGTCTTCTACAAGCATGCCGCCAACAGTCGGCGCCCCCTACCTCAAGCAGCATCAACGCCCCAAGCCTTGAACCATCGCATGGCTGACCGAGTTATGGCTGTACCGAACCGCTCGAGTTGCCTCATGCCACGCACGAACCTCAACGATATCCTGATCTTCATGGCCGTCGTCGATGCCGGAAGCTTTGTCGGCGGCGGTCAGGCCATGGGGCTTTCGCGTTCGGCGGCGGGAAAGGCCGTGATCCGCCTGGAGGACCGGCTGGGTGCGCGCCTGCTCACGCGGACGACGCGGAGCCTCAGCCTGACCGAGGAAGGCCGGCTGTTCTACGAGCGCGGGCTGCAGATCCTCGCCTCGGTCGACGAGGCGGAGGCGAGTGTCGCAGGCAAGAGCGGCACGCCGCGCGGGGTTCTCCGGCTCACCGTTCCCGAGGCCTTCGGCCGGCTCGTGGTGCTGCCCTTGCTTGAAAAATATCTGCGCGCCTGGCCCGATCTCCAGGCTGAGGTGAGCTTCACCGACCGCCTCGCCGACATCGTCGAGGAAGGCTTCGATCTCGCCATCCGGATCGGCGCGATGCCCTCGGCTTCGGACAGCCGCCTCGCCTCGCGCGTCATCGCAAGCGAAAAGCTGCGGCTCTGCGCCTCGCCCTCCTATCTCGCCGAGCGCGGCGAGCCGCGCGATCTCGAAGATCTCGCCGCCCATGACTGCCTGTTCTTCACCAGCCGCAATCAAAGGCAGGGCTGGCGCTTCCGCGGCGAAGGCGGCGCCCTCGTCAAGGCGCCGGGGCGCAGCCGCCTGCGGCTCGACCGCGGCGAAGCCATCCGCGACGCGGCGCTGGCGGGCTTGGGCGTCGCCCTCCTCCCCGATTTCCTGATCGCCGCCGATCTGACCGCCGGCCGCCTTCGCCACGTCCTGCCTCACCTCGAAACCGAAGACGCCAAGATCGTGGCGCTCTACCCCGACAAACGTCTGCTCGAACCACGCGTGCGCGGCTTCATCGACCTGATGGCTGGGGAGTTCGGGCGTCGCGGCTAGAATTGCACAGCCTTATCGAAACCGCGAAAGCTCCTCAGCGCCAGCGGCGCAAGGGTGGCGGCGAGATAGGCGAGCCCGGTGAGGAACAGTGCTCCGGCAAGGCCGATCGTGCTGATCAGCGCGCCGCCGACGAGGCCGCCGAAGGGGATGAGGGCAAAGCAGAGGGCCGCGTTCATCGCCGTAACGCGGCCGGTCAGCGGTTTGGGGATGCGCTCGAAGATCACCGCCGACAGGATGGGGTTGAGGAAGCCGGAGGCAAAGCCGGCGATGGCGAGCGTCGCGAAGACGGAGCCGAGCGGCGCATCGACCGCCAGCACCAGAAAGCGCGGAAATCCGGTCAGCAAAAAAGCCACGGTATAGACGATCAGGCGCGGCAAGCGCTCGCCGATGCCGGCGGCAATCGCCGCCCCCGCGATCGAGCCGCCGGTGAAGGCGGCAAACATCGCGCCGAGCAGCTCCGGCCCGTGACCGGCATCCCGCGTCCAGACGGGCAGCAGCACGGCATGATAGGCCTGATCGAGCAAATTGGTGATCGCCACCATGGCGACGATGCTGACCAGAACGGCATCGCCGCTGAGAAAGCGCCAGCCCTCGCGGAGATCGTCGAGATAGGACGAGACCTTGCCCGGCGAAGCCTGGGATAGCTCGGGAATGCGCGGCATGCCTGTTATGCCCAGGCTGACGACCAGCGCGGCGGCGGCGAAGGTGACGGCGTTGACGACGAGCGCCTGGCCTGGGCCGATGAGCCCGATCAGCGCGCCGGCGCCGGCCGCGCCGACCGTCGAGGCCAGCCGCTCGATGGCGCTGGCAACACCTGTCACCCGCTCGAGCGGCACGTCCGCCAGCGCCGCGATATCGGGCACCATCGCCTGCTTGGCGGCATCGGACGGCCCGCGCAGCACGCCCATGGCAAAGACGAGAGGCAGCAGCACCGGCACGGTCAAGAGACCGAAGAGATCGAGAAGCGGCACCAGCCCGACCACGACAACCGAAGCAGTGTCGCAGAGGATGGCGATGCGCTTGGCGCCGACGCGGTCGATCAGCGGCCCGCCGAGCGCCTTGGCCAGCACATAGGGCAACATCTCCATCATCGCCGTCAGCCCGGTCAGCACCGGGCTGCCTGTGGCGCTCAGCACCAGCCAGGGAATGGCGATGGTCGAAAGCCGGGTGCCGGAAAGCGAAAGCGTCTCGGCGGCGGCAAGCGCCAGGAAGGGTCCGCCCCTTCTCACGGCTCGTCCTCCCGCTCGCGGTGCGGAACACGGCCCGGATAAGGGAAGGCATGCAGCATGACATAGAAAGGAACGACGTCAGGATTTTGAGAGGCCGCCTCTCCCAGCGGCGGGGCGGCTTGCATCGCTTCGAGAATGATGTTCCTCAGCCGTTTCGTCAGGGCCTCCGCCTGTTCGGCCGTCATCGGGATGATGACGTCGTCGGCGGCCGTCGCCTTGCGCCATTCGGCCGGCAGATCGGCATATTCCTCCAGCGCCTCCTGCATCTGGCCGACCTGCAGCGAAAGTGCGGCCTGGTTGAAGGCGATATCGAGATCCAGCGCCTCCCCCTCGGCTTCGCTCGGCGGCACCGAGGTCAGCTCATGGCTCGCGCGCCACCAGCGGTCGCGCCGCGAGGCATGCGGCACCTCCTCGATAAAGCCGTATTGGGCGAGCTGGCGCAGATGATAGCTGGTCGCGCCGCTGTTCAGGCCAAGCCGGGCGGCAAGCTGCGTCGCCGTGGCCGGGCCGTCGATCCTGAGCATGCCGAGCATGCGCAGCCGGACCGGATGCGCCAAGGCCTTCAGCGCGGTCGGTTCGGGCACGACCCGGCTGACGGTACGGGAGGCGGCGGCATCTGCGGCAGGGTCAGAATCCTGTTCTTTCATGATCTAAGCATACATTGCAAACATATCTTTGCAAAGATTTCTTTGCAAAATTCATTGAGCTGGAAAGGCTCTTGAAAACCGGCATCGCACCTAGCCAAGCATGATTCCGCCCCCTAAGACCGTCGCCATGATCCGCATGAACGAGGGTACGGGATGGCTGAGGAAGCGCAGAAAAACATCGGCACGTGGTACATCGACCCCAATGCCGAAGACAGGATGGCCGATGGACATGCGCCCATCTGGCGCCACCTGATCGATCTGATCCTCGAGCGCGACCTCTCCGAAAAAAGCGTGCTCGATTTCGGCTGCAACCAGGGCGGCCTGCTGCGCCATCTCTATGCGATCCGCCCGTTCCGCAAGGCGCTCGGCGTCGACATCGCCGAAACCTCCATCGCCAAGGCCGAGACGCTGAAAGGCAATTTGCCGATCCAGCATCAGGTCGGCGGCAGGCTGGACGGCTGGAGCGAGGAATTCGATCTCGCCCTCAGCCACGAGGTCATTTATCTCGTCCCCGATATCGACGCCCACGCCGCCGACATCCGCCAGGCACTGAAACCGGGCGGCGTCTATTACGCGGTGACCGGATGCCACACGGACAACCCGCTCTGGCCGAAATGGCGCGAGCTCGTGGCCACACGCACCAACACCGTCGTTCAGGATCGATCGATCACCGATTACGGCCGCGCCTTCGAAAAGGCGGGCTTCGACGTCTCCGCCCGCAAGCTCGAATATGACGGCTTCATCCCCTTCGTGGCGGACGGCTGGACGCCGGACTTTGCCGATGCGCTCAACTATTACACCCAGACCAAGATCGTCTTCAGGCTGGTGAAGCGCTGAGGCGGCCAGGAGATCGCATCTACAGCAGGTCTGACGGATTGACGCGGATGCCGAACCGTGCCTTTTCGCCGGACCAGGAATGGATGCCGATCACCTCCCCCGTCGCGAAGGAGACGAGCGGAGCGCCGGCCGCGCCGACATCGCCGTCGCAGCGATAGGCAATGACGGATTGTTCGTCGATCTCGCTGATGCTGCATTCGGCATCCACCGAGGCGCTGAAATCGGCGGTATCTCCCTTGAGGAACGGCATGATCAGCCGGTCGCCAACGACGGGCGCATCTGGCCTTATCTTCAGGATCTGTTTTCCAGAGACGGGAGCCGTCAGCCTCAGCAAAGCGATCCGGTGATCGGAAGACCCCTCGCCGCGCAGAACGACACTTTCGACCCGTGGCTCGGCCCCGGCTGCGGCGACTCCCTGCAGCTTTATATCGCCGAGTTTCGGTGAGCCCGCAGCAATGTCGCCCGGCACGCAATAACCGATCGTCGCTATCGTCCGCTCGCCGATCAGGAAACCGGTGCATTTCTGCCATTCCCGAACGCTCTGCCGGATCATCACGAGCACCAGCGATTCCCCCGCATTCTGGACGCGTTTCAACACGCCGCCATCCAGTATGTTGTTGCCGCCGAAGGCCCGCCAATTATCGGCCGCCGATGCGGTCGCGGCGGAAACCGTCTGCGGGGCGAGTGCAGGATCCTTCTTCAGATATTCCGAAACCGGGCCGCTGTAGTTGGGAATGAGGCCAGAATCGACGAGAAAATGAAGATTGGCAATTCTGGCGGCGCTGTCCGGCACTTCCAGATATTTCTTGATCAGCTCCGACTGAAGCTTTTCCCGCTCCAGCGTGATGGTGTTCTCGCTCTTCTCTCTTTCCAGAGCGATGGTGTTCTGGTTGGAGTAATAAGCCGTGATGGAATTGACGAATATCGTGATGATGCCGCCGAATATTGCCAGCAATAACGGTGATTTGAGGAAACCGAACCGCTCTCGCATCATCTCGATGCGCGACGTCTCCTGCTTGTACTTGAATTCCTTGTCGAACTTCTCTTTCTCGAATTCGAAAAGCTCGCGCTTTGAAGGTTCTTCCGTTCCCTTGATACCAGTCATCTTATGCCCCCCGCCCCCTGCAACAAACGCAGTCGATGCAACTAGAATATAGGTGTCGAGCTGTATTGCAATCTGATGACGGTTATACCTGGATCACGCCTGGCACCGACTGAAGTTTCACCAGCTCGACATCGAAATGCGGCGGACTATCTGCAGTGACCTGGACGAAACGCCCCCTGACGCGGAAGATTTCCTGGACGAGGTTGCGCTCGGCAAGCTCACGCGGGGCGCCGTCGAACCTGAGGTGCCCCTTTTCGAGCAGTGAAATGCGGTCGCTGACCGCGATTGCCTGGTTGATGTCATGGATCGCCATGACGACGGTCACGCCCTTTTGGCGGCTCAGCCGATGCACCAGATCGAGCACCTCGACCTGATAGCCGATATCGAGGAAGGAGGTCGGCTCGTCGAGCAGCAGGATCTCCGCTTCCTGGGCGAGAGCGGCTGAAATCCACGCCCTCTGCCGTTCGCCGCCGGACAGTTCCCGCAGGCTGCGGTCGGCCAAATCGGACAGCCCGGTACTTTCGAGCGCCCATTCGATCGCCTCTTCGTCGCGGCTGTCATAAGAGCGGAACAGGCCGACATGCGGATATCGGCCCTGGCGCACGAGCTGGGCGACGGTCATCTCATCGGGTGCGGTCGGCTGCTGTGGCAGGAAGGCGAGCCGCTTCGCCAGCATCCGGCGCGACATGGAGGCGACAGCAATGCCGTCGAGCGACGCCCTGCCCTCGGCCGGGCGGATGAGCCCGGCCAGCGCATGCAGCGCCGTGCTCTTGCCCGAACCGTTCGGGCCGATCAGCGCCCGGATCTCGCCCTTTTCGAGCGAAAGGCTGAAGCTGTCGAGAGCTTTGCGCTTGTTGTACGTCACCGAGAGGTCGGAACAGGACAATGGCATTTCGGCCTCACATGGTTTTGCGCAGCAGCGCGAGCAGAAGCGGAACGCCGAAGACGGCTGTGACCACGCCGATCGGAATTTCCTCGGCCTGCCCCAGCAGCCTGCCGATGAGATCGCCGAGCGTAACGATGACGGCGCCGAGCACGATCGTCAGCGCAAGCGACAGCATGAAATTCCGTCCCGACAGGAGGCGCGCGAGATGCGGCACGATGAGGCCGACGAAGACGATCGGGCCGACCGCGCCGACGGCACTCGCCGCAAGCGCGCAGGAGACGATCAGCACGATCGAGAACTGCCTGCGATAGCCGAGGCCGAAGGAGCGTGCGACAGGCGCATCGAACCGCAGCAGCGTCAGCGGCCGGTAGATGACCGGCAGCATGGCGAGCCCGGCGATGGTGAAGGGCAGCAGAAAGAGCGCGTGATCCCAGCTGCGGGCGTAAAGACTGCCGGACAGCCATTCGAGAATGATCTCGATGCGGGCCGATCCCCATCCGGCGATGAGGCCGATCGCCATCGCATGCAGCACCGCGCCGACCGCCACGCCGCAGAGCGTGATGCGCAACGCACTGAGCCCGAGGCGGAAGGCGAGCAGATAGATGACGCCGCCGGCAAGCAGGCCGCCGGCAAGGCCTGCCGCAGGCAGCCATGCGACCGGCAGTTCGGCCAGCGTGTTCGAGCCCGGCTCGAAGATATAGACGGTAAAGAGCAGGAAGATCGTCACCGACAGCGTGGCCCCCTGCGACACACCCATCAGCGATGGGTCGGCGAGCGGATTGCGGGTGATGGTCTGCAGGAGATATCCCGCCAACGAAAAATGGATGCCGGCGAGAATGCCGGTGGCGATGCGCGGCAGCCGGATATCGAGGATGATCAGCCGCGCTTCCGCCGAACCGCCGCCGGTCAGGACGGCCGCGACGTCACCCATGGGAATATCGGCGACGCCGAGGAAGACCGCCGCCGCTAGCGACAGGAGCGCGAAGACGCCAAGCGCGAAGGCCATGCCGAAACTTGTTGAATCGGCCGATATCGATGCCGGCGCGCTCATCGCGTCTCACCCGCAAGGCTCAGCCGTCCGCGCTGGACGAGATAGATGAAGATCGGGCCGCCAAGCAATGCGGTGATGATGCCGACCGGCAGCTCGCGCGGAATGGCGATGCTGCGCGCGAAAACGTCTGCGACCGTCACGATTAGCGCGCCGAGAGCCGCGCTCAACGCGATCTCCCATCCGGTGCCGCTGGGCTTGAGCAGCCGGGCGATGTGGGGAGCGGCAAGCCCGACGAAGGCGACCGGCCCGGCGATCGGCGCGATGCCCGCGACCGGGACGACGGCCAGAATGAGGATGAGCGGCTTCCACAGGCCGAGCTGCAGGCCCATTCCGGCCGCTGCATGATCGCTGAGCGTGAACATGCCGATGACGCGCCGCAGAACCAACGCCCCGACGACGCCGGCGATCGTCCAGGGCAGCATGTAGAAGAGATGAGACCAGGTGCGCCCCTGGAAACCACCGGCAAGCCAGAAGAGCAGCGATGCCGATTGCGGCCCGGTCAAGAGCAGCACATAGGTGGTGATCGCGCCCAGAAACAGCGAGACGCTGACGCCGCCAAGCGCAAGCTGCAATGGCCGTCCCTGCCCGCCGCGCGACACCCAGAACGTCATGGAAGCCGCGGCAAGCCCTCCGGCAAGGCCGATGAAGGGATAATAGGCTGGCGAAAGCCAAGGCAAGAAGACGAAACAGCAGACGATCGGCGCGACCGCGCCCGAGGTCACGCCGGTAATGCCGGGATCGGCCAGGGGATTGCGCGTCAGCGTCTGCAACACGTAGCCGGAAACCGCAAGGCCCGCTCCGCCGGCCGCCGCCGCTAGGCTGCGCGGCAGGCGCAGCGTCCAGACGAGAATGGATTCGAGCTTGCCGTCGGGCGCCAGGAGCACGCGCAACACGGTCTCCACTGAAAGCGTCTTGGCGCCGACCAGCAGGCCGAGCATCGCCGCCAGCGTGGCGGCGACGGCGATGAGCCCTATGGCCAGGAATGATTGCCGGGGGCTCATTGCAAGCCTTGTCCCGGAATTAGTTCTGCAACTCGGCCGGGATCAGCTTGGCGGCTTCGGCCTTGACGTCGACGGCCGGGAACGTATCGGGGTAGAGGTAGTGCGCGGCCTCGCGCAGGACGATTTCGCGGGCGATCGGGCCATTGGTCTCGACCCACTGGTCGCCGACATAGAAGACGCGGTTGTTCTTCACCGCCGACAGCTGCGACCAGATCGGGTTGCCTTCATGTGGGCGATCCGGGCCGGAATCATAAACGAAGATGACCTCCGGATCTTTTTCCAGCATGGTTTCCAGGCTGAGGTCGATGCCGAACTCGCCGCCAACGGTCTTCGGCCCGGGAACATTGTCGCCGCCGATCGCAGCCACGATCGAGGCCGAGGTATTTTCCGTATGGAAAGCGAAAGGCGTCGCACCGCCCCACATGATCAGGAAGCGCGGATGAACATCCTTAGGCGCCTTGGCGGCGAACTCCGCCAGATGCTTGCGGAAATCGGCGTTCAGTTGCTCGCCGCGCTCGGGCTTGCCGAGCAGCTTGGAAAGGGCGGCGGTCTCGCTGTAGCTCTCTTCGAGCAGCTCCATATTGTAGGCAACGTAAGGCGCGATGTTCTGAAGCTGGGCAGCATTGCCGGCCGTGTAGCGGCGGATGGCGATGATCAGGTCCGGCTTGGCTTCGGAGAGAAGTTCGAGATTGGGCTTGGCGCGCTGGCCGATCTGCTTCATCCCGGACGTCAGGCCGAGCAGGAAATCGGGCTCGCGGCCTGAAGTCATATAGGTGCTTGCGACCGGCTTGATGCCGAGCGCGAGAGCCACGTCGTCGGCGAAATAGGAAATCGAGGCAATGCGCTTCGGCTGCGCCGGGACTTCGACGGTAACGCCGCGATCATCGATGATGACGCCGCGATCATCGACGATCGAAACCTTCTTGCCATCATCCGCCTGGGCGGCACCTGCCACCAGCATTGCGGACAGGCCCAGGACCGAGAAAAATCTACCTGCGTATCGAGTCATATCTGACAACTCCCCTCTGATGCGCAGAGGCTTTAGCCAAAAAAGAGGAGTTTAACAATCAGGATTCTTTCGCGCGCTTTCTGAGAAAACACGGCTGTCTCAATCCTCCGGCAGGGCAAAGACGGCGCAGGACTCGGCGATGCCGCGCAGCACGTGTTCGCCGAGCGGCGTCAGCGGGCCTTCGGTGTTATTAGCCACGGCGCCCGAGATCAGCACGCTTCGGCCGAGCGGCTTGCAGAGCCCTTCCAGCCGGCTGACCAGATTGACGGCCGGGCCGATGGCTGTGAAATCAAGGCGGTCGGCGGCGCCGATATTGCCCCAGAGGATCTCGCCGAAATGGAGCGCCGCGCCGAAGGGCAGCGGCGCCAGCCCCTGGGCCTGGCGCATCTGGTCGAGATGAGCCATGCCGGCGCGGCAGGCGGCGACGGCCCGCAGCGCCGCCTCGCAGGCTTCCCGATCGGCCCGGGCTTCGTCGCCGGAAGCCTTCGCGACGGGAAAGATCGCCAGCACGCCGTCGCCGATGAATTTCAGCACCTCGCCGCCGAAGGCGTGCACCGCGCCGGCGACGCGGTCGAAATAAGCGTCGAGCGCCGATATCATCGCCTGCGGTTCCGTCACTTCAGAAAGCGCGGTGAAATCCCGCAGATCGGCGCAGAGAAGTGCCGCGCGAATGGTTTCGCCGGTGCCGCGGGCAAGCGCGCCGGACTGGACACGCGCCGCACTGCGCCGGCCGAGATAGGCTTCGAGAAGAGCCGCCCGCGCCTCCCGTGCCGCCAGCGCTGCCAGCGGCGCGGCGGCAAAACGCGCGACCTCCTTCAGCCGCGCGGCTTCATCGGAAGCGAATTTACCCGCCCCTGCCCCCTTGCCGATGCCAGCCCAGCCGAGCATGGCGCCGTCCTGCGAAGGCCCGATCCTCTCCTCCCAAACCGGCCCGAGCCCGGCCAGCCACTCGCGCCCGGCATCGCTTCGCGGTGCGGCGGCAAAAGCGAGCGCCTCGATGACCGCCCCGGTCTCGGCCCGCCACAGCCAGGTGCGCCGCGCGATGATCGGATGCGGCACCGAAAGCGTCAGCGCCCCGCCGGAAAGCGCCAGGCCATCGGCCAGCAGCCGGCGCCCGAGCTCGGCCAGGAAGCGCTCGGGACCAGGCGACGCCGCGGCCTCGTCAATCAGCCAGGCAAGGGAGGGAGGCAGATCCATGTGTTGAGATTGGCATCGCCCCGAGATGTTCGCAAGCGAACGTTCCACAATCCTGTCAACCCCACCGCCGAACAAGCCTGTGGAAAACCGTTCACCACGGTGGAAAACAACCAGATAAACACCTTTAAATTGCGCGACATTGATTCGGTTATGTGCCAGCTTGTCATTAGCGATTGAGGGGTTGCTATGGGCACGACATATTGGCCGAAAGATCCGCTTGACGGGAATGACATGACGCTGCTGACGTCGATCCTTCGGCGCTGGTGTGCGCGTTATGGGATCGAATTCACGGCGGAAGAGAGCAAACGGAAGGCCAGGGAACTCGTCGAGTGGTTCGAGTTCGGGGTCAAGGACCCGGCCGAGCTCGAAGAGCTGATCGACGGAAAGCACTGGCTCGTCAGCCGCATCTGAGCGCAGCCGTCATTTCCAAGAAATAAAGGCCGGGCGAAACATCGCACCGGCCTTCGTTCGTCTGCCTCTGTCCAAGGATTTTAGTAATCGTCCCGCCAGCGGCGTTCGCGATCCCAGCGCCGCTCCTCGCGCCAGCGCGGGCCGTCCCAATGGCGGTGATGCCGCCGTTCCCAGCCCCAGCGCGGCGGACCGCCGTAGAAAGCCACCGGCGGCGGGCGGCGCCAGTTGCGCCGGCATTCGCCCCAGCGGGTCAGGTGCCAGCCGCGGCCACAGGCGTAGTCGACCTTTGTGACAGTGCTCTCAACCTTGATTGTCCCTACCGGCATCGCCTGCGCTGTGCCGATCGAGAGGCTGCCAGCGAGCAAGGCAGCCGCGATAGAAAGTGCCTTCATCGAAAACTCCATTTCATCCAGCCGCAACCACCTTAGGAGCGCCAAATTGAACTGGAGATGAACTGCACGTTCATGTTTGCAGGCAGGAAAACAGCGCTTTTGGACGCCCGGCCGCAGCGCCGGCAAGCCGTTCCTCCCGCAGCGTCAGGCGCTTGAGGAGCGTCCCCCGCCTGCCGAAAACCGTTCATGTCCTGCCGTAAAAAGGATCCGGACCGGGGTTCCGTCCGGCCGCGACTTCGGTCAGCCGGCCGAGATAATGCGCCCAGCCTTCCTCATGGCCGGCGCATTGTTCCGCACTCGGCAGACCGCTGTGGGTGAGCCGCAGAAGCGTCCCGCCGCCCTGCTCGATCAGGTCGATCTCGACCAGACTCGATCCCGGCGGCACCACCTCGCTGCCGTCCCAGCCGAAACTGTAGGCAAGCCGATGCACCGGCACCACCTCGCGAAACGAGCCGCGCGCAAAGCGGGCGCCGGTGACGTTGACGAGATAAAGCCCGCCCGGCTCCGGCTCGATCTCCGCCTCCGTCCCCATCCAGCGCAGGATCTTCTCCGGATCGGTCATCAGCGCAAACACCGCCGCCGGCGGCGCCGCAATATGCGCCTCGCGATGGACGACGAAAGATTCTGGCATCGCTCTCTCCCATGGTTGCTGCCCTGCCCCTTATGACGCCGAGCGGCATGCTTTTTCGACATGGATGTCCTCAGCAGGAGCATGTAGGCGGAAGGGCGTGATCAGCAAGGGTGGTGGGGTATGCATCTATCGTCTGTCAGAGCACTCCCCTCGCCCTTCGAGGGGGCACCACCTCTCCTCCTCATTCCTGTGCCTGTCACAGGAATCCAGCCACGGCGCGTCCGCGCCGTGAATGACTCACGAATGGCTCACCTGGAATGAAGAGAGTCTCCCGTGCCCGAGGACTTAGGCGCGCTGGATCCCTGTGACGAGCACAGGGATGAGGGAGGTTGGAGCAGCGTGCAGCATCCCGCAACATCCCTCATCCCGCTCAGGCCAGAGGCCGGAGCCTCGAAGGACATGCTGCAACGGTGCTCCTTGTATCCATCAGCCGCCAACCCCACCCACGAAACCATCTTCCCCCTATTGCCAGCCCGCCGCCTTGCCCCTATTGTCGCGCCGTTCTCAGGGCGGGGTGAAAGTCCCTACCGGCGGTATGCAGTTTCGATTGCGAGCCCGCGAGCGCCTTCTTCGGAAGGGTCAGCAGATCAGGTGAGATGCCTGAGCCGACGGTCATAGTCCGGATGAAAGAGAACGCGCGTTGCTGCTGCCCTCCCGGGCCGGCGGCGGACGTTCGTGATCGCCTTGGGTGACGTGTCTGTACGCCAAAGGAGATGACTATGACACCCACCCGTTATGCCTTCGTCAAAGCCGGCTGGCACGCCGATATCGTCGACCGTGCGCTCGAAGGTTTCCAACAGCTCGTTCCCGCCGAGCAGATCGACGTGTTCGATGTTCCCGGCGCCTTCGAAATGCCGCTCCTGTCGCGCGATCTTGCCGCCACCGGCCGCTACGCCGCCGTCATCGCCGCCGCCTTCGTCGTCGATGGCGGGATCTACCGCCACGAATTCGTCGCCCAGGCCGTGGTCGATGGCCTGATGCGCGCCGGCATGGATACAGGCGTGCCTGTTCTGTCGGTCTCGCTGACACCGCATCACTACCAAGAAACCGAGCATCACACGCAGATCTACCGCGCCCATTTCGTCGAGAAAGGCCGCGAGGCGGCGCGCGCCGCTCTGATGATCGGGAAAACGCGCGCGGCTCTTGCGGCATAGAAGCCCGCGCAATTGACGGCGGGATTGGCCCGCCGTCCCTCGCCGGAGGACCTTTACCGGCGCGCCGTGTGGCACCCCTCTCGTCCCAAGACGCTGACCGTCGCCCACCACCTCACCGGTAGAACATATCCCGCCACTGCTTCTCGCCGATCAGGCAATCCGTCAGCGGCCCGGCGCCGGCGACCCTCTCCACCGTCGGCGGCGGGGACAGGCCGCTGATCTCCAGCACCAGCTTGCGGCGCACGGCGATGGCGAAATCCTCTATTCTGTGGACCGGCAGCACGAAGGCGCCGGGGCCGCCGATGACGCAATCGGCGTAATATTTGTCGAGCCCGCCGGGCGCATCGGAAGGACGCAGCATGATGGCCAGCCCATTGATGATCATGCCTGACGCCACCGTCTTGTCGCGGACGGGCGTGACTGGATCGCCCGAGTTGTTCGGGCCGTCACCGGAAACGTCGATCACCTCGCGTCTGCCCTGGAAGGGACCGGTGGCGATCATGCTGGCGCCCTGGTCGATGGCGGTCGAGATCGAGGTGCGCCGCTGCGTGCCGATCGGCCGGGCGTCGAGCTTGTCGGCAAAGGCGATCGCATCCGCTTCCGTCTCGATCACCTGCCAGTCGATCATCGAATCCTGGACGACGTAACCGGCCCATTCGAAATAGCTGATGGCGATGCGGCCGGTGAGCCCGCCTTTCACCGCATCGATGAATTCCTTGTGCTTGAGCGCCTCGACATAACCCCGGCGCTGGATGCTGATCTCCTCGAAATCCATCGACCGGGAGGTATCGACGGCAAGCACCAGCGTGACGTCGACTTCGTTGCCGCCGGCGCCTGCGGCCGGAACGAGACCGGAAAGACCCATGAGCACCGCAATCGTCGTCAACATCGACAAATCCCCGCGCCATCAAGCGGGGAAACTGTAACACAGCTTGGCCCGCGCAGGACGCCCGGCCGCGCGAGGGGCTTCAATTTTCGGTGATATCAGCAACGCCTGCCTCGCCCTTCGAGGTTCCGGCCTGGACTCTTGGTTGCGTGATCTGCGCGGCCTCTCCACGATGCTTCATTGGGGCACTGCCTTCTCCTCCCTCATTCCTGTGCCTGTCACAGGAATCCAGTGCGCCCAAGTCCTTGGGCGCGAGAGACTTTTCAACTCTCGTATTGAGTCATTCACCGCGCGGACGCGCGGTGGCTGGATTCCTGTGACGAGCACAGGAATGAGGGAAGGAAGGTTAACGCATCATCTCGCTTCTCAAGGCCCCTACGAGCACCTTCGGGGAGGCTCTTCCGAGAACCTCACCCTCACCCCGCCACCAAAAGCAGCACATAAGCAATCACGCTGACCATCAGCCCGCGAAACGCAAACGTAACGCAGCGGTATTTGTTACGGGCGATGGCGGAGAGGATGTTGGCGTTTTCGAAGTATTGGTCGAAGAGGTAGCGCTCGTCGCGGCGAAGCGCGGCGTCGAAGAACATGTCGCGATGCTTGGGCCAGGCGCCCCAGAACAGCGAGGTGGAAGCGCCGAGACGGCGCGGCAGCACGACGAGGATCGCCGACAGGATGGAGAAGACCGAGGCTGCGGCCAGCAGGCCGGAGAACAGCATGCTGCCCGGCGCGCTGCCGGTGTAGCGCGCCAGGCTGAAGACCGCCCTCACCTCGCTGGAGCTGACCAGAAAGGCGAGCATGAAAGTAAAGATATAGGCGGCCTTTTGATCGGATATCTTGATCTGATCGTAAAATATGTCGTTGATTTTCTTGATATGATCAAAATATTCGGTGCTGACGTCCCCGCTCGAGGGATTGCTCAGCATAACCTCAGTGGCATTTTCGAACTCGCTCACGTCAATACTCCACCCCAAAAGTGTTTCCCTGATAGTACACTTTGGAACGAAAGCAAGAACACGTGTGCAACGTGCTTGACTTTTTCACTTTACACGGACAAAGGGGAAGCGGGGTATGGGGTCGAGGACATGCGGGGTTACTCCAATAACATCTGTCGCGTCGGGATGGCGCTTGCGTTTGCCGTGCCCAATTTCGGGCTGCCGGCAATGGCCGATCCCGTGCAGCGCGCAACGCCGGTCGCCGGCTCCGTCATCGCCCGCAAAACCGGTGAGGAAGTCCGCTTCATCGACGTGTCGGACTGGCGCGTCGTCGACATCAACCAGGATCTTTTGACCGGCGACGTGCTGCGCACCAATGCCAACGGCCAGCTCGCCATCGTCTTTTCCGATCACACGCAGGTCCGCCTCGGCCGCAATTCCTCGCTGCAGGTCAAGAAGATGGCCGCGAGCGGCGATACGGTGCTCAATCTCCAATCCGGCACCATCTGGGCGCGCGCCGAGCGCGGCGGCCAGGGCCTGACCGTGGAAACACCTGCCGCCGCAGCCGCCATCCGCGGCACGGACTGGACGATGACCGTCGAGGGCGCCAAGACCTCGATGATCGTGCTCGAAGGCCGCGTGGCGCTCAGCAATCCGCAAGGCAGCGTCGAGGTGAGCGAGGGCGAAGGTGCGGTCGCCACCATCGGCCAGGCGCCGACCAAGATCATCAGCGTCAATCCCGACGACCGCGAGCAGATGCTCTTCTATCTCGACCTGCGCGACGGCTTCGACCTGATGCCGACCTCACCGCTGCGGGCCGACCGCATGGCGACGGAGCGCCGCCGCCTGCTGGCGCTGCCGCCGGAGCGCCGCACGAGCGAAGACTGGCTGGAACTTGCCGAAGTGCAGAGCGCCTTCGACGGTCGCCAGGCCGCGGCCGCGACGCTGGAGAAAATCCGCGGCCGCAAACTGACGGCAGCCCAGCAGGCGCGCGTCGACCTGATCGACGCCACCATTGCCGGCTCCGAAAAGCGCTATGGCGATGCAGCCAGGCTCTTCCAGAAGGCCCTGCCGCATCTCGACCCGACACGCCGCAACATGGCGCAATATGGCGGCTATTTCGCCCGTTCGCTCGCCGACCCCGCCCATGCCGAACCGCCGCCGGCCAACAGCGCCGGCCCCTACGGCGCGATCATGCATGCCTATACGACGGGCTTCCTGGAAAACCCGCGCGCCGCGCTCGAGATCATCAAGAAAGCCGAACAGCGTTATCCGGACGATCCGACCCTGCCGGCGGTGCGCGCCCAGCTGG
The DNA here is from genome assembly GCF_047445895.1 of Rhizobium sp. BR 249. NCBI lineage: Bacteria > Pseudomonadati > Pseudomonadota > Alphaproteobacteria > Hyphomicrobiales > Rhizobiaceae > Rhizobium > Rhizobium sp. BR 249. The sequence continues at coordinate 22,631 of NZ_JARWKX010000023.1, read as the reverse complement.
CGGAACTCACCGACGACCGTGAGCAGATGAAGGAAGCGATCGAACGCTCGCTGGCGCTCGACCCCGATCATCCGATGGCGCTCGCCGCCCGCGCGGGCTACAAGGCAAACTATGAGAGCGACATCGACGGCGCGCTTGCCGATCTCAATCGTGCGATCGAACTCGCGCCCGGCGGGTCGAGCACGTTGAATTCACTCGGCCTGCTGCAGAGTTCGCGCGATGCCAACGGCGAGGCGGAAACGGCCTTCAAGAAGGCGATCGAGCTCGATCCGCAGGACCCGCTCCTGCACGCGAACCTCGCGATCCTCTATCTCGACCAGGCGCGCATGAAGGAAGCCAAGCGCGAGATCGACACCGCGATCGCCCTCGACCCCTCCTTCGATCTCGCGCTGCTTGCCCGCGGCCGCTACTATCTTCAGACCGGCGAGCGCGACAAGGCCCTGCAAGACCTGCTCGCCGCCAGCACCGCCAATCCCGCGCATTCGCAGTCGCAGTTCATGCTGGCAGCCGCACACTACGAAAAGGGCGACCGGCTTCCCTCCGAGCAGGCGCTCGACAACGCCAACCGTCTCGACGATGACGATCCGGTCATCGCGGCGTTCCGCACCGCGATCGATATCGACGATTACGATTCAGATGGCGCCATCCGCAACGCGCAGGAATTCCTGCGCCGCTCGCGCGCCCGTGGCGGTGATTACAGCGGCCTCGGCGCCAATGCGAGCGCCGGCTCAACCCTGAACAACGCCTTCCGGCTACAGGGTCTGGATGCCTGGGGCCGCTATTATGGCGATGCGGTTTTCGATCCCTTCAAAGGCAGCGGCTATATCGATCAGGCGATCAAGGGCAGCATCTTTCCTTTCGTCAACGCCACGAATTTCAGCGACGACAATATCATCCAAAACCGCGGCAACGCGTCGAGCTATTCATCCTTCATCCAGGGCCTGCTGATTTCTCCGCACATGCTCTCCGGCCGTTCGCGCTCGGCATCACTCTTCGACGTGCCCTTCATCGAAGGCTCGCTCGGCGGCGGCATCAACAGCGTCGACGGCCATACGAGGCGCACCGGCGAGGCCGATATCCAAGGCTATTCCAATGAGACCATCCCGATCAGCTTCTACGGCAACATCAGCTGGGAAGAGATTGCCCGCGACGGCAACTATACGGATTTCGGCGGCTTCTCCACCGACAACAAGATCCTCGGCGGCAATGGCTATCTCACAGCGACGATCACGCCGGACGACCGCGTGGTGAGCTTTGTCAATCATGGCAAGGCGTACGGGTCGCTGGCTGCGCTGACCAGGAGCACCGCTCTGACTGATCGCCTCAACGACGAATTCTTCCTACCCCTTTTTGGCATTACCATACGGACATTGGACCTGCCGCTCTACCGCAATCGATATGACGAGACGGAAAGAACCAATGCGGGCTTGGGTTGGAGCCACACTTTCGCGTACCGAAATGTGCTCAACACCGCGCTTCTCTATTCGGAAAGCAGGGTGAAAACGAATTACGATCTCACATTTGACGCCTCGGATTTCACCCGCGCTCCCGCCCCGGATATGGTTCCGTTTGCGGAATCAAGCGAAGAAACCCAATCGAAGACGTATATTGCGGCGGTCAGCCACAGCATTGGCGACGATACACTGACTTGGCGATACGGCATCGAGGGTGGCTGGACCGACGTCAGCAGCAGGGATTTCTTTCATTTCGATACCCTCGTACCGGGCTTTGTCGATGAAGCTACGATTGGCCCGACAGAAGCAAGCAGCCACGTCAACATCGCCCGCGCCTATGTCGACGTGCTCCATGAGATCACGCCTGACCTGAAGGCCGAATATGCGCTGTTCGGCACGCGCCTCTCGGGCGACGGCATTGATGTCAGCCGGCTGGAGCCGCGTTTCGGTCTTGCCTGGGCGCCCAACCAGAACCACTGGCTGCGCGCCGCTTTCATGCGCCAGAGCGTCAATACCGGTGTTCCCACCCTTGCCCCGATCGGCATCCTCGGCCTTCAGCCGAACCAGTTTTCCGTCGGCACTGAAGGTTACGCCGATACGGCCGCGCTGGAATGGGATGCCGAATGGACCGACAACTTCTTCACCTCGGTCGAGTACCAGCACCAGGAGCTGCATGATTTTTCGATCGACCTGCCGATGATCGCGCTGCCGGCGGTTGATAGCCTGCCCCTGTCGCGCGGCAGCATCGACCGCGCCGCCGTCACCGCCAACGTCGTGCTCGGCCACGGCTTCGGCCTTTCGGCCACCTATGCCTATATGGAATCGGAGAACAAGGACCCGCTGGAGCCGAATTACGGCGGCTCCCTGCCCTATATTCCGAAGAATTCGGGCCAGATCGCACTGACCTGGGTCAACGAAGCCAAGGTCAAGGCAACCGTTGCCGCCAACTATATCGGCGAGCGCGATGGCGATCGGTTCGGCACCAAGCTCGACGACTATTGGAGCCTCGACGCCCACCTGGTCTGGGAACCCTTCGACAAGCGCATGGAGCTGGAGGCGGCCGCCTATAACCTGCTCGACGAGGACTTCGAGATCACCCCCGGCGTGCCCGGCTGGGGCCGCGCCTTCAAGGGCACGCTCAAAGTCCGCTTCTGATGCAGGTGCGGGACAAGCCCCGGCAGGCCAGGCAGATCAGGAGCCGTCATCTCCGGCTGCTGGTGCTGTCGCTGACCACGCTGATCGCCATCTCGCTGCTGTCGCGCCTGCCTGCCTGGTCGCTGCTGGAGCTCAGAAGCTTCGACTATCTCTCGACCGTCGACGATCCCCGCCCGCCGCAGGGCGGGCCTGTCATCGTCGCGATCGACGAACCCTCGCTAGCCGATATCAACGCGCAATGGCCCTGGCCGCGCAGCCTGCATGCCGAACTCGTCAGCCAGTTGCGCGCCGCCGGCGCCCGCGTCGTCGGCCTCGACATCATCATGGCCGAGCCCTCGAACCCGGATAATGACGCGGCGATCGCCGCGGCGGTCGGCGCCGATATCGTGCTGGCGGGCGACGAGACGCTGATCGAGACGCCGCAGGCCTCGCAGCTGATCCGCGCCACACCGCTGCCGCAGCTAACGCAAGCGGGGGCCGTCACCGGCATCGCCTCGATCGATCTCAGCGGCGACGGCATCTTCCGGCGCATTCCGGGTTACGAGGACGGCTTTGCCGCCATGCTCGCGAAGACGGCAGGAGCGGCACGCGCCTCCGTGCCGGCCGGCCAGTTGATCCAATCCTTCGGCCCGGCCCGCAGCTATCCCACCGTTTCCTATTACCAGGCGCTCGACCCGAAGAACCTGCTGCCGCCGGATTATTTCAAGGACCGCGTCGTGCTGGTCGGCCTCAGCCTGCAAAATGCGCCCGCCATCGACAAGGGCGGCGTCGATGCCTTTGCCACACCCTATACCGTCCACACCGGCAAACTCGTCTCCGGCGTCGAGATCCAGGCGACGATCTACGACAATATCCGCAATGGCCTGTCGATCGCCGAAGCCCGGCTGCCGACGGTTGCCGCCTGCATCCTGATATCGGTGCTGCTTGCCGCCGCCACCGTCTGGCGCTCGACGGGATGGCTGACGGTCGTGACCAGCGCGGCCGCCCTCCTCGCTTTTGCGGCCGTCAGCTTTGCCGGCATCCGGCTGGCCCATGTCTTCGTCTCGCCGCTCGGGCCCACAGTCGCCTACATCTCCGTCGTCTTCGGCCAGGCCGCCTTCGATTTCGCCGAGGAGCGCCGCAACAAGCGCCAGATCACCCGCGCCTTCGCCCAGTATATCTCGCCGGATCTCGTCCGGCGCCTGTCGAACGACCCCTCGCAGCTGAAGCTCGGCGGCGAGCGGCGCACGCTCTCGGTGATGTTTTCGGACGTGCGCGGCTTCACCACCATCGCTGAGACGCTGAAGGACGATCCCGAGCAGCTGACCGGCCTGATCAACCGGCTGCTGACGCCGCTTTCCGACGTGGTGATGGATCACGGCGGCACGATCGACAAATATATGGGCGACTGCATCATGGCCTTCTGGAACGCGCCGCTCGACGATCCCGACCATGCGCTGCATGCCGTGCGCGCCTCGCTCGCCATGCAGGCCGCGATTTCGAGACTGAATACCCAATTGGAGCGGGAGGCGGCCACCCTTGGCCGAAAGCCGCACGTCCTGAAGATGGGCGTCGGCATCAACACCGGCGAATGCATCGTCGGCAACATGGGCTCGAACCGCCGCTTCGACTATTCCTGCCTCGGCGACAGCGTCAACCTCGCCTCCCGCCTCGAAGGCGCCTCGAAGAATTACGGCGTGGCGCTGCTGCTCGGCGAAGAAACCGCAAGGCTCGTCGCCAACACCTACATCATCGTCGAACTCGACCGCATCATCGTCAAAGGCCGCACCGTCCCCTCACCCGTCTTCACCGTCGTGCACAAGGCCGACACCGAAGCCCTCACCGCCCACCAGGCCTTCATCGACGCCAAATACGCCGCCACGCTTGCACCGTCCGACCCGGTTTTCGACACGCTGGCTGCGGATATACCGGAGCTTGCCGGCTATTATGCGATGGTGCGGGATGGGCTTGCGGAAGGCGGGGAGTGATCGCGCAGCGACTTGAGCTTCGGCGCGGCAGTGCGACGGGGACGCGTATTTCAGGATGAGAGTGGATGGGGGTGCCGTGGATCACCCCCCTCTGCCCTGCCGGGCATCTCCCCCACAAGGGTGGAGATCGGCTGGGCGAGATGGCTTCCCCAAACAACTAAAGCATAGTGATTGTCGCTGCCGTTCGAGAGAGGGCGATGGTCAAGCCTCTTGCCGATCTCCCTCCTTGTGGGGGAGATGTCCGGCAGGACAGAGGGGGGTGCCACACGGCATGCCGGTAAAGGAAAAAGAAACTGTCTCGCGCCCAAGAGAGCCTCATCCTTGCTGAGGCGCGCAGGCCAGAGGCCGGAGCCTCGAAGGACACGCCGCAGCGCTGCGCCTGCATCCATCAACCAGTGCGCTCGCCTCGCCCTTCGAGGCCCGCAGCGCGCCATTGCTCAGATCGTTATGCTACCCGCAGCCTCGCAATCTCAGGCCCCACGACCGCAATGAACAGCCCGGGATCGCCGAGTGCCCTCGCCGAGAGCATCGCCCCATGGACCGAGGCCATCAGCATTTGCGCCTGCTCTTCCGGCCGCTTGTCCAGCCGGAAGTGGCCTTGCTCGACGCCTGCCTGCAGCACCGAGGCCAGCCATGCCGCGAGGCCCTGGAAATGGGCGCGGACGCGGGAGGCGACCTCTTCCGGCAGCATCTGCATTTCGCTCGCCAGCATCGCACAGACGCAGAAGGGCCGCGAGGCGTCGCGGATGCATGTGTTCCAATAGTTTATGTAGAGATGCAGCTGATCGGCGGGGCTTGCAGCCTGCCCGCGCAGCGACTGCAAACCCGCCTCCGCCTGCTTGATGTAACGATCCACCAGCACCGAGACCAACTCGGCCTTTGTCGGAAAATGATGGTGGATGCTTGCCTTGCGGATGCCGATCGCGGCTGAGATATCGGCATAGCTGAAGCCGTTGTAGCCACCCGCCACGATGAGCGACTGTGCGATGTCGAGGATTTTGTCGGACGTCGAAGCCATTGATTTCATAGCGTCACCTACCTTCTGGTAGGCAGATTGTCAAGCCTCGAGCTGCATCGCTTGCATCACAAGAAGGTGTGCGGCCGCGGCGTTGACTCCTATTTTTAACCTACCTACTAGTAGGGAGGAAATTACAAAGGAACCTGCCGATGCAAACTCGATCTTCCCTCCAGTCCGACTGGCTGAGAGCCTATTATTTCACCCGCGCCGCCTTCTCGGTGATCTGGATCGCCGCCGCCATTCTCCTTGCCGGGCAGCCAGGCGCCGTGGCCTTTCTGCTGGTGGTCTATCCCCTGTGGGATGCGCTCGCCAATCTGATCGACGCCAGGGTCAATGGCGGCCTGCAGGCCAACCCGTCCCAGACGTTGAATGTCGCCGTCAGCACCGTCACGGCGCTTGCCGTCGCCATCGCGCTCGGCCACAGCACCTATGCGGTGCTGGCCGTCTTCGGGGCCTGGGCGATCCTTTCCGGCCTGTTGCAGCTCTATACCGGCGTAAGGCGCTGGCGCATCTACGGCGCCCAATGGGTCATGATCCTGAGCGGCGCGCAATCGGCCCTTGCCGGCGGCTACATGATCAGCCAGTCCTTTGCCGCCGCCGCGCCGACGATCCTCGATATCGTGCCCTATGCCGGGTTCGGCGCCTTCTACTTCCTGCTGTCCTCGATCTGGCTCGTCGTCGCAGCCCGTCGCAAGGCACATGCATAGGCGCTGCCGGTCCGCGCGGCGGCGATCCGAAGTATTGCCGCCGCCGCTCATTCCCAGGCCCTCGGCGGAGAATTGCGGGAGACGACCACCTTCTTTCGCGCTATGAAGAGTGGTCAGAACTCCCGCCCATAGACCCCGAGGTCACTCCATGGCTTTGAAAGTTCTCTTCATTGGCGGCACCGGCCAAATCTCCCATCCATGCGTCGAACGCGCCGTTGCCGAGGGCCACCATGTCAGCGTCTTCAATCGCGGCCTGAGAAGCGCCGCCTTGCCCGCCGGGACGACCTCGATCGTCGGGGAGCTCGGATCGGACGCCTATGCCGATCTCGCCAGGGCCAATTATGATGTCGTCTGCCAGTTCATCGCCTTCACCCCAGACCAGGTGGCGCGCGACATCGAGGTCTTCTCGGGCAATTGCGGCCAGTACATCTTCATCTCCTCGGCCTCGGTCTATGAAAAACCGCCGCGTCATTACGTGATCACGGAGGAGACGCCGGCGATCAATCCCTACTGGCCCTACAGCCAGGCCAAGATCGCCTGCGAGGAACTGCTGAAGAAATCCGGCAATCTCGCCTGGACGATCATCCGCCCCAGCCACACCGTCCGCACCGGCCTGCCGATCATGATGGGCGACAGCGACATCATGGCGAGACGCATGCTGGACGGCGAGCCCATCATCGTGGCCGGCGACGGCCACACTCCCTGGACGCTCACCCGCTCGGTCGATTTCGCCGTGCCCTTCGTCGGCCTTTTCGGCAAACAGGCGGCGCTGAAAGAGATTTTCCACATCACCTCCGACCGCGCCCATATCTGGAACGATATCCAGAAGACGATCGCAAGATTGCTGGGCGTGGAAGCCAAGATCGTCCACGTGCCGACGGACACGCTGATCAAGTACAATCCGGAATGGATCGGCCCCCTCCTCGGCGACAAGGCATGGACTGCTATTTTCGACAATTCCAAGGTCAAGCGCGTGGCCGGCGATTTCACCTGCACCGAGAGCCTGGACGAAATCCTCGCCGACTCGATCATGCACCTCAAGCAGCGCCTGGCGAAGAGCCGTCCGCCGAAGGGGGAGCTGGATGCGCTGATCGACAGGATTTGCGCGGAGCAAGGTGCGCTGGGCTAGGATAGACGGCAGGCATGGAGTGATGGCGACAGCGCACCCGCGGACGCGCCATCGCCTCGTTTGCCGATGAGAATGACCGGCTGGAAATAGTTTGGGAACGGCCTGACTCTATTTCTTTATTACATTGATGTTGACCGTAACGTCCTTGATCGTTCCCTCACCGTAGGACACCCGCACCTGATCCACCAACCTCTCCTCATCCCTGTGCTTGTCACAGGGATCCAGCGCGCCCAAGTCCTTGGGCGCGGGAGACTCTCTTCATTCCCAATTGAGTCATTCACGGCGCAGACGCGCCGTGGCTGGATTCCTGTGACGGGCACAGGAATGAGGGAGTTTGGAGCGACGTTCTCGCACTTGCTCGTCACCTCTCGCTGGAACGCGGCATTCTCCCACTCGCACCTATTCCAGCCGCCGCGCCTCCAGCGGAGCCTCCTGCCTGAAGCCGTCGAAAAAGCGGCCGCCATGCAAGGCAAGCTCTCGATCGGCCAAGGCAAGAAATCGGCCGCCGTCACCCTGCGCCGCCAGCCTGAACGCGGCATCGAATTCCGTCGCCAGTTCCACATCGAGCTCCCTCAGAACACGCGGCGCCCACTTGCCGCGGCCGGCCCATGCGCCGCGTCCGAGCAGCATCAGGTCGGCGAGCTTCTGGTGGAGAGCCGCCGCGATGGCGGCGATCTCTTCGGGTGGGCGGTGGCCGCGCAGGTCGTCGGCGAGATCGGTGACGTGATAGCGCAGCATGTCGTAGCTCGGGCCACCGAGAGGCTTCGGCCCTGCGGCAAGAACGCTCGCCACCTTCGCCTGGATGAGGCGCGCACGCTCGATGTCAGGCCCGACGATGCTGCCCGTCGCAACCATGTTGACCATGACCGGACAACCGCTCTCCGCATCCTGATGGAGATAATGCGCCAGCGTCTGCGGATCGTGGACGAAGGCCTCGACCGGAAAACCGTCTTCGGTGAAGGACTCCCGCCAGGCCCTGTCGAGCGACGGGAAGACGACGACGAGATCGATATCCGAAAACCCGGTCCCCTCGCCGCGCATGATGGAGCCGGAGACATAGGCGAAGGCGGCCCCGGCATAGCGGCTGGCGAGAGAGCGGCGGGCGGCGGCAAGCGCCCGCTCGGCAACAATCTGTTTCTCGATATCGTCCATGTTCTCGTCCTCGAATGCGGGAGACGAGCGGCAACAAAAAACCCGCTCGTTTCCGGCGGGTTGGTGTCTTCTGCAATGAACGGAATTCAGTTCACGCGTCTGCCACCCACCGCCAAACGGTGGTCGTAGACATCGTGGAGACTGCGAAAATCCTGCTCATGGACGGAAGTTATCGCCCGCCGGCAACAGCGTCAATCCGCCAAGCACGCTTCCCCGCCGCACTGTTTTCCGTCTAAAGCGCGTCGCGATCTTTCAGATTCGCTCCTTGCGCTTTAGGTCTTTGTTGCTACGCATGTCGTTATCGCAAAACCGCCGCACACTTTTGCGCGACATGCTCTAAGATGAGCCCAAAGACTCGTTGAACAGGAAGGCCCGCCATGCCCCATCCCACCACCGTCATTCCGCGTCCCGCGCCGGTTCTGCTGCCGGTCGAAGGCAGCGATGAGCGCTTCCCGGTGCGCCGCGTCTATTGCGTCGGTCGCAATTATGCCGATCACGCGATCGAGATGGGCCATGATCCCTCGCGTGAGCCGCCCTTCTTCTTCCAGAAGAACGCCGACAATCTGCTGCCGGCCGGCAACGCCTTCCCCTATCCGCCGCTGTCATCAGACGTGCATTACGAGGTGGAATGCGTGCTGGCGCTGAAATCGGGCGGCGCGGGCATCAAGGCCGAGGATGCGCTCGACTGCATTTACGGCTATGCCGTCGGCATCGATTTCACCCGCCGCGACCTGCAGGGAGAAGCCAAGAAGCTCGGCCGCCCCTGGGAGCTCGCCAAGGCCTTCGAACATTCCGCCCCCGTCTCGGCGATCGTGCCGGCAAGCCGCCTCGGCCATCCCGCAAACGGCCGGATCTGGCTGGAGCAGAACGGCAGGCGCGCCCAGGACGGCGACCTCAACCAGATGATCTGGAAGGTGCCGGAGATCATCGCCGAACTGTCGAAGCTCTTCGTGCTGGCGCCCGGTGACGTAATCATGACCGGCACGCCCGCCGGCGTCGGCGCGGTTGCGAGGGGCGACCGGATCACCTGCGGCATCGACGGCGTCGCGACGCTGTCGGTCGACATCGTCTGAGGAGAGGCCCATGCCCGTTTACGCGCTTGACGGACTGACCCCGAAGCTGCCGCCCGCCGGCCTCCACTGGATCGCGCCGGATGCGCATGTGATCGGCGACATCGAACTCGGCGAGAATGTCGGCATCTGGTTCGGCTCGGTGCTGCGCGGCGACAATGAGAGGATCACCATCGGCGCCGGCACCAACATCCAGGAAGGCGTCATGGCCCATACCGACATGGGCTTTCCGCTGACGACGGGCAAAGGCTGCACCATCGGCCACCACGCCATCCTTCACGGCTGCACGCTCGGCGACAACGTGCTGATCGGCATGGGCGCCACCATCCTGAACGGCGCGAAAATCGGCAACAACTGCCTGGTGGGCGCCAATGCGCTGGTGACGGAGGGCAAGGAATTCCCCGACAATTCCCTGATCGTCGGCGCTCCCGCCCGCGTGGTGCGGGTGCTGGATGAGAAGGCGGTGGAAGGTATTCGCCGCTCGGCGGAAAATTATGTGGCGAATTGGCAGCGGTTTGCGCGGGATCTTAAGGTGATTGGGTGAATGAGGCCGAAGAGAGGTGATGGTGTGCCGTGTGGCACCCCCCTCTGCCCTGCCGGGCATCTCCCCCACAAGGAGGGAGATTGGCTGGGCGCAATGGCTTCCCCAAACAACCAAGGTTCAGCAAAGAGGAACGGCAGATGTGTAGGAAGCGCAAGCCTCCTGCTGATCTCCACCCTTGTGGGGGAGATGCCCGGCAGGGCAGAGGGGGGGCCACACGGCACACCTGTAAAGAAAAGAAGCGAAGTCTCGCCCTCACCAAACGCCCGGAACCCACCGCCAGCGCACCCGCGCCATATACTCCGCATATCCCGCAAGCCCCTTGCTCAACTCCGCCTCCTCTCCCAGCGTCCGGCCGAACAGCGTGACCACCAGCAGCCCCACGGGGATCAGCGCGTAGAGCGAGCCGAGCGACAGCGCCATGCCGGCGGCAAGCACGATGGCGAATGCGTATCCCGGGTGGCGGATGGTGGCATAGGGGCCGGTGTCGATGACCTTGCGATCGCAGTCGGTCTGGATGCGCACCGTCGGCTCGAAATGCCGGTTGACCGACTGCGCCCAGGTAAGGCCGAGATAGCCTGACGTCATCAGGACATAGCCGATGACAACGACCCAGTCTGGCTGCGGCGCCCAATGAAAGCGGCCGTCGTCGAAGGCGCCGACCGGAAGAATGGCGGCGAAGAGGATGATCGTCAGCGTCGCGACCACGGCATCCCAGGCCTTCGTGCCTTTCTGATAGCGGCTGCGCGCCGCAAACAGCTCCGGATTCGTCCGCCAGATCCAGAGGATCGCGATCGCCGTCAGTGCGAGAAACAGGCCGAGGAACATCCAGCCGCGCGGCCAGTCGAGCGTGCCGGCCGGCCAGAACAGCGCCGCGAACATGACGATGATGGTGATGCCAAGCGACCCGAGCGATGGCGCCAATGCGCGGCCGGGTCCGGTTTTCAGCTGTGTCATGGCCATTCTCCGCTCCCAAGCCTGGAGCGTCGTGCATCCTCACGAGCGCGCATCGGCCCGAAAATCGATGCCGATTTTCAGACCGATGCCCAGCAGCCCCCCGCTGAATTTAGAAGGTGAAACGCGCCCGACAACGCATTGTTCGAGCGGTCGATGAGCCGCCCTACTCGGCGGCCTCCAGAAACTGGCTCTGCCCGGAAGAAGCGGCAAGCGCCCGAACTCTGGCTTCCGTCTTGGCGATCAGCTGATAGAATTCGTCCTGCGCCTCGACATCGAGCTGAATGACGGCGTTGACGTCGTCGGGCGTATCGCAAACACAGGCGACCGCCGAGATGGGACAAATGCCACCGGGATAACGCTTGCCGGTCCCGGTATAGGCGCGGCGGCCCCAACGCTCGGAATGGACCGTCTCTTCCCGTTCGAGATGGAGGATCGTCCCCTTGCACGCGGTCACGATGGCCGCTTTGCCATAAGCGAACCAATGATAATTGAGCCTGCGGAGAATATATTTGCCAGTGATGTCTTCCCCGGCGAGCTCGGCCGGGTTTTCTATCATTCGGATCATGACAGCGTCCTCAACATGCGAGCAATATCCGTCATCTCTACTTTCCTCGCAAGTCGAAAAGTGAAGCTTTTGTAGTAACTTAGTCACAAAGTATTTCTGATTCTTACATCCTGCACGGGTCGGGCAGCGCTTGGGGGGCGTACAATTCGTCGTCGAATTTACTGCCGTTGCACCTGGTTTTGCCTGTTCTGGAGGGCGGCCGTACGCCGATGCTTCGCGTTACAGGCAGTGCTCGGGGCACCCCCTCTGCCCTGCCGGGCATCTCCCCCACAAGGGTGGAGATTGGCAAGAAGCTTGACCATCGCTCCCTCTCTAACGGTAGCGACAATCACAATGCTTAGTTGTTTGGGGAAAGCGGCGCTTCCAGCCAATCTCCCCACCTGTGGGGGAGATGTCCGGCAGGACAGAGGGGGGTGCCACACGATACACCCTCTCCATCCTTCCCGCCCCTAGGCGACACTCCTCCGCTTACGCCGCGCAGGCCTCGCACAATCCGCGGATCTCGATCGTGGTTTTCTCGGGCTTGAACTTCTGCCCGCGCACCCAGGCCATCAGCCGGTGGTCGACCTCGTGGTCGTGGAATTCCATCACCTGGCCGCAGCTTTCGCAAATGGCGAAGGCGACGATGCCGTGGCTGTGGCAGTTTTCGCCGGGATGGGCGCAGGCGACGAAGGAATTGATGCTTTCGAGCCGGTGGACGACGCCGTATTCGAGCAGCTTTTCCAGCGCCCGGTAGACCTGCAGCGGCGCGCGAAAACCGTGATCGCGCAGCTTGTCGAGGATGGTATAGGCGCTGAGCGGCCCCTCGGCCTTTTCGAGCACGTCGAAAACGAGCGACTGGTTCTTGGTGAGTTGCGGTGTCGTCATGAGCCTTGTCCTTGCGTGACCGCGCGGCGCCTGACGGGGAGCAGGCTGAGAATGAAGAGGATCAGCGCCGCGACCACGATCGACGGGCCGGACGGCGTGTCGTAGGTGAGCGAGCCGAACAGCCCGCCGACGACGGCGGCCGCCCCGATCAGCGAGGCGAGCACGGCCATGATCTCCGGCGTGACCGAGAAACGGCGTGCCGCCGCTGCCGGTATGATCAGCAGCGAGGTGATCAGCATGATGCCGACGATCTTCATGGCAATCGCGATGACGACGGCCATCAGCAGCATGAAGAACAGCCGCGCCCGCTCGGGCCGCAGCCCCTCGGCCTCGGCCAGTTCGGCATTGACGGTGGCCGCCAGCAGCGGCCGCCAGAGCCAAGCGATGGCGGCGAGTACGAAGAGCCCGCCGCCCCAGATCAGGGCGATATCAGATGCAGACACCGCAAGGATATCGCCGAACAGGAAGGCGATGAGATCGATCCGGACCCAACTCATGAAAGCGACCATGACGAGACCGATCGCCAGCGTGGCATGCGAAAGGATGCCGAGCAGCGCATCGGCCGACAGCGCCTGGCGCTTCTGCAGGAAGAGCAAGAGCACGGAGACGAGCGCGGCGACGGCGAAGACCGCCAGCGTCAGGTTGAGTTCGAAGAGCAGCGACAATGCAACGCCAAGCAGCGCCGAATGGGCGATCGTATCGCCGAAATAGGCCATGCGCCGCCAGATGATGAAGCAGCCGAGCGGCCCCGTCGTCAGTGCCAGCCCGACGCCGGCAAGGATGGCGCGCACGAAAAAATCGTCAAGCATGGCGGCCCTCCCCGCTGCGGGAATGGGCGTGTTCATGCGCATGATCGTGCCCATGATGATCGTCATGGGCGTGCTCATGAGACCCATGTGCGTGATCATGCCCGTGCTCATGCGCGGCATGAGCGTGCTCATGGGCACCATGAGCGTGATGCCCATCTTCGGGATGACAATGATCCGTCACCGTGCCGTCGGCGTGTTGCACGCGCCCATCCGGCAGGTGCGTATGATCGTGGTGATGGCTGTAGACGGCGAGCGTCTGGGCCGCCCGGCTGCCGAAAAGGCGCACATACTCCGGGCTGCGGCTGACGGCCTCGGGCGTGCCGCGGCAGCAGACGTGGCCGTTGAGGCAGATCACCGTATCGGTCTCGGCCATGACGACGTGGAGATCGTGCGAGATGAGCAGGATGCCGCAGCCGCTGGCATTGCGGATCGATTTGATGAGGTCGTAAAGCGCGATCTCGCCGGAGAAATCCACCCCCTGCACCGGCTCGTCGAGCACCAGCAGGTCGGGCTTGCGGGCAATGGCGCGCGCCATCAGCGCCCGCTGGAACTCGCCGCCGGAAAGGTGCTGCACCTCGGCGCCGATCATATGGGCGATGCCGGCAGCTTCGAGTGCGGCCTGCATGTCGCGCTCCGGCAGCGGCCCGGTCAGCGTCATCAGCCGGCGCACCGTCAGCGGCAGCGTCCAGTCGATCGAAAGCTTCTGCGGGACATAGCCGACGTTGAGGCCGGAGAGCCGCTCCACCCTGCCCTCATCAGGCTTCAGCACACCGATCGCGGCCTTGGCGCTCGTCGATTTGCCCGAGCCGTTCGGCCCGATCAGCGTGACGATCTCGCCGCGCGAAACGGAAAATTCGACGCCGCGCACCAGCCAGCGGCCGCCGCGCAGGACGCCGACATTCTCGAGCGAAACCAGCCGTTCGCCCTTGGCATGTGCGGGAGAGAGCATCAAATTTTCCGACAGCGCTGTTGCATCCTGCTATTGCACACGTTATAGCATAACGCAATTGATGTAATAACATAACATTTGCAATTCAAGCGGAGCATATGATGAAACGCGCCTTGGGGCCTGCTCTGAACAGCCTGGCCCTCAGAATTCCGGCCGCCCTCGCCATTCCGGCTCTTGCGATCCCCGCTTTGCTTTTTGCCGGCGCGATGCGGGCGGCCGATGCACCCGTCGTCGTCACCTCGATCAAGCCGATCCATTCGCTGGTTTCGGCGATCATGCAGGGTGTGGGCGAGCCGGAACTGATCGTCGACGGCGCTGCCTCCCCGCACACCTACAGCATGAAACCCTCGAATGCGCGGGCGCTGCAGGATGCCAAGGTCGTCTTCTGGGTCGGCCCGAACCTGGAGGCTTTCCTCGAAAAACCGCTCGAAGCTTTGGGCTCGAATGCCAGCGTCGTCGAGCTCGACAATGCGCCCGGCCTGACCAAGCTGCCCTTCCGCGAAGGCGGCGCCTTCGAGGCGCATGACGACGGGGACCATGAAAGCGCTTCCGCCGATGACCACGATCATGCGGCTGAGCAAGCACATGATGGTGAGCATGCACATCGCGATGATCATGAAGAGCACGGCCACGGCGCCTTCGACACGCATCTCTGGCTCGACCCGATGAATGCCAAGGCGATGGCCACCGTCATCACCACGACGCTGGTCGCCGCCGACCCCGCCAATGCGCTGACCTATCAGGCCAATGCCAAGGCGCTGGACGATAAGCTGACGGCGCTGGACGAGGAGATCGCCGCCACCGTCGCCCCCGTCAAGGACAAGCCCTTCGTCGTCTTCCACGACGCCTATCAGTATTTCGAGCACCGCTACGGCATCCGCGTCGCCGGCTCGATCACCGTCAGCCCGGAAACCATTCCCGGTGCCGAGCGCGTCTCGGAAATCCACCGCAAGGTCGGCGAACTCGGCGCAACCTGCGTCTTTGCCGAACCGCAATTCGAGCCGCGCCTCGTCAAGGTCGTCATCGAGGGCACGAGCGCCAAATCGGGCGTGCTCGACCCCGAAGCCGCAACCCTCAAGGCCGGCCCCGATCTTTACTTCACCCTCATGCGCGGCATCGCCGACAGCATGAAGGCTTGCCTCTCCAGCGCATGATATTCATGCGACATACTGGAAAGAGCTGAGGCGGAAAGAGGCGGATGACCCCGTTCCGCCTTTTTTCGTCACCATTAATGTAATGATATAACATTAATATCAATGAGGTTCCCATGGACAACAGACTTCCGGTCACGGTGCTCTCCGGCTTTCTCGGCGCCGGCAAGACGACCCTGCTCAACCACGTGCTCGCCAATCGCGAGGGCCTGCGCGTCGCCGTCATCGTCAACGACATGAGCGAGGTGAACATCGACGCCAGTCTCGTGCGTGATGGCGGCGCCAATCTCTCGCGCACCGAGGAACAGCTGGTCGAGATGACCAATGGCTGCATCTGCTGCACGCTGCGCGACGACCTGTTGAAGGAGGTGCGCGACCTCGCCGATCAGGGCCGCTTCGATTACCTGCTGATCGAATCCACCGGCATCGCCGAGCCCCTGCCCGTCGCCACCACCTTCGAATTCCGCGACGAGAAGGGCCAGAGCCTTTCCGACGTCGCAAGGCTCGATACGATGGTGACGGTCGTCGACGCCGCCAATCTGCTGACCGACTATGCCTCTGCCGATTTCCTCGCCGACCGCGGCGAAACGGCCGGCGACGGCGACAACAGGACGATCGTCGACCTGCTGGTCGAGCAGATCGAATTCGCCGATATCGTGGTGCTGAACAAGATCGGCATGGCAAGCGAAGAACAGCGCGACGCCGCGCGGAAAATCATCATCGGCCTCAACCCCGATGCGAAGCTGATCGAGGCCGATTTCGGCAAGGTGGCGCTGAAGGAGGTGCTCGGCACCGGCCGTTTCGATATCGACAAGGCCGAGACCCATCCGCTCTGGTACAAGGAGCTGCACGGCTTCCGCGACCACGTGCCGGAGACCGAGGAATACGGCATCCGCTCCTTCGTCTATCGCGAGAAACGGCCCTTCCATCCGGCGAAACTCCAGGCCTTTCTCGACAGGACATGGCCGGGCGTGGTGCGCGCCAAGGGCTTCTTCTGGCTGGCGACCCGGCCGCACCATGTCGGCGAGGTCAGCCAGGCCGGCGCAATCGTGCGCACCGGCAAGATGGGCCTGTGGTGGGCTTCCGTGCCCCGCGAGCAATGGCCCGACGAACCCGGCTTCCTCAATGCCATCAGCCCGTACCTCGACCCCGTCTGGGGCGACCGCCGCCAGGAAATCGTCTTCATCGGCGCCGATCCGATGGACGAAGCCTGGATCAGAAGCGAACTCGACGCCTGTCTGGTGGAAAGCAACGCCTTCACCCCCGAGCGCTGGCGCAACCTGCCCGACCCCTTCGCCAGCTGGAACAGGCAGGCGGCATGAAGGCGACGGCAATCAAACGCTACCGCTGCATCTGCGAGGAATGCGATCCATTGCCGCCGATCGAGGGGCTGCATCCGCTGACGCATGAGGGTGTGGAGGAAACGGCGCGCAAGGCGAAGGGATTGCTCGGCATTGTCGCGGAGCGGGTGATGCCACGCCGGCAGGGGTGATGAGGAGATGTTTCCGACGGGAAACGGAATGACCGGAGGGTGGACAATCGGTAAGACACTGGCCGACACCAGCCACGACCAGACGAGGTTCGCCAACTCTTCTTTCGTCATGCTCGGGTTTGTCCCGAGCATCTGCTTCCGGTCGATAGGGCAGCAGATCCTCGGCACAAGGCCGAGGATGACGTTGAGTAAGAGCGAAGCTCATCAACGAACGAAGGGCGGCCTCCGCCGCCCTCACCCACTCCCAATCAGCGCCCGGCAATGATGCTGGAGATCACCCCGCTGGCGACACCGATCAGCAGGAAGTCGTTGTCGGCGCGGACCCAGTGATAGCCGCGCGGCGGAGGCGCCAGCCGGTAGCGGCGGTAATCATTGACGTCATGAAACCGGCGGCGCTCGCTGGCATTGACGCGATAACCCTTCTTCCAGTGCGACCGGATGACCGTTTTCTTGACGATCACCTTCCTCTCGACGACAGGCGGCCGACGAAAATCATCCGCGCTGGCCTGGGAGGCGACGATCGGCGAAAGAAGGAAGGAGGCGGAAAGAAGAGCTGCAAAGATCTTTTTCATGTTGGGGTTCCTTGTGTGGGGCACGGGATAAAACTAGGCCCGAAAACATGAACCGAAACTGAAATTTAAATTAAACTTTCGTAATGGAATCCGAGGCATGCGAAGCCAAGTTTATATTTTAGATTAAACTTATAAATCAGCCCAAAGAGCGCTTTGCGAAGCACGCGCTCGGCGTTGCTTTTCCATTCTACCGCGCTCGCCTCACCTTGGAGATGGCCAACGGGCTCCATCTTTCCTCCCTCATTCCTGTGCTCGTCACAGGAGGAAAGAATACCGGCTGCGCCTTGCCAGCATTGTACCAGCGTGTAGTTTCGGACTCGCGTCAATTCAGAGGTAAGGAAAACATGTCCGAATCCGCGGGTGGGCTCCTCGACTATGTCGGGATATTCGCCGTGTTTTTTCTCGTGGCCGCCAATGGCTTTTTCGTCGCCGCCGAATTTGCGATGGTGTCCGTCAGGCGCAGCCGTGTCGCCGAGCTCGTCGCGGCGGGCCGGATGAATGCCAAGGCCCTTCAGCGCGCCGTCGACAATCTCGACGCCAATCTCGCGGCAACCCAGCTCGGCATCACCATCTCCTCGCTGGCCCTCGGCTGGGTGGGCGAGCCGGCGCTTGCCCATCTGATCGAGCCCCTGCTCTCGTGGCTGCCCGGGCAATGGGCGACGACGGGCGCCCATACCGTCGCTATCGTCATTGCCTTCGTCATCATCACCGCGCTGCATATCGTGCTCGGCGAACTCGCGCCAAAAAGCCTGGCGCTCCAGCGCAGCGAAGCCACCTCGCTTGCCGTGGTGCGCCCGCTCGGGCTTTTCCTGGTGCTGTTCAAGCCGGCGATCTTCACGCTGAACGGCATGGGCAATCTCGTACTGCGCGCCGTCGGCCTTCGCGCCGGCACCGGGGAATCCTCCTTCCATTCGCCGCAGGAGCTGAAGCTGCTCGTCGCCGAGAGCCAGGAGGCCGGCCTGTTGAACCCGGTGCAGCAGCAGCTCGTCGAGCGGGTGTTCAACATCGGCGACCGGCCGATCTCCGACATCATGACGCCGCGCCTCGATATCGAATGGTTCGACGCCGACGACAGCGAGGCCGAGATCCTGAAGACGATCCGCGAATGCGGCCATGAACAGCTGCTGGTCGCCCGCGGCTCGATCGACGAGCCGATCGGCATGGTGTTGAAGAAGGATCTTCTCGACCAGGTGCTCGACGGCGGCAAGGTGCGGCCGATGGATGTGATCAGGCAGCCGCTGGTGCTGCACGAGGGCACCAAGGTCGTGCGGGTGATCGACAGCTTCAAGGCCTCGCCCGTGCGCCTCGCCATCGTCATCGACGAATATGGCAGCCTCGAAGGCATCGTCACCCAGACCGACCTGCTGGAAGCCATCGCCGGCGATCTGCCGGGGGCCGACGAGGAACCCGACATCATCGTCCGCGAGGACGGCTCGCTGCTGATCGACGCGATGATGCCCGCCTTCGACGCCTTCGAACGGCTGGGCCTCAAGGACCGCCCGGATGCCGATTTCCACACGCTTGCGGGCTTTGCGCTGCACCAGCTCCAGCACATCCCCGAAACCGGCGAAACCTTCCTCTTCGAAGACTGGCGCTTCGAGGTGATCGACATGGATGGCATGCGCATCGACAAGATCCTGGCGACGCGCGTCCCGGCGAACGGCATGGAAGGTTAGCTCACCGCCAGCGTCCAGAGCATGCCGGCGGTCGCGCAGGCAAAGAGCGTCGTGATGACGGAGGTCTTGAAGCGGAAGATCGCGATGGCGGCGGCGGCCGAGAGCGCGATGGCCGCCGGCACGGCCGATTGCAGCACGGGAACATCGAGCCGCAGGCTGCCGAGGCTGACGGTGGCGACTTCGGCAAACAGCGTGTGCAGGCCGAACCAGATGGCGAGGTTGAGAATGACGCCCACCACCGCCGCCGTGATCGCCGACATCGCACCGGCGAGCGCCACATTGCCGCGCAGCTTTTCGATGAAGGGCGCGCCGAGGAAGATCCAGAGGAAACAGGGCACGAACGTTACCCAGGTCGTCAGGATCGCGGCGAGCGTGGCCGCCAGCATCGGATCGAGCGAGCCGGGATTGCGGAAGGCGCCCATGAAGCCGACGAACTGGAGCACCATGATCAGCGGCCCCGGCGTCGTCTCGGCCATGCCGAGGCCATCGAGCATCTCGCCGGGTTTCAGCCAGCCGAAATGCTGCACGGCCTCCTGCGCGACATAGGCGAGCGCGGCATAGGCCCCGCCGAAGGTGACGACCGCCATCTTGCTGAAGAACAGGCCGATCTGGCTGAAGACGTCGCCCGGCCCGAAGACCGCGTAAAGTAGGGCGACGGGCACGAGCCAGAGGGCGAGCAGCGCCGCCGAGATGCGCAGCGACCAGGCGAGATTGGGACGTGCATGATCAGGTATGCCCTCGCCGAGCGCCGAGTCGGAATCCGACAGCACCGCGCCGCTTGCGGCCTTGTGGCCGCCGCCGGGGCTGAAGGCTTCGAGCCCGAAGCGGCCACCGAAGAAACCCCCGATGGCGGCAGCCAGCACGATCAGCGGGAACGGCACATGAAAGAAGAAGATGGCGATGAAGGCCACGGCCGCGATCGCCAGCATGACGCGGTTCCGGAGCGCCCGGCCGCCGATGCGGATGACGGCCTGCACGACGACGGCAAGCACGGCCGCCTTCAGCCCGAAGAACAGGCCGGCGACGATGCCGACACTGCCGTAAGCGGCATAGATATAGCTGAGGGCGAGGATCGACAGGAAGCCCGGCAGCACGAAGAGCACGCCGGCGACGAGGCCGCCCAATGTGCGGTGCATCAGCCAGCCGATATAGACGGCGAGCTGCTGCGCCTCCGGGCCGGGAAGCAGCATGCAATAATTCAGCGCATGCAGGAAACGGTGTTCGCCGATCCACCGCTTCTCGTCGACGATGATCCGATGCATGACGGCGATCTGGCCGGCCGGGCCGCCGAAGCTCAAGGCGGCGACGCGCAGCCACACCCGGAAGGCCTCCCCGAACGAGACGCCGTGATGATGCCCCTCGCCCGCATCCTTCTTCCCCGCCTGGCCGGCGGGCGCATTCTCCGTCATCTCGACCATCTCACGCCCTCTTTTTCGGCGCGGGCCAGTTGTGGGTTTCCTCGGTCGCATCGCGGCACCAGCGGAAGAAGGCATCGTAGAGAAGCATGCCGGCCTCGAGCTGCTCCAGATCGTCGGAATACATCCTGGAAAGGCCGAGCGAGGCGGCAAGCAGGCCGGATGCCTCGGGCGCGAGATCGAGCCGTGCGGTATCCGCCGCCCTGACGATCTTCGCGAGGTGCAGGAGCGGTTCGGACGCCAGCCCGAACTCCTCGACCATCACGTCGAAGGTGCAGAACTCGCCGCGATGGCTCCAGAACACGTCCTCGATATCGAAGGGCGCGGCCCCGAAGCGCTCGCCGACGGCGATGACTTCAGGCGCCGGCACGAACAGGAAGACGGCGTTGGGATCGACGAAGCGCCGGATCAGCCAAGGGCAGGCGATGCGGTCGATCTTCGGCCGCGCCCGTGTCACCCAGACGGTGCGCCCCTGCGCATCGCGGCGCGGCAGCTTCGCCTCGGGCACGACAGGCCCCGCCGCGACCCAGGCTTCGAAGCCGCCTTCGAGGGTTTCGGCCTCGATCCCGGCATGCCTGAGATAGGCGGCGACACCATGGCTGAGCTTGGCGCCCCTTTGGCAAACCACGACGACGGCATCGGCATCGATGCTATCGGCCCAGGAACCAACGTCGGCATGGCCGTGCCGGATCGAGCCTGGCACCAGGCGCGGATCGAGCGCGAAATCCTCGTCGGTGCGAACGTCGATGATACAGGGCGCACCGGGGGTTCCGATGAGGCGGTTGAGCTTGTCGGGAGATATTTCGAGAAATGACGGCATGACGCGTCCCTCCGTTGATCGGTTTTACCGGACGCGATTCTTCAGCATGTCGCCTCGTGGGGTGATCGCGACCCCAGACCCAAAGCATTGGCAAAGAGACCCCGTCCTGTCAAGGACGACGCTTACGCTGCGGTTACGACTGTCTATACGGCGGCTGTGCTGTGTGTGTGACAGCCCGGTGGTCTCTTCGGGTGTCATCCTCCGCGATGCCTTTCGCTTGCCGCTCAAGGCGATCGTCGCTAGCGCTCCTCACCCCCCTCATCTGCCTGCCGGCACCTTCTCCCCGCTGGGGAGAAGGGACCAAGCCGCACGGCCGCCATTCACACAGCCAAAGTTCCAGAGGGACCGAGGCGCTGCCACGATTCCCTTCTCCCCAGCGGGGGCCCGAAGGACGGGCGAGACCCGTGGCTCGCCCCGGTCGATGCCGGCAGGCAGATGAGGGGGCCGCACGGCAGGAGCATAAGCGAAGGGCAATACCGGAGTATATCACCGACGCCCAAGGAGCCCCTCCAGCCCCAAAAACCCCGCCAACACAAGCACTTCGGCCCCAGAATGGAACAAAATGCCCACTCGGCCATTTCTCTCTCACCGAAAGAGGAGAAAGTACCATGACGTACGACCCCAATAATGCCAACGATCCGAACCGCCCGCTGAACCCGAATCTGGACTTGCGCACGACGCCAACGGCGCGCAACAGCAATACGTGGGTTGTTTGGGTTGCTGCATTGGCCGTGATCGCTGTTGCTGCATTCGCCTATTCGCAGTGGAGCAGCACACCTCCGGGCACTTCGCCGGATACGACGGCCTCCACGACCCAGTCCGAGCCGGCGCCGGCCACGCCGATGGCTCCGACCGATAACAGCGCAACGCCTGCTCCGGCACCCGCACCGGCCACTCCGCCGGCTGCCCCTGCCCAGCAGTAGCCGCTGCCCGGTCTTGCGCGCTACAGCAATTCCAGCAAAAGTGTGCAGCGGTTGTCTAATCGCATTGCCTTAGTCAAGGCTGTTTTGTCATCAGGCATCGACGCCGCTTTTGGGGACGGCGTAGCGAGGGGGATTCGAATGTTTGGGCGATGTTGTCTTCAAAGCTGTCCAGCGCCGGGAGCAGGGTTGTCTGCGCGGTCGACACACGGTCGCCGCATGATGGGTCTTCGCAGGCAGGACCT
>NZ_JARWKX010000022.1:0-113714 GCF_047445895.1 Rhizobium sp. BR 249 | reverse complement strand
GATCGCCATAGACTTCCGAGGATGAGGTGAAGCAGAAGCGGCCGCCCTTCTTCAGGAGGTCGAGCAGGCGGAAGGCGCCGAGCAGGTTTGCGGCAATCGTCCGCTTCGGTTCTTTCATGTACCAGGGCGGCGAGGCCGGAGAAGCGAAATGGTAGATCTCGTCGAATTTCTCCGATGTCTGAAGAGTTTCGGCGTCGGAGCGGACGAAATGGAACCGCGAATCCTTGATGTGCGCTAGATTCTCCGCCCGGCCGGTCCAGAGATTGTCGACGACGACGAGCTTTTCGACATCGTTGCGAAGCAAAAGCTTGTCGCACATGTGCGAACCAATGAAACCAGCCCCGCCTGCTACTAGAACTCTTTTCATTTCGCCAACTCCTACATGGCTGTTATGCCTTAATTAGTCTCTCGTGATATAACGAAGTCAATCTACCCCTGCGCTATTGATATTATTAACATTAATGCACGCGAAGGCGCTGTGACGATGGTCAATTGCGCGAGGTCATGAAGCCGTTCATCGAGAAGCGTGGTCTCAAAGCAGCGGCAGACGTCTCTTCGGGGTCCATTCCGGGCCGCCATCCGCTCGGCGATCGAACCGCCCGACCGCTATGATCGCTTTGAATATTTCTTTTCGGCAGTATTGAGACGCAGGCTTCTTTTTGCCGGTTTCGAGTTTTTCACAACCGCCCTATTGTACGCCGGTTCAGCCGCAAAACTTTTTGTGACTTGTGTAACATCCCCTAACGGAAGCCTATATTAACAGATACCGAAATATTGATAGAATTAAACCGGAAGTGGTGAGTCGTCGGCCGGGAGATTTTCATGAATAAGGACAGCCATGCCGGGAAGGGGCATGGCTTACCGAGTGAGGTGCCGCCGGAGCGTCCTGATATGCTCGAGGAAGCCCTCAAACCGATCCGCCATGAAACTCGCCGAGAGGCTCGGGAGTGGATTGACGGCGGCAAGGACAGGGAAGGCCGAAACTGGGCCATTCTACTGACGTTGTTTTCGTTCCTGCTGGTGCAGCTGGCCGGCATCGCCCTGATCATCTGGGCGATATTCTGGTAAAAAGCCGTGTCTGCAAACCCGTCGCTATGTTATCTCCGCTGCTCCTGTAAAAAGAGCAGATGAAGTCAGCGGAGTTTGGCATGGCAGATCTCGTCGATCCGGTACAGCGCGCGTTTCTCGGCGTGGAGAAATCCGCGCTCGACAATCGCTGGGTCGCGCGGCTCGATCAGGCCGGGCAGAACCGGGCCTTGGCGATGTCGCAGATCCACGGACTGCCGGATCTGATCGCCCGCGTGCTGGCCGGGCGCGGCGTGACGGTGGACGAGGCGATCGAATTCCTCGATCCGACGATCCGCAGCCTGATGCCCGATCCCCATAAGCTGACCGACTGCGAAAAGGCCGCCACCCGCCTTGTGAGTGCGATCGAGCGCGGCGAGAACGTCGCGATCTTCGGCGACTACGACGTCGACGGAGCGGCTTCTTCGGCGCTGATGTTCCGCTTTCTCAGCCATTTCGGCGTCAAGGCGAACATTTATATTCCCGACCGCATCTTCGAAGGTTACGGGCCTAATCCGACTGCGATCAACCAATTGATCGACAACGGCGCTCAACTGATCGTCACCGTCGATTGCGGCTCCACCAGCCACGAGGCGCTAGCTGCCGCTGCCGCGCGCAACATCGATGTCGTCGTCATCGATCACCATCAGGTGACACACGCGCTGCCGCCCTGCCATGCGCTCGTCAATCCGAACCGCGAGGACGATCTCTCGGGGCAGGGGCATCTTTGCGCCGCCGGCGTGGTTTTCATGGTGCTGGTCGCGACGCTGAGATTGCTGCGCGCCGCCGGCAACAAGCGCATCCTGGCGATCGACCTGCTGCAATGGCTTGACATCGTGGCGCTTGCGACGGTCTGCGATGTCGTGCCGCTGAAGGGCCTCAACCGCGCCTATGTGGTGAAGGGGCTGGTTGCTGCCCGCCACCAGAGCAATGCCGGGCTTGCCGCACTCTTTCGCAAGGCGGGGCTCGCAGGCCCGGTCACGCCCTATCATTTCGGCTTTCTGATCGGCCCGCGCATCAATGCCGGAGGGCGGATCGGCGATGCGGCGCTTGGAAGCCGCCTGTTGACGCTCGACGATGCCGGGGAGGCGGAATTGATCGCGCAGCGCCTCGACGAGCTCAACCGGGAGCGTCAGGCGATGGAGGCGATCATGCTGCAGGAAGCGGAAGCCGAGGCGCTCGCCGAATATGGCGACGGCGAGGGGGCCTCCGTCATCGTCACGGCCCACGAGAAATGGCATCCCGGCATCGTCGGCCTAATCGCGGCGCGGCTGAAGGAGAAGTTCAAGCGGCCCGCCTTCGCGATCGCTTTCGATCCCTCCGGCCGCGGCACCGGTTCCGGCCGCTCCATCAACGGCTTCGACATGGGCAAGATGGTGCGGGCTGCGGTCGATGAGGGGATTCTCGTCAAGGGCGGCGGCCATGCCATGGCCGCAGGATTAACGGTCGAGCGCGCCGATCTCGGCAGGCTGAGGACCTTCTTCACGGAGAAGGCCGCAAGGACGGTTGCCGGCCTCGTCGCCAACGAGACGTTGAAGATCGATGGTGCGATCGGCGCGAGCGGCGCCACCCTGGAACTCATCGACCGGCTGGAGGCCGCCGGTCCTTACGGCTCCGGCCATTCGCAACCGCTCTTTGCGGTGCCTGCGCATCGTGTGCGCGATGCGCGGCTCGTCGGCGAGAAACATGTGAAGGTGACGCTGGAGGCAATGGACGGATCGAGGCTCGACGGCATCGCTTTCCGCGCCGCCGACACGGCCCTCGGCAACCTGCTGCTCAACTCACGCGGCGCCAGCCTGCATGTCGCGGGCTCGCTCGGCGCGGATCATTACCAGGGCGCGCGCCGCATCCAGCTACGCGTCTGCGACGCAGCGCCGGCGAAATAGGACTGACGCGCAAGCGCTTGAAAGACATGGGATTTGGAGAGAAGAAGTGGCACGCCCTAGGGGAGTCGAACCCCTCTTCCCAGAATGAAAATCTGGTGTCCTAACCGATAGACGAAGGGCGCTTCCTTCGTGGTGGCGCCCTTATAGTCAGCACCTTCGAAAGCCGCAAGCGCCAAGACGCGAAAAAATCATCGTTTTCGTCGATTTTTTTCGGCTGTGGAAAACCGCGCCGCCGCGGGAAGGCGAAGCCGGAGAAAGATCGGCGTTGGGGAGGGTTTCGGCCGGATTACACGACCAAGCTGGTACGCCCTAGGGGAGTCGAACCCCTCTTTACAGAATGAGAATCTGTCGTCCTAACCGATAGACGAAGGGCGCAGGCCAACTTCGTTAAAATAGGAAAGCGCAGTGACATCTGCAAGCAGATCACGAAATACTGCGATAATTGAGGGAAAGTGGCACGCCCTAGGGGAGTCGAACCCCTCTTCCCAGAATGAAAATCTGGTGTCCTAACCGATAGACGAAGGGCGCTTCCTTCGTGGTGGCGCCCTTATAGTCAGGCACTTTCAATCCGGCAAGCGGCAAATTCGATTTTTTTCAAAAAAATGACAGATATTTCGGCTGGCATATTATTGTGGATTAGGTTAGCCGAATCAATGGTTTGTGAGCGTTGCTGCAAGCCGGTGGGTGTGATCTGACGTTGCGTTATGCCCATCCGCCCTTGCGGGATCAGATCGCTCTTGCGGTCGTTATTGGCGCGCGTTTACCGCCGCAACCCCAGTTCCAGTCACGGGTTTTGCCGGTATCGACATGGATCGAATCCGTGTGGCAATAGGTGCCGACGCCGCCGCGGCTCGGCAGCGAGCGGATATAGGCGGCGATATCCCATTTCGATACGCCGTCGATCTGGATGTCGGCGGCCTCGCAGCTTTTATGCATCGATTCGTCGGCGCCGCCGACCAGACGGTTATGCTCTTCGTCGCGATAGCCTGACGTGACCATCACGGGCCGGCCGAAATGGGTCTCGGCCGCCTTGATGATTTTCAAGAGATCCGGCTTGAAGCAGCCGACTTCGACATTGTCGTTCTGAAGATGCAGCCCGTTCGGCGCGATACGCGTCATGCCGGGGAGGGCCGTCTTGTGCAGGAGGCCCGAGAGGCTGCCGAGCAGGTTCTGTTTCGGGGCGCTGTAAAGCGCATTCATCGTCGAGGCTGGAATGCTGCCGGTCGCCAGCGATGCGGTTTGAACGGGGGCCACCTGCGTGCTGGTATTTTGCGAGGACTGCTGCGGCAGCACCGGCTCCGCCTGTTGTCCGGACACGGGCTGCTGGCTGTAGACGCTGCTTCTCGCGGGTGAGACGCCTTCGGCCGGCGCATAGGAATTGACGCCCTGCGGCTGAATGATGGTGGACGTGCTGTTGTTCTGCGGCGCCGGTTGATGATCGGAGAAAATGCTCATCGCCTGCGCATTGATCCGGGTCGACTGCATGACGAGCCCGCCGATATTGGCGGGCGCCGCCGTTGAGGGATCTGCGGGCGGGGCGGCAGCATTCGGATCCTGCGTAACGACCTGAGGAGCGGCTTGAGCGCCGGAGACGTTTACAAGGTGAGGATCGGTGTACATCGAGCGTCGGCCGGATGTTGCAGGCGCTGCAGCGGCAGCCTGAGGTGCCGCAGCCTGCACTGCCGGCGCCGCTGGAATGGCCGCGGCGGAATCGAGCGCCTTCTTGTCCGACACGCAACCAGCCAGCGCCAGCACCGAAGTGGCGATCAGCAAAGCGCCCGTCAGGGGCATCCGCAGCTCAGTATTACGCAAGCGACCGGTCTCCAGTTGATGCGGAAAACGGGCAAAAACGCCTTTTACCGCTTCGAGTCAGCCGGAGATTGCCTGCGGGGCCGGATCGCGGCAAGCGCCAAGGCGCCGGCCGGACCCGAAATCGCAAAAGCCGCAAGCTTCGCAAAAGCCTGGCGGCGAAAAGCCTTACCAGGCGCCGGTATTGCCCATCGAGGCCCAGGGTTCGGCGGCCGGAAGAGGGCTGCCCTTCTGCAGGATTTCGATCGAGATACCGTCCGGCGAGCGCACGAAGGCCATGTTCCCGTCGCGCGGCGGGCGGTTGATGGTGATGCCGTTGTCCATCAGCTTCTGGCAGGTCGCATAAATATCGTCGACCTCATAGGCGAGGTGGCCGAAATTGCGTCCTCCGCTATAATCTTCCGTATCCCAGTTGTAGGTGAGCTCGAGGCAGGGGGCCTTTTCGCTGCGCGCACGGTCGACATCATCGCGAGCGGCCAGGAAAACCAGGGTGTAGCGGCCCTTCTCGTTTTCGTGGCGGCGGATCTCCTCCAGCCCGAACAGGGTGGTATAAAAGGCGAGCGAAGCGTCCAGGTTTTTGACGCGAACCATAGTGTGGAGATAACGCATTCTATTTACTCCTTTATTGGGGCTAGCCCTTTTCGGCCAGCCGTGGTCAGCTTCGGGCAAGTCATCTTTATAAAATGTGCAGCTGGGAATAACCGAAAACTAGGACTTGCGCTTATCCGTTACCAAGATGTTAATCTTGATTTCAAG
Source organism: Rhizobium sp. BR 249 (assembly GCF_047445895.1). Taxonomy (NCBI): domain Bacteria; kingdom Pseudomonadati; phylum Pseudomonadota; class Alphaproteobacteria; order Hyphomicrobiales; family Rhizobiaceae; genus Rhizobium; species Rhizobium sp. BR 249. Next base: position 108,198 of record NZ_JARWKX010000022.1, on the reverse strand, counting down.
AATCAGTTAACCGTAACAGTGTGACGCGTATTCGAGGGGCTGGCGACAATGGCAGACAGGATTTCAGCGAACCAATACTCCGATCTCGACGAGCTGTCGGGTGAGGCGGTCGATCTTGTCGAAATCACCGGGGTCGTCAAGTGGTTCGACGTCGCCAAGGGTTTCGGCTTCATCGTGCCTGACAATGGCATGCAGGACGTTCTCCTGCACGTGACCTGCCTTCGCCGCGACGGTTATCAGACGATCCTCGAGGGAACGCGCATCGTCGCCCTCATCCAGCGCCGCGAGCGCGGCTACCAGGCTTTCAAGATCCTCTCGATGGACCAGTCGACGGCGGTCCATCCCTCGCAGCTTCCGCCGGTGCGCACGCATGTGCAGGTCACCGCGACGAGCGGGCTCGAGCGCGCCCTCGTCAAGTGGTTCAACCGCACCAAGGGCTTCGGCTTCCTGACGCGCGGCGAGGGCACGGAAGACATTTTCGTGCACATGGAAACGCTCCGCCGCTTCGGCCTGACGGAACTGCGCCCGGGCCAGGTCGTCCTCGTCCGCTTCGGCGACGGCGAAAAGGGCCTGATGGCTGCGGAAATCCATCCCGACGTACCGAGCCCGGCAAGCCGGTCGCACTGATATGCGCGGCCCCATTCTGTTTCATGCGATAATAAGCGCCATTCTGGCGCTTTTTTTCATGGCCGCTCTGCCGGCTTTGGCCGAGGACGAGATCAGGTTCGACAAGGAACCGCTGCTCATCCAGACCGCTGCGGGCAAGACGCTGCATTTCACCGTCGAGGTCGCCTCATCAGCCGATCAGCGTGCCCGCGGGCTGATGTTCCGCAAGACGATGGCCGCTGACGCCGGCATGATCTTCGATTTCGGCCAATCGCGGCGCGTCGCCATGTGGATGGAAAATACCATCCTGTCGCTCGACATGCTCTTTGCCGACGACACCGGCACGATTCGCCACATCAAGGAAAATGCCACGCCCTATTCCCGCGACATCATCGATTCGATGGGCGAGGTGAAATACGTCGTCGAACTCAACGCCGGCGTCGTCGCCAAACTCGGAATCAAGCCGGGCGACAGGATCGTCAGCGCCACGACGACAAACAAGGCCAAGTGACGGCGACGCCTGGCCCGCGCACGTGACTGCTCGTGCGGGCGCAAGAAATCAACAATATCAGGACATTGAATGGTCGGAGTGGAGAGATTCGAACTCCCGACCCTCTGGTCCCAAACCAGATGCGCTACCAGACTGCGCTACACTCCGTACCGTGAATGGCAGGGGGAATACACGGTTCACTTCTCCGTCGCAACCCATAATCCGGCGCTTGCAGGAGATTCCTCGCCTGATGTGTGGATACGAACAGCAAAGAACTTATGGAGCGCCGGTTTGCCTTACGGGCACAACTGAACGTCAAGACGAAGGGCCGGCCTCAGCCCCGGCCGAGCAGGCCGATATATTGGGCATAGCTGATGGCAACGTAGAAGAAAGCCGTAATGCCAGCCCCGATCATAATGGCATTGAACTCTGCCGAACGTCTCATCATGACTGCAATCCCTGGAACCCGACTGGCCGTAAACTAGTGCCGAGGAGCCTATGCGGCAATCTGGTTGCAATCACAACATGAGACAATCGGTAACATAGCGCAATCCGGCCTGGCAAATTCCCTTGAATTTCAAGGCGCGGCAGCCGCCTTCCCGAAGGATGTATCCACAGGCGCTTCGGCAGCCGATACTTGTTTCTTCGCCACGCCGACCGTCACGAGATGGAGCCGGCGGCAGTGTCATGCGCCGCCTTTTTTCTTGAAAAGCCGGGGATTCGCGGATAAGCAAATTCATCTCTTCGCATTATCCTTGGCGATGAAGCAAAAGCCCGGCAATGGGATTGAGACCAAAACATTCGGAGACGCCGCAGTCATGTCTGCCAAGATCTATCGTCCAGCCAAGACCGCCATGCAGTCCGGCAAGGCCAAGACCCATCTCTGGGTGCTCGAGTTCGATCAGGAGTCGCCGCGCAAGATCGATCCGATGATGGGTTACACCTCCTCCGGCGACACGCGCCAGCAGGTGAAGCTCACTTTCGAAACGCAGGCGCTCGCAGAAGCCTATGCCCAGCGCAACGGCATCGAATACCGCGTCATCGCGCCGAAGGACCCGGCCCGTCAGGTCGTCGCCTATCCGGATAATTTCCGCTATACCCGCACGCAGCCCTGGACGCACTGAGATTTCTCGTCCACATATGCCGCATCTATCGCACTGCCAAGTGCGATGAGCAGACGGCCCCTTAGCTCAGCTGGATAGAGCACCTGCCTTCTAAGCAGGTTGTCGCAGGTTCGATTCCTGCAGGGGTCGCCACAAACTATCACCCGACACATCCGTGCGGACGAACGACAATCCTCTCGGACTCGCCGACTCAACTGCTCGGATTCCCGTGCATACTCGCCGCCTTGTATCCCAACAATATGTTGACATTACTCTCGGAAATCGTGCGGCTCGCGCTAAAGGCATTTTCTTGAGCTGACGGGTGTCTGTCTGTAGCTTCACAGATCGAACGGATTTGTATCGCTTTAGCGCTACAAACTGCTTGGTACGCTCCAAATTCCCTTCTCGACAATCTATGCTAGGTGCGGGAATCATCGGGGAACTGCTCGTTATGCGAGCTGGAGGATTATTTGGCCAAACGGGAAAAGACACCGCTCGAACGTTGGGAGATTGCGCTGGTCAAGGCGATGCTGGCGCGTGGCGGCTATAGCGACCAAGTAATATTAGCCTACTTCACCCGCCCGACACGATCAGTGAACCACCGGGTGATCGCAGAAATTCGAACGGAAACCAAGCATAAGACCGTTAAGTCTGCGCCTGCGGATGCCTTAGACGATTTCCTTGCCACTTGGCCTGATGTTGATCCCGCCACGGGCCTAAGCATTCGTGGGGATGAGCTGCTGATTAAGGCAAGAGAGGCGATGATTGCAGCTGTTCACATATTCAACGGAGCAGGGCTGACGTTTCGTGCCGAACTGTTCATCGTGTCGAGCATCATTGCCTGGACCTATTTGATGCACGCGTTTTACAAGCGCCAAGGCATCGACTATCGCTACAAGGAGGCCGACGGCAGCATCAAGAAGACCAAGCAAGGAGAGGAATGCTACTGGGAACTTGGGATGTGTCTCAAACACGCGAAATGCCCTATCCCAGCCGGGGTGGTTAAGAACCTAGAGTTCCTTCTTGCGATCCGTCACGAGATTGAACACCGAATGACCCATCGCATTGATGACGCGGTCAGCGCGAAGCTCCAGGCCTGCTGCATCAATTTCAATGAAGCGATCAGGAAGCTTTTCGGAGCACAGTACGGCCTTGAACGAAGGCTTCCGATAGCCTTACAGTTCGTCACGTTCAGTTCCGATCAGCGGTCGATTTTGAAGAAGGCAAGCACGTTGCCGCCGCACATCGAAACCGTGATGAATGAGTTTCATAATGGGCTCACGGATGAAGAGCTGGCCGATCCCGATTTTGCCTATCGCGTTGTTTTCGTCCCGAAGGCGGCCAATCGTCCCTCCGCCGCCGACCTAGCAATCGAGTTCGTCAAGCCTGGTTCGGACGAAGCAGCAGCGATTAATCGCGTCCTCCTGAAGGAGGTGGAGAAGAAGCGATATTTGGCCAAGCAGATCGTCCAGATGATGAAGGACGAAGGATACCCCAAGTTTACGACCGGCGCACATACGGCACTGTGGCACCAGCTCGATGCAAAGAATCCGGCTTTGAGTTTCGGCCGCGCAGGCGAATATCAGGGTATGTGGGTTTGGTACGAAAGCTGGCTACAACGCGTCCGCGCCCACTGTCAGGAGAACGCGACTGTTTATCAATGATCAAAACCATAGTGGCGACCTGAATGTCTAAGACCCGTGACAATCATTACGTCCCACAATGGTACCAGGACGGTTTCTTCGAAGCCGGTCAGACTAAGTATCGATACCTGGACCTGAACCCGCTGGTTACAGTCCTTCCTGATGGACGAAGCTTCAGCGCCAATAGCAGGTTCAAGTCGGTCACATCCCAATGCTTCTACGAGACCGACCTGTATACGACCTTCTTCGGCACCCAAATCAACGATGAGATCGAAAGGCGTCTATTCGGCCCCATCGACGATTGGGGGTCGAAGGCCGTCAGAGCATTTATCGGTGATGACGTCGGAGAATGGCATCGCCATTTTCAACGCTTTTTCGAATACATCGACTCCCAGAGAATTCGTACACCTAAGGGCCTGGACTGGCTGAAGAGGCACTACCCGTCTCTTAGTCAAAACCAGCTGATGTTTGAAATGCAGGGCATTCAGCGGATGAACTGCACGACCTGGACGGAGGGAATTCGGGAGATCGTTTCGGCGGAAGGTGCAGATACAAAGTTCATAACGTCGGACCATCCGGTCACAGTGTATAATTATGCGGTTCCTCCTGAGCATGAGCTTTGCTCATACCCTAACGACCCCGCAATTACGCTGAAGGCGTCACAAACGATCTTCCCATTGAACAAGAACTTTTGTTTGATTTTGACGAACCTGGAATATGCGAAGGACCCGACAGCAGCTTCGCCCATGGAAAAGCGCACCTTCGCGCGGAACTTTCGGCAGTCCATGGTTCGCACTGATGCGTTTGTCCGATCCCGAAAGCTTAACGATATCGAGGTTGCCCGCGTCAACTACATCGTGAAGGCGCGTGCACGGCGGTTCATAGCAGCAGGTCGCGAGGACTGGCTTTATCCAGAGCGGGTTGTCACCGACAGTTGGGCAGACCTGCGACATACCATGTTGCCTCCGGAAAGGGAGCACTGGCGATTTGGCGGCGAAATGTATGCAAAGATGGAAACCGGCGAAGTCTATTATCAGGATCAATTCGGCCGAACCGAGAAGCCGCGCGATTACCTTCAAAAGAACGTCGACGAAGCCAAGCTGCGACCCCATGATGAGTGCGGCTGCGGCTCAGGTAGAAAATACAAAAAATGCTGCAAAGGGAAGCGGCCAGGTTTGAGACCATCATGGTCTGAACTTAGCATTCGAGAGCGCAATCTCATCTTCTACCGTGCCATGGTCGATATTCTTGGCTTGAATCGCGGGAAAGATTGGGTCGACGTTCGCCGCGAGCTTACCGACAGTCAGGTGGTCGAAATCTATACCATCTACGGTGACCTCTGGCCCCTTGAGACTGATATGATTGGTCTGCTTCCCAAGCCGGATGGCACCGCCCGTGCTCTGTATACGGGGTTGATCGATCCACGCTTGACCCTGGAATTCGTGCCGGGGAGCTGCCTCTACTTCAATGAAGTCATCATGGAGAATCCCTTCGTCCATCCGGGCACGGTAAAAAAGGAGTTCAGCCCGATCTACAACCCGAAGAGCTTTCACCATGAATTCCTGAAATGCGCGTTCCTGTTCATTAGCCTAATGCCTCTCATTGAAGATGGCGTGCTGAATCTCATTCCCGATCCAAGCAACTTCGATCATCATCTCAGAGATCAAATGATGACGTTGGCACAACAACGCAGCAGCCTGAGTGGTGCTGCTCCGAAGCCGGATGCTCGGATCAAATGGCTAATGGCTGATGATTTCAGGAAGAGTATGTTGGTGCTGCCAGAGGACGTCCGCCGACGGCAGATCAAGCAGGCCCTCCCGGACCTGACTGATGTCGAGCTGGGAGAGTTGTTGGCATTTCAAAATAGCAAACGGGAAGACGATCCGTTCACGGCGTTCGGGGACGACAAGTTCGAACTCGGCAATGACGGCGGTTTCTTCAATCTAGCGAAGATGGCACCGAACTTTGAGATGGCGGTGTATCTAGCCCGAGCGACGGGTTCTTTCATCATTACGGACAGCGAACAACGGTGGGATGAGCTGTTGGCGTCACAAAGTCGTAGCCGTGGCTTTGTGCTATCTCATGCGCCCGAATTCTGTGAGCAATTAAAGAAGGAACCGCACGCGTTTATCGTCGATCCCGCTGCCGCCAGGCTCCTGAAACTCGAAGGTGTCCTTGAAACTTATCGTATGTTGATCTCGGACCTTTATTCGTTTGCGATATCCTCTGGAAAGCGAGGGCGTCGGCCGAAACTCGCATCTCAACTCGCCCGGCGGTTCACTTCAGTATATGTCTCCTCCCAGAACACACTTCGCAAAGTAGACGCGCCGCAATCGTTAGGCCATATACAGGGTATCGTTCCTGATGGGGGACTCACGCATAACAATGTCAGCAGAATGCTGATCACCTCTGGGGTTGAGCACCACCTGGACAACGTTCCTATGGCATTTTTCATGCGGACCCCCAATCCAGAAATCTATAAGCAGGACCTCTGGTAGGTCACCACCACGGGGTGCGGCGGCTCACAGCGGGCGGTCTGACATACATAAGCGCTCCCAAACCGATTCGTTCTTGACAAAGTGAACATACCATGAACATATGCCTTTGCAGTCCGAATAGTTCTGTCGCTCATCCCAGATGAGGCGAAGAATTCCTTGCGAATTCAATCGCAAAAGGAAGTCTTCAAGGAATTTTGACGGATCGTGAAAATGTCCCGCTCTGGCGCAAGGTCTTGTCAACACTTTGCGCATAGAACGCCGCTCGCAACCAAAACCGTAAGGTCCAACGCAGTGATAGCAACGCTAACCCTAACCCCACGGGATGCCCGTTCAGGCATCGGTAGCTGAAGCACTGCTTGCTCAGCTATCCTTGGCTGAGCGCTCCCACCAAAGTTTCGAGCAGGTGGTGACATGACTTTCAAGGACAATCTAAAACATAGCACTGGACATCTCCGCCCGGCTCCTCAGTCGGTTCGCGTACCCGTGCCCCCTCCAATCCGAATATCCCCCATCCTCTAGCGCCGACGGGCGGACGCTGAGCGTTTCCTGCTCGGTATCCGCACGCCCGAATTTCACCGTTCATAACGCGCGGCCGTGACGGCTTGCGTGCACGCTGGAGGCTGCAATGCGTGAAGCATTTTCAAGCCTCGGAGGATATCCGCGTCGGGTCTCCTTCGAGGAACTCATTCGCTTGGGCGTTTCGCAGGAGACCGTGGATTCGGTGAGGTCGCTGGACCTTGGCGATATCCATGACTTCTGGAGGATTCCCGAGGACAGGGCAGGGCACGACTTGGAGGTCGATCATGATCTCTAAGGCCAATGCCGCTCGTCTTCGGAAGATGTTCTCCGAGAATCACGAACCGGCGATGGTGGTTGGCAAGAAGCGTTACCATCCAACCCTGCCGGTCCCGTTCCCGACCACCAAGGCTCCGAAGGGTTTGATCAGAGCCCGTCTGCCACTAATGGCGGACGGCCTCACTCATCTCGATACCGATCCGAGAGTGGTGGCGATCTCGCCGTATCCGCTTGCGGCTCACTATTGGGCCACGGGCGATCCAGAGAAGCCGGAAAAACGGGAACATGTGCCTCATGTCGCGATTGAAATGCGCGATCAGACTGTTGTGTTCATCGATTACATTCCGCTCACCAGGCAAAAGCTTGAGCCGTGGATTGCGAGACGAACACGCGACCTGAAAGCTCATTTCCGAGAGCAGTTCGAGCGCGACTATATCGTGCTCGATGAGCGTCACCTTTGGGTGGAGCCTCGGTTCTCGAATGTCAAGCTGATGTGGCAGCACAAGTCCCGGGTAGGTGAGCCGCCCAGTTTGATCACTGCGAGAGCGGCGGTCCGAGCTGCGCGTCTACCGGCGACCATTGATCAGATTTGGCGAAATGCAGGCTCACCGCGATTGGGTTTCCGGTGGGAAGGCGAGGCGTCGGCCATCGAGCTGCGCCAGGCAAATCCGATTTTTACCGCCGTCATGCAATTGGCGATGCGCGGAGAACTGCGCCTCGATCTCGGTCAACCCCTCTCTATGTCTAGCGTCGTCAGAAGGATTGAGCACGATGACAATGGCTTCCGCCCATTTTGACTTTCTCCGGTCGAAAGCTTCACCAATCCTATCAGCGGAGGATTTGGCGATTCCGGCTACCCCTCCGGATCAGTTCAAATGTCAAGCTCCCGATATCCGACCGGGGCACCTGTTCGTCGTCCATGGCTTGAATGGTGAGCGGTCATTCTACGCTGCTCGTCATTGGACGAATTCGGCACCGAACATGCCCAAGTGCCTCTACCTAGAGCATGCCCAACTCGGTGCGCCGCTCATTTTATCAGCATGGCAGATTGCCTGGTTGTCGCGTGAGGGGCGTCTCAGCGGCATGCCAGGCCCAGAGGGAATCCCCTATATCGAGGGAATGGCGCTGTCGCTAACCGAGGCGCAGAAGGCGACTGCACGCCGATATCTCGAATATGTTCGTCATTACCGCAAGCTCTGCGAGGAGTTGAACGGCGGTCGGGATAGCGACAGAATCGGTGCCCAGGCGAGGCGAGAGGTCGCGCAGCGTCGCATGGAGACCCCGATTTCCAGAAGCACCTTTTACGAGGCAAAGCGGAAACTCGCTCAAAACCCCAACATCGACCCCTTGGTCGCGTTGGCCCCGAAGCTCAATCCGGGAAATCAGACCAGGCGTCTTCCAGAGCCGCTGCTGGAGGCGATCCAGATCGCCGTGAAGGACTCTTGGAGCGATCCCGAGGGGACGGCAATCACCGTCAGGGATCGAGTTGCCGAACTTACCGCAGTTGGTGCGGACTATTCGCCGTGGGCTGAAGCGGCCGCAAAGGTCTCGATGCGCACATTTCAACGGCACCGCAAGATCGACGGCTACACCCGAACGTTCCTACGACATGGGGAAGAGGAAGCCGAGAGGATTACTGCCCCAAAGCTACGCATCCTGCGGCCGCTTCGTCCGCTTGAAGTCGTTGACATCGATTATGTCTCGCTGAACGTGGTGGTTTTGGATGACGAGGTCTCTGTGGCCTATGGTCGCCCTGAGCTTCTCGTCTTCCGTGACCGCCATAGCGGAACCGTGGTCGGTTTCGATCTCAGTTTCGAGTCGCCCTCTTTTGCCGGTTTCATCAGGGGGCTCCGCCACGCTATCTATCCAAAGGACCCGCATACGCTACCGGACGGTGTGTCGTGGCCATGGTACGGTCTGATGGCGCGACTTGGCGTTGATAACGCTTCGATGTTCATTGGCGGTGATATGGAGGCGGCTGCTCGGGAGATGGGCTTCCAGCTCGTAGAGTATCGCCCCGGCCGCCCATATGAAAAAGGGGCCCTGGAGCACCTATTCGCTGTCATGAACATGCAGCTCATCGACCGCCTCGAAGGGGCGACTGCAGGTTCGCCTGAGGAGCGGAAGAAGTTCGACAAGGATCGGAACAAGGCGGTACCGACGATCACGCTTCGGGAACTGCGCGGTTTTCTCACCTACTATTTCGCTGAGGTGTACAATCGCTCCCTCAAGGCCGGTATTGGTCCGCTGATTACGTTGAAGGATGTTCCGGCACGACTTTGGGAAGTGGGCATCGAAGCCGCTCCAGTTCTTCCGCCGCTCGATCCCAACATCTTCGTGCGCCAGGCGTCGTACACGGAGCAGGTGACGATCCAGCGTGACGGCATCCGGCTTGATTATCTGCACTACCAGTCGGCTGAACTGCTCGCGCTTACTCTGCATCCCAACCATAAGCGGGGTACACGGGAGCACTCGGCGACCAAGTATGAAGCTAGCCGTGACCCGAATGATCTCAAGCGGCTCTTCGTGCGCGACCCTTACCGCAATGTCGTAATCGAGGTTCCGATTATCGACATCGAGAAACGTTATGCGACAGGGCTGACACTGTTCCAGCACACAAAGATCGTCGCCTATCACAACGAGGAGATCGGTAAGATCGGCAAGGTGGAGGACCTTGTCCAGGCTCGCGCGGCCCTTGAGGTAAAGCTGAACGAAGCCCATCAAAGGCGAAAGCGCCATGATACTGCTCGAAAGCTCGCGCGGTTCCTGTCACGGGCCGATCAGAAGATGCGCAGGTCGGAGGTAGTCGAGCTGGCGGCAGACCAAGGCGCGGCAGACTATATCGACTACACCAACCCCGTTGCCGCAGAGCCGCTGGAGAAGAAGTCCTCACGGGCGAGCGCGTCGTCTCCGGTAGCGTCCACTGCCAACCGCGATAGCGAGGCACCCCCGGTTAGCAACCCGCCACCGGAACCCGTGTCACCGGCTGCGGCTAAGCCTGACATTCAGAACGATAGTTCGGTGGACGATCTGCGTGACCGCCACCAAGGATGGGACGACTAAACATGCCTGCAGACTACAATATGGACCCGCTCAAGGGCGACGCGCGACTGGCGGCGTCGGCGCTTCCACCTCGTGACCGACAGCACATGATCGAGACGCTGCTTTACCCATACCCGTTGTTTAAGGAGGGCGTGGCGTTCTTGGAGAAATTCCATCGACCTGTGAATGGGGGGCGGCACGGTACCGGAAAGCTGGGGGGCCTGATGGGTGTTTCTCGTGTCGGCAAATCGCAAATTTGCAAATTCTACGCAGCTGGTCACCCAATGCGGCTCGATGATGATCGAGAGGTCTATCCGCTGGTCGTCATCCAGGCGACGAGCGACATGAAGCCCAAAAATTTCGCCAACCAGGTTTGTCTCGCGACGGGGGCCAGGACACTCGGAGCGATGAACGCAGACGCTCTGCTCCAAAGAGCTGTCGACCGTCTTGTCCAGGCCAAGACTGAGCTGTTGATCATCGACGATGCCCACTTCATGATCGAGGGCCGCCGAACCGATGACGCCCGCCACTTCAGGACGTTCCTGAAAACAGCTTGCGACACCAGCGCCTTCAACATCCTGGTGGTTGGCGAGGTTTCGCTGAAGTCATTCATCACGGCGACAGACTTTCTGCATCGCCGAGGACTTTTTCCGCACCAAGTTCTCCATCCCCTGGAGGACTCGAACGATGAGTTTGAGCGGTTTCGTATCTTGCTGGACGGGATCGATAACCGACTTCCGTTTGCATCAAAGTCAGGGCTGTCTGACCCCGGCATTGCGTTCGATGTCCATCGCTTCAGCGGAGGCCTCATCGGGGCGGTGATGAACTTGATCCAATATGCAGCTTACGAGGCGATCAACGAAAGCACCGCCAAAATCATGCCAGAGCACCTCCGACGGGCTGCGAAAGCACTGGTGGGGTTGGACGATGATTACAGGTATTTTCAGGTGGTGAAATGAATATCGAGTTCCGAACCTCGCGTCCATTTTCCAAATGGGAGCTGAAGCCGGGGGTAGGGGAGCCTTCCTACTCATATTTCGCTAGGTTGGCGGCTGATGAGCAGCATTCGAGTGTTACCCTTTACGCGAATGGGATCGGGTTGAATTGGCGCAACCTCGTGCCAGCGGAGATTCTGTCGACCCTCTTGACGTTGCCTCTCTCCGATGAACATCAGAAGACCTTGCGGCAATCTACTCCCGTTCGCGACGGCAACTATTTCCGAGTGAACGGCGACAGGATTCATCATCGCCAGTTCTCTTACCGCTACCGGCGCTTCTGTCCGCATTGCCTTGCAGAAGGACCGTTTCATCGCGTCTGGTGGGACGTGCAGGCGTTTAAGACGTGTCCGATTCACGGTTGCGAGATCGAGGAGAAGGTCGACGGTCGGCGGCTAGGATGGTGGTGGGCTCATTTTGACCAGTCCCCACGCGGAACTCCGATCCTGGGTCAACGAGACGCGCCGGTCATACTAGCGGGCGAGCATCCATTCCACGAGTTCGTCGTCGGCCGTCTGACCGTTGGCAGAGAGAAAGATGGCGAGTTAACAGGATACGATTTGGGCGAGATTATTGAGGCATCCATTGAGCTTGGCATGTGGCTTCCGAGCGAGGTTAGGAGCGAACCCACCGATGATGCCGACATTGAGTTCGGGTTCGATGTGCTATCCCGGGGCCATGCGGGGATTGTCGATCACCTTCGGCAATGGCTGCTGCAGGTTGTGCCCGAGGATAGGCGACGAAAGGGCCTTTATGCGAGCGTTCCGAAGCTTGCTAGTTCTTGGGGCCTGCCCTCAGAGAACCGCCTCATGTCAAAATTGTACGCCGCACTCATGGAGGCTTTTGCGGCGGTCGGGAAACTGGGTCGGAAGCGATCCAAGGCCGTCGTAACCCAACGCTTCGAACGGACGCTTCTGGAAGTCTCCCGCGAACTTGGCTTGCCGCCCAAGGGTGTCAGCAAGTTCACCCGCTTCCTCGGCTTGCTTCCCGACGCAAAGTGGAATGGAGATGCACTGTCATTTGACCAGAACGCATTCGAAAAGCTGAGGCATGCGGTCGAGGACTTGATCCAGTTGGACCAGACATTCGATATCACCGGCATCCCAGCGCATGAATTTCGAGAGCTTGAGAAAGCAGGCTTCATCACAGGCCATTTTGGTTTGCCGATCAATGGCAGTGGAAGTCCGAAATTTCCCAGGTCTCGGATCGACGAGCTGATCCGAGATGCGATCAACAAGGTTTCTCCACGTCCTGGAACCCGGACGATGAGCCTATTCTCGCTTGCCAAGTGGTCGGGGCGACGGCAGGGCGAGATCGTCTGTGCAGTGTTGTGCGGGGAAGTGACACCAGTTGCGTTGGACTCACAGGCAACTGGGTTCCGGCAACTGCTGTTCCCTATCGAGAACCTCATGCAGCAGGAATTGCGGCTGCCAGGTGATCGGCTCAATCGCGTTCTTCGGTCGTACACGGGCAAGAATCGCCAGAAAGAAACGTAGTGTCGATGCGGTCCAACGCAGCCCTGCCTGTGTGGCCAGTGCCTTGGTTGGCATGCTACGCTGTCGGACAGAGGCACACCTAACATGAAGCGCGTAATCGAAGCGGTTTCGCCGGGACGCGGGAATTCGCAGTCACAACATGTCTGTTCGCAGTGCCCGCATGATCGCAGTTGCTCTCGCGAGCGAAGCCTCCGCAGCCTCCAGTTCGATGGAGACCTTGAACAGGTCACGACCAGACATTCGAAGGAATTCGTGCAGGACAGCATCCGAGTTCCTGGCGAGCTGAACCAACTGCCATCCGCTTGGCCCCCGGTTGCCCTGGAGCCAATATTTCGCCGCCCGCTCACTCACCCCGGTCCATCGCATAATCGTCTTTGCGGACCGGGCGCTGTGACCCAACTCCCCTCGCAGAGCACGGGAGATTGCTTGCGCATAATCGCCGCGACTTTCCGTGCTCACAGCCGGAACAATTGTGCCCGTAATCGGAACCATGTTTCGATCCTCCCCAAGGTATACTTCGGCCCTCAACAGTCAGTGCAACGATAATTGTTGACATGTCATGGTCATCGATTGGAACCAGAAGGTTAGTAATGACTCGCCAGTCCCGCCGAGAGTCCCGGCCGCGACATATGTCCGAATGTCCACCGAGCACCAAAAGTATTCGACCGACAACCAGATTGCGATCATCCGACGGTATGCTGAAAAGAACGGTTTCGAGATCGTTCGCGCCTATGCCGATGAGGGCAAAAGCGGATTGCGGTTGATCGGCCGTGACGCTCTGCAAAACCTCCTCTCTGACGTTGAAAGTGGCCGGGCCGACTACAAGGCGATACTCGTCTACGACGTGAGCCGATGGGGGCGCTTTCAAGACCCGGATGAAGCCGCAGAAGTGGAATTGCGCTGCAAACGCCACGGAATTCTTGTGCACTATTGTGCCGAGCAATTTGAGAATGACGGCAGCATGGGCTCGTCGATCATCAAGACGGTCAAGCGTGCCATGGCTGGCGAATACAGCCGCGAACTATCGGTCAAGGTATTCAATGGGCAGGCTCATCTCATTCGCCTGGGATATCGTCAAGGCGGTGCTCCGGGCTTCGGCCTTCGCCGCCAGCTCATTGATCAGAACGGCAATCCAAAGGGCGGGCTCACTCGGGGTGAGCACAAAAGCATTGCGACCGACAGAGTCATCCTGGTTCCTGGACCGCCGGATGAGGTCGCGGTCGTCAAAAGGATTTATGATCTGTTCGTGACGACGGGGCGAGTCGAAGCCGAGATCGCTGCGATCCTGAACGCGGAAGGAATTCGGACTGACTTAGGCCGACCTTGGTCGCGTGGAACCGTGCACCAGGTCCTGATCAACGAGAAATACGTCGGCAATAATGTCTGGGGGCGTACCTCATTCAAGCTCAAGCAGTCACATGTCAAGAATCCAGAAGAGAACTGGGTCCGAGCGGACGGCGTGTTCACCGGCATCGTACCGGTCGAGCTGTTCCAGCAAGCGGGCGCAATCATCGCGGCCCGAGCCGAGCGGCTCTCCGACGAGATCATGTTGGAGAAGCTGGCCAAAGTCCTGGAACGGCAAGGCTACCTGACCGGTCTGATCATAGACGAGACCGAAGATTGCCCCTCCAGCACATCATATGCCCATCGGTTCGGCAGCCTGTTGCGTGCTTACGCCCTGGTGGGTTTCGTGCCCGACCATGACTATCGCTACCTCGAAATCAATCGGGCGCTCCGCCGGATGTATCCCAAGCTGCTGGGGCAGGTGGTCGAAGGCCTCCACTCGGCAGGAGGCATGGTGACCCAGGACCCGGATACAGACCTGCTCACAATCAACGGAGAGTTCACCGCGTCGATTGTAATCGTTCGTTGCCTGCAGACATTGGCTGGTGCTTTGCGATGGAAGGTGCGTCTGGATACGGTTCTGAGACCAGACATTACGGTCGTCGTTCGCATGGGCCCGGGCAATGCCGACCCTTACGATTATTATCTCTTGCCGTTGCTAGACATGCACGAAGCCATTCTCCGACTGTGCGAGTTTAACGGCCTGTCCCTCGATGCCTATCGCTGCGAAACGCTATCGCGGTTCTACGCGATGGCCGCTCGGAGATCGTTCAAGGAGGTGGCATGATGGTTGCCGTTCCAGCCCAACGGGTGGAAATGATTCCGATCAGCAAGATCACGGTGGTCAACCCGCGTGTCCGCAACAAGAAGAACTTCAAGGAAATCGTCGCGAATATCGGAGAAATCGGACTTAAGCGTCCAATCACCGTGACCCGTCGGATGGAGGCCAGCGGACCATTTTACGACTTGGTTTGCGGTCAAGGCCGTCTGGAGGCGTTTAAGGCGTTGGGGCAGGAGGAGGTACCGGCGCTCGTCGTAAACGCCAACAAGGAAGATTGCTTGGTGGCCAGTCTCGTCGAGAACTGCGCCCGACGCCAGCATCGAGCCATCGATCTTTTACAGGACATTGGCGCGATGAAGCAGCGCGGCCATTCTGTCCCGGAAATTGCCCGTATGACCGGGCTGACGCCCGAATACATCTACGCCGTCGTCCGATTGCTGGAGAAGGGCGAAGAAAGATTGCTGAGGGCAGTCGAGACCGGCCAGATTCCATTCAGCGTGGCTTTGGAAATTGCGGAGGCTGATGATCATGACATCCAGGCAGCCCTGCAGGCCGCATATGAGAAGAAGCTGCTTCGCGGCAAAAAGCTGATGATCGCCAAGCGCATTGTCGAGCTGCGGAGGCAGAGGGGTAAAAGTCTGAAATACAACCTTAAACCCAGGACAACATCATTGTCGTCGGAATCCCTGCTTCAGGCATTCCAGGAGGACGTTGACCGAAAGCGTCTGTTGATACGGCGAGCGGAGGCCGCAAAGGCTCGCCTTACCTTTATCACACAGGCGATGCGTAGGCTGCTGACCGACGAACATTTCACATCAATATTGACAGACGAAGGCTTTGCCTCCCTGCCGGAGGCGTTGGCTGGCAGATTACATGGACAGGGAGGCTCCCTGCAATGAAGACCGGTGCCACCCGATTGCCCGTGTCGCTCTCTTTTGAGAGCACCAGTCTTCGGATACCGATTGCCGAAATCTTGCCCTTGAAGCAGCTCCCACCAACCGTCCTGAAGTCTGTGAAGTACGCCCAGATCGCCGCCTCGATTGCTGAGGTCGGAATCATAGAGCCGCCGGTAGTGATCCGGGACCGACAGGAGCGTGAAAAGTTTCATCTCCTCGATGGCCATGTCCGGTTAGATGTTCTTGCAAAAAGAGGCGAGACTGAGGTTGTCTGCCTGGTTGCCACGGAGGACGAGGCCTACACATACAATCGCCGTGTCAGCCGCCTGGCAATCATCCAGGAACACAAGATGATCCTCAAGGCGATTGAGAAGGGCGTGCCGGAGGAGCGGTTAGCCAGGGCTCTCAACATTAATGTCGCCAGCCTGCGGCATAAGAAATCCCTCCTCGAAGGGATTTGCCCTGAGGTCGTCGAAATACTCAAGGAGAAGCATGTCCCCATAAATACTATCGGCCAGTTGAAGAAAATGAAGCCAATGCGGCAGATCGAGGCGACCGAGCTGATGGTCGTCATGAACAAGTTCAGTGTGAGCTACGCGACGTCCCTCGTAGCCGCCACACCCGATTCCATGTTGGTGTCGCCGAAGAAGAAGATTGCTGGCCTCAGCGAAGATCAGATATCGCTGATGGAGCAGGAGGCGGCCACCCTCGACCGGGAGGTTAAGACCATCGAGCAGGACTACGGCGTGGATCACCTCGATCTCGTGCTTGCAGTCGGCTATCTCTCGAAGCTCCTGAGCAACGCGAGAGTTGTGCGCCATTTGGCGCAGTTCCACCCTGATATTTTGGCAGAGTTCCAGAAGCTCACTGATCTTCGAAAAGCTGCGTGAACTGGCTGCGAATTCGGCCAAGGCCACGCCGCTGTGGTCAGTCGCGGTCGATTTCCGATAGCATTTTTTCGTACGCTCTTCCGAGCAATGACGGCTAAGCGAGGAACCACAGCCGTCATCACCTCGACGGACCAAGTTGCGGATACTGTAGATGCTCGTGGCTCATTTCCAAGAGTTTTAGGAACGCCTCTTCTCTCTCCCTACGGCAGAATGCGGCGTGGACCTCAGCAAGCTTGTCCATGGACGACCGTGATGGCTCATATCGCCGCCCGGTGTGACCAGATAGGAAGGAAATCGCTGCCTTAACTGCCGCAGTTGGGGAGAGAAACCCACGTTGGCTCGTCCGCCGGGTCGCCTTCTCTAACTGTACCTGTGCCACAAGGCGGATACTTATTCCAGAAGGAGACTCTTCGTCGTCGCTTATTTTTACGAGGACAAAATGGTTATTGCTGGGTTCGAATTCGAGTTTTACCCCGCGTTCACCGTCTGAGAGTAGGGAAAGGGTTTGTTCAGCGTGTTCGATCAACATTGGCACCTCTCCGATCACGCTTGGAGAGGGCGATGCATGCGACAAGGTCTAGGAATGTTGTGGGTTGGGAAGCGCAGAGAGAAGCTGCGAGAGTTGTCGCCGTCAGAAAAACGGAGGCTAATTCTTGCGTTCGGCCGCGACGGCGGAGCGGCTGTGGCGCGTGAAGAAGCCAAGTCTGTCGTTGCTGCGGCTCAGAATGGCGGGCAATGGTTTTTCTGCGCTTGCAACGCTGACCAAAACACAGTTCTCGTTCCATACGAGCGCACGTATGTGCACCGTCGGGTCGCGTCGTCCAACGCGCACAGCGATAGATGCCCGTTTGCTGTTGATCCCGTCCAGCAGTTGGCGATTGTTCGCAGTATGCGCCCGCATCCGCCAGAGAAGGCGTTTAACCTACTGTCCGATTTCGCATCAGACAGGGGGCCGTTGGACGAAGATCGGACCGCGCAATTCAATACAGTGCGCCGCTCGAAACTTGCCAGAGTTCTTATCGCTCTCGCCGAAGCCTCTGGGCTTCAAACTCAGGATGTCGGCACCAGGTCCATCAACCTTCAATTCAACGATCTCATTTCGCAGGCGAAGAATTTCAAGCTGGTTGGCGAAATCCCGCTCGCGAGTATGCTCTGCACATACCCGCCAAAACTCGGCGAGTTCCTCGGGGACTTCAACAGGCGAGCCGCTAGATTCAATTGGCCGAGAGGCTCCCGCGCCCACGGCATAGTCATCATGAAGCTGATCTGTGTGGAAAACCGCAATCTTGTATTTAGCAAAGAGGTAAAGGTTCCGGTCTCGGGCCCTATCGCCATATTCGGGCGCTCAGATGCACCCAGGCTTAAGGATCGCCCATATATTGGTATCGGACTCATCGCAAAGCAGAGCGCAACATCGCCCGCAGAAGTAATCCGGGCTTATATTCATCCCTGCTACTCACATGAAAATCTGATGCTGGTGGATAGCAACTATGAACGCGAAACCTTTGATTATTTGCGTGACCTTCAATCGGAATATGCCGGACGCGTAGACTTCAAGATCGAAAAGCCCCTTTCGGATATCGGCCAGCGCTTCCAAGAGAGCACTGCGACCGACGCGGAGGTTGATAACCAAGAGATCGATGCGCACGGAGCGCCGCCGATCCTGATTCCCGATTTCGTCGTCCGTTTTAAAGAGAGAGTCCGATCCGACAATGATTTCTTTGTTGAGACCATGGGTTTTAGCAGCCAATATTATCGGGCGATTAAGCGGCGGATAATTCCTGAGATGCGGCGAGCACTCGGGGGCATCCTGCATGTCGAACACGACTTTTATTTTCCTTCCGATCTCACGCTGGACGAACGCCATGAGATTTTTCGGAAGGCTGTGCGTGATAAGATAAACAAGTCCAGTAACTAGAACTTTGTAGCATCTGCTACACAACCAGCCCATGTGGGCCACGGCTGACTTGTAGTGGAGGCAATATCGCCGTTACCAATCCGTGCGACATCGCTATAACCTTCCGCTTTCCCTTCCTCCATTTAGTGTTATTATCGCGACTTACACTTATCGAGGGAGACGGGATGCGGTATCTTTCGGCGATGGCTTATTCATTTCTGGCGCTGTTCATTTGCTTGGCAGCGCCATCGGGAGCCTTCGCCTGGGGTGAGTACGGGCATATGACGGTCTGCGATCTGGCCTACAGAAATCTCACTGATCCATCAAAGGAAGCGCTCATCAAGCTCTTCCACGGAAAACAGGGCATCACAGTTCTAAGCAAGAACGGTGTCGACACTCGGCATTACACGTCCTTCAATGTAGGCTGTCTCGAAGAGGACGCGAGGCCGCGCAGGCATCCTGATGATCATTTCATCAACGTTGACCGCAAAACGAAGAACCTGACATCGGAAGCATGCCCCGTTGCCGGAACGTGCATCTTTGTTGGAATCAAGCGCGATCTCGCTATTCTAAGAGACACCTCGAAGTCAGACGAGGATCGCGTCGCCGCATTGATGGCGGTTGGCCATTGGATTGGTGACATCCATCAACCGCTCCATATCTCGTTCGAGGACGATACTGGCGGAAACGATATCAAGGTAAAAATGAAGACCACCTGCGGAACATCGACTTATAAGCCCAGCTATCTTCACGCTCTCTGGGACAATTGCCTGCTCGAAGCCAGCATATTCGAAAAGGTCCGCAAAAAGGATACCTACAAACCAGGTTGGGGTTATCGAACGATCACATATCGCGCGGTCGATACCCTGCAGGCCAATACGACTTTGACAGAGGAAAAGTCTATGGTTGGCACCGATCCGGTCCTCTGGGCTGACGAGTCCTTCCAGATCACCTTGCAGCCGAATGCTCAATATTGCGTTCAGGTCGGCGACAGCTGCCAATACACGAAGGATGAACCTGTGCTGGTCAAGGACGGCAAGCAAAAGAAGGTCGAAATCGCCAAAGCATATCTCGACGAATACGGCCCAATTGCCGAACAGCGTGTCCGGCTGGCAGGATTCAGGTTGGCCCACTTGATCAACCTGGCGCTTGACCCTGACTACAAGGAGCCCGTGCAGAATTCGACGCAGCTACCTTGACGAAGCTGTGCTGTCCGTAATCCGTTGGCAGATAAGATCACTGCTTTAACGTGCACCAAGGCTTTGTCTTGCTGAGGATGGAGTCGACCAGGAGTTTTGCCAGATGCTTGCCATCAATCTCGACCCTAGTGAGAAGATGGCGTTGAAGTCCATCGACCCCCGCGAGCTGAGAACATTGATTGACCAGGCGATAGCCGTTGAACGAACCGGAGCATTATACGGACTGCCCCTGTCCAGCTGCGGTCCCTACGTGTCCTCAAAGTATCGATCCTTCCAGCAAGCTGTGCATGATTACAGCGTGGCGAAGTCGGCAAAGAAGCGTGGTGAGACGCATGATCGGGCCGTTCGTGCTGGGTACGACCTGACGCATGCAATTCATCAGATGCAGGACCGGATGGATACTGAAGAGCGGGAAGGGGAACTGTTTTATGTCGACGACAATCTTCATTGGCCCACTCACTTCAGCAGACATCTACGGGTGAGCATTTCATACAGGTGGCGGCAGTCTGTCGATGATAATTGGTCACATGGCAGGATAACGTTCGCCCACGAGTATGCTCCCCGTCTGAATCTTGCGGAGCCCCGTCCGAAAAGGAAGCCGAGCGCGGCAAAACAGGCGCGGGAACTTGAGGACCAACTGGCGAGGGAGTGGGAGCACCTTGCTGGATTGGCGCTCTATTCTGTCAGGGAGTTTTTCCGGGAAGGAGGCGACGGCGGCAAAATCCCCGAGGATTTCACCGCGAAGACGGATACTCGTGGTGGCCTGAACAACTTCAGCGCAAGGTTCTGGGATGATAAGGGATCAAGCCGCAATGACATCGCTTGACAGCGTACGATTTGTTCACTAAACGTTCACGCATGCCCAATCATGTCACCATACTCCGAATAGTAAAGTGATCGCCCGCCGCAGCCTGCGGCGACGGAACAATATTTGCTATTTGTGAGTGAAGGACATGAACGTCCCCGCGATTCCCACCACAGTGGTGGCCCGCCCGTATTACCCGCTGCAGACGGTTCGATCAGTCGGTCCCGTTGTTTTTCGTAATCAGGTAGCCCGCGACTACGCTTGTCTGCTCGACGTCGACGACGACGTGGTTGAATGGCATTGCCTGCCCCAGATTCACTATACTGATAAGGTCCGGGAGGCTGACTTTCATGTCACTCGGACCGACGGCAGCGTCGTCGTCGATGTCGTGACGGCCGATGGCAATCCCCCTCCGTGGACAAGGATTCCCGTTGGATATCGACACGAGCTTGTCGTCGCTGCCGACATCCCGGCGATCAGACTTCGAAACGCGCGGGATTTGCTGCGCTACGCCAGCTACCGGGTCACGCTTTCCGACCGGGTACGTTTGCTTGCGGCCTTGGACGACCAGGGCAGCCTCTCCGTCGCTGAATGCCTCTCAATCTTCATGGACACACGGCCGATAGCCGGGCTCGCGCAGCTCGTGCTTTCGCGCTTTGTCGAAATCGATCTCGACACAGCGCTCATCGGCCCCGAAACCCAAGTACGTCGCAAGCGTGATTGAGCCGCAGCGACAGAGGCATTCCCATGATCAAGATGACGAAGAAGAAGGACCTTTCGCGGTCGCTCGAAGACTATGCATATCAGTGCGTCACGCGTCGGCTGCTCCGGCGCGTCGAAGGCTTTCTCGATGGAAAGCCCGGATTTGTGATCCTGATCGCGCAGCCGGGAGTTAATCCGGCAGACTATTATCCAGCAATCGCAGCCGATCTTTTCGGTGACGACTATCCCGAACGTTCCAACTGTGGCGTGATGGTCATCAAGACCGGCGAGAAGCAGCCTGCCATTCTCGGGAAATTCGATGCCGATTGCCGCCTACGTCATCGGATCGTTGTGATCGCGAGCGACCGCGAATGCATCCCATCGGAGATCAGGTTCTCGGCCGATACCATCATCGATGTCCCGCCTGTGTCCCCGCGCGACCTCAAGGCAGCATGCAAGACGGTCCTCGAAATTGACATCACTGCCGCCCAGGCGAAGGAGGCGTTGAAGGCTCCTTGGCATTTGCTACTCCGGACCTTGCGCCCCGGTCGGCCCATCGATGATGTTCTGTCGCGCCTGAAGAACATCCCAGTCGTTTCGGAAACGCATGCGCCGAAATCCAGGGCTGCCAACAGCATGAAGCTGGAGGAGATGCACGGTTATGGACCCGCCAAAGAATGGGGTCTGCAGCTTGCCGACGACCTCGGCGATTGGCGCGATGGACGGATTTCATGGGACGATGTCGACAAAGGTCTGCTGCTCAGCGGCCCGCCAGGCATCGGCAAATCCGTGTTCGCCAGGGCACTGGCGCTTCAATGCGGTGTCAAGCTGATCGTCACCTCACTCGGGCAGTGGCAAGCGAAAGGTCACTTGGGCGATCTGCTCTCGGCCATGAGAACCGATTTTGCCCGGGCAAAGAACATGGCTCCGTGCATCATGCTAATCGATGAAATGGACTCATTCGGCGACAGGTCGACATTCACTGATCGCAACAAGGATTACAGCACGCAGGTGGTCAATGCCCTGCTTGAATGCCTCGACAGTCTCGATGGTCGAGAGGGTGTCGTTGTTGTCGCCGCAACGAATAACCCGAATGACATCGATCCGGCGGTATTGAGAGCAGGACGCATCGACAGGCACATCGCGCTGGAATTGCCGGATGGAGACACGCGGCTCGCCATCATCAAACAGATTTCGGGGATCGCGATCTCGGATGACGAGGCCCCCAGGATCAAGCAGATGACCATCGGCTCGTCAGGCGCTGATCTCGCCAAGATGTGCCGTGAAGCGCGTCGACTTGCGCGGCGGGACAAGCGGCCGGTCGACGAAAACGACCTCATCATTGGACTTCCCAAGCTTATGAGGGTCGAAGGAGAGTTCCGTCGCCATGTCGCAATCCACGAAGCTGGACACACCCTGGTCGGATGGCGTCTCGATGCGGGAGAATTCTTAGGAACAACTGTTTTCGACTGGATCAATCCGGCCGTTGGCAATCAGCGTGTCGGCATGGCCATCTTTCGACTGCCGGGAACCGGAGCCCGCATGCGTCAGCATCATCTTGACCGGATCGCTTGCCTGTTAGGTGGCATCGCTGCCGAGGAATTGGTGCTCGGTGAATTCTCTGACGGCGCGGGTGGCGATGACGCTTCCGATCTCGGAATCGCCACGACCTTGGCAACCGCACTTGAAGCTCAACTCGGTCTGGGCGAACGGCTCCGCTATTCGGCGGTTTCGGACGCCGATGACTGGGAACGGCTTCGACGGGTGGATGTCAAGCTGGCGGCCCGTGTCGACAAAGTTCTACGGGAGCAATTCGAGCGAGCGAAGGAAATCCTATCGGACGAGAGAAGACTTCACTCGGCCATCGTCGAGGTCTTGTGCAATGATGGCAAACTGGGCCCAGAGGGATTGGCCGAACTAGAAGTGAGCCAGATGGATCACGATCCAATCAAAGCCGCGTAGAGGCTGATAAATCGGAGGCGTCATCACCACCCGCATAGGTGACATGCAACTGGGGTCCGTTAGATGGATCAGAGCAACTGGCCCATCGTGATGGAGTGGTAGACACCGATGCCAATCTGTTCGATATTTTTACAAGACAAGATTGCATGGCCCATCGTCGGAGACGGGCCTCCGGCGGGGGAAGCGAATGGCAACAAGACCATATCTCAGCAAGTCTATCGCTGAGTTGGAGGCAATCTTCGAGAGAGGCCGAGACGACGCAGCCGTGATGGCTTCTCTCAAGAAAGAGCTGGAATTCCGGAATACTCAACGTGCGCAAGCTCTCAAGGATCGCGTCGACGGAACTGGCATTGCGAGTGCGAGCCCGTCGCGCCGGGTCTCCCGAGATACAGAAGGCAACGTTGCCTCCGAGATTGCAAGCGTCGTGGTGAAAGCACGCCCCAATTCCGATCAGGGTGGCTCAGCTCGACCGGTGCTCCATAGGAAGACCGTGCTGAAACCGCCAGTCAACAACCACCCGACAGACGTCCTTTCCGCATGGACTGCTTTGGAGGTGTTATCTCCGCAGGGCTTTCGGCGCGAAACTGACCTTGTTGGCGGTGACAAGAGCCTGATCGCTCGCTTCGAACAGGCCCGGCTGCCCTGGGAAATGGAAGAGAAGTCCCGCCCAAAGAAACGCCTGTACTACGAACTGTACATCGGCACCATCGCGCTTGCTCCGGCTGTTGAGTCTCTGCTCAGGGTGTATGCCGATAAGCGTCCCGAGAAGCCGAGTGTTAAAGGGTACAGTCCAATCGCCAGCGTCATCCTGGACAAGGAGGGTCGACCACTGGAGGATGAAACCAGCGCGGTGATTTCGAGCTTTGCTTGGGGTGTTCCGGTCGCGCTGGAAGGTGACCTCCGAAAACTCGCCGACTGGTCGCGGCAGCAGAATGCGCTGCTGCAGGAATTCAGGACAAAGCTGATCCTGAAAGACGTGAACGACGAAATTCTGCCTCTAACGAAGGCTCGCATCGATGATCTCTATCAGCACCTCGTAGCGGCACTGAAGCTGCAGGACTTCGAGACAAAAGCACCCTATTTTGCGGTCAGGCGCTTTGAATATTTCACGAGCAAGAATCCGCCGGAGCCCAGCGTTCTGAACTCATTCTATCTCGATGATCTGACCACCGCTCGAACCCTCGCCAACAACAGGACAATGCCTCTCGCACTCAGGCATTATCTCGGCGCGAGTACACCAGAGACCCGCATTGATCTTCTACAGGACATCACAGGCCTTCAGAATTTGCTGCAGCCCTCGCAGACGCCACCGGGCCGGTGGCCGGGCAGGGGGCGTTTCCCATTGGCGCTCCTCCAGCAAGCGGCAGTGAACGCCACTGGATTGAACAGGCTGCCGACCGGCATACTCGCTGTGAATGGCCCACCTGGGACCGGCAAGACAACGCTGCTGCGAGACGTTGTGGCGGCTCGTCTTGTAAGTCGCGCGGCGGTTATGTGCCGTTACGATGATCCATCTGATGCGTTCCGTCCGACCAACGAAAGCCTTCAACGGAGTAACGCCCGCATCACACTGCATCGTGTCGACGAGCAGTTGAAGGGCTACGAGATGGTCGTCGCATCATCCAACAATAAGGCGGTCGAGAACGTCAGTGCCGAACTACCGGCGGCTGGAGCAATCGCGTCGGATGCCATCGGTCTGCGATACTTCAAATCGATCTCCGATAACGTGCTTGAGCGCGAGACATGGGGATTGATCGCGGCCGTCCTGGGCAACGCCTCCAACCGATACCAGTTTTCACAGGCGTTCTGGCGCGACGAGGAAAACGGGCTCTCGACCTACCTCAATCACGCGAGTGGCATTCCGCAGATCGTAGTGGAGCCGCAGGAAAACGGTCCTCCGCTGAAACGGCGACGCGCCATCATCGACCGCGAGCGTCCGCCTGAAAACAAGCGTGATGCACTCAGGAGTTGGGCTGGGGCTCGTGCGGGTTTTGTCGCAGCATACCGGTCCTTTCAGGAAAGGCAGACTCGACTACAGGGTTTGCACACCCAACTAACGCGGCTCGCTGAGCTAAACACAGGCATCGCCCGTTTGACTGCCGGGATTGATCAGGCGGATGCCAGTCTGGCCTCTTTGCGTGCGAAAGTGACAAGTCTGTCCGCACAACTGAAAGTGCCGCTGGAAAGGATTACTGCCAATAACTCGGCCAAGCTGGCACTGTGGTCGGAGCGACCGAGCTTCTTCTCGCGGCTATTCAAGACAGCTCGTTTTCGCAGCTGGCAGGCGGCCCACGATCAGATCGTGAACGCTATCGGCAACGATGAGAGCTTCGTCTTGTCACTCAAGCCCAGTTTCGATGACCTCAGGACGCAGATTGCAGACGGGGAGACCAGGCTGGAAGGCATGCGAGGCAGGCTGAACGAGCTTCAATCTGAAAAATCCCAGTTGGAATCCACGACACGCCGAGAGCGGTCCGAACTGGGGGCTGTCGTTCCTGATGCCGCGTTCTTCGCCGGGAGACACGAAGAGGTGCAGACCGCCAGCGTTTGGTTTGACGCGGCTTCAAGCAAACACCGGGACGATGTGTTTGAAGCGGCAGTACAGGTGCATCATGCGTTTATCGATTGTGCTGCCGATCCCCTCCGGCAGAATCTTTCGATCTTTGTTGAAAGCTTCGGTACCCGGTCGCTCGGCACCCCCCAGAAGGACGCAATGATCCCGGACCTTTGGGCGTCCTTCTTCCTTGTCGTCCCAGTAGTGTCGACGACGTTCGCCTCTGTGAACCGGATGTTCTCTAGAGTCCCGCCAGAAACGCTTGGCTGGCTCCTGGTAGATGAAGCGGGACAGGCACTGCCTCAAGCTGCCGTGGGCGCTATGATGAGGGCCAAGCGGACAGTCGCTGTCGGCGATCCGCTGCAGATCGAGCCGGTGGTGACACTGCCGAACAGTCTGACAGAGGAAATTTGCGGCCATTTCGGCATTGATGCACTGCGTTTTAATGCCCCAGAGGCATCCGTTCAAACGCTAGCGGATGCCGCGAGCATCTATTGCGCCCGGTTCCCAAGTGGCAGTGGGCACAGAGATGTTGGTGCACCACTCCTGGTTCATCGGCGCTGCGACAGCCCTATGTTCGAGATTTCGAACGAGATCGCCTATTCGAACCTGATGGTTCAGGCGAAACAGAAATTCCCGGGCAACCATGTTCTTGGACCATCCGCGTGGATAGACGTTAAATCTCATTCAGGTCAGGACAAGTGGTTCCCGGACGAAGGCCGCGTGCTGATTGAGATGCTAAGAAATCTGCGCGACAGCGGAGCCGAGCCGGACTTCTATGTGGTCACGCCATTCGTCGTTGTCCAGGACAATCTCCGCCAAGAACTGGAGCGCAGCAGCATCCTCAACGGTTGGGTCGAGCATCCGCACGACTGGGTCTACGAGCACGTCGGCACGGTACATACGGTACAGGGGCGGGAGGCCGAGATGGTTTTCTTCGTTCTCGGTGCACAGTCAAGTTCGCAACATGGTGCCAGGGCTTGGGCGGGAGGTCGACCCAACCTTGTAAATGTCGCAGTAACCCGGGCGAAGATATCGCTCTACGTTATCGGCAATCGCGAGGCGTGGAGATCGGCCGGTTACTTCTCAGTCTTAAGTCGCTTTCTACCTCAGTTCGCAAATTGAGCTTTCAATCATCAATTCTGCTGAGAGTTCCTCATCTGCATCATCTTTAGCTCAATCAGTTTCAGCATCAACTCGTTGCGCATTCGGGCCGCATCTTGACTAGCCTGCATTTGCTGCGCCAGGCCGTTGTTCAGCATGAGGTAGTCTGAATCATTGAACATGCTACGCGGTGCCACATCTCGGCAAGAAACTCTTCCGTGTAGATCACGAAAACAGCTCACTTCCCCGGAATATGCAGCTATCGGACAGGCACATAGCAGTATTGTTGCAATTGCTGACTTCATGTTAGGCCCTCGGGTCTCCATGAATTATTGTTTGCTTTGGCGAATTTAGATGCAAGAGAACTTGCCAATGAATGCGGTCCAGCTACGCGCCATTGGTCGATACTGCTCGACACGTTCAATGACGTTTGATGAAGAGTTTACTTGCTCCGTTCGCAACAGGAAGGATGGCACTGCATTTGTCTCAGGGCGTCGCTCACGGTGATGCTAGCTGATCGACTTCTGCAATATGCTCCAAGTTTTCCTCGTAAGGAAAATTCGTCAAAGATAGCTCTGCTTTGCACATTCGGTGTAACCGCTGTCGATAGCGTGGGAGCGCTTCCTCGAAATCTTCTATTGCGGCCACGTCTGCGAAACTGAACGGGCTGGACTGGCGAACCCGAACATCCGGTCCCTCCGGCTCAATCTTGACCCTGCATGTGATGCCACAAGCATAATTCTCCTGGCCCACTGGAAATGCGGTGAGGAACAGGAATTCGTGTTCGTCTCCCATGTCCTCAGGTGGCGGGTTTTGCACTGTGAAATTGAAGTCTGAGGGAAAGTTGCCCGACAAGTAGTCAGATGCACGGAATATCTCGGTCCGTGCATCGAACACATCCTGGATGTCGACAGGTTGATCTTTTACTCCGGCCGCTTCTCGAACCTGCACCAGCGCATTGAGCAATTTCAGCAGAATGCGAGGCTCTCGATCATCGGGTGGGTCATTAGTGTTTGCTACGCCCAACTTTTCAAGGCCGACGGCCCCCTTCAAAGAAAGTGGACAGGTCGTCTGACTGAAAGCCATAAGTGTGCGGTAGTACGCGATCCAGTCCGCAACCGGTTTGCGCTTTTCTGCCGCCCACTCTGGAAGCATACGGACTATTACCTCATCATACGACAATGTCGCTTCGATGAATGGAGCCTTCAGGAGCGCCTTGAAATGCTTTATTGGGATGTAGGAAGGCAAGACCGGCAGCGTGACATCACAAACGACCTCGACCGTGTTCTCCTCGCCGGGAGAGCCAATGATCAAGGTGCATTGCGAAACAGGCTCGGGCGTAATGTAGGCTAAGGAGCCAGGTTGGAACTTCGGGAAATCTGGAAGGGGCAGCGGAATTCCAAATCGCTTCTCATTGGCCGCGACGTTGGTCATCGATAATGGGCGCAATCCCAGCAAGCCGTCTACCAGCTCGGATATTTTCCCCCCTTCGAAGCTGCCATGTATGGTTATGGGCCGTCCTGGTTCGTAGCCCAGCTCTTTCTTCTGCTTGCCCTTCTGAGCGCAATAAGCATCCATGTCCGAGCCGATCTCGGCCTGCAGGAATGCCTTCAAGTCTTCTCCCTCTAACCCAAGCTTCTTGGCCGCCTTGATTTGGAACGTTATCTCCTTGTTATGAAGGTCTTTCGTTCCCGCAACGAACTCCTTCCTCAGCCGTTTGAGAACTTTCGCCAAATTATCGCCAAGGATGTGAATTGCTCTCGCCTCGATCACCTTGCGGCTATCATTTACTCGGATGATATAAATGAAGCAGGGCTGCAAGCTCTGCGCAAATCGCTCTGCCACCGAAAGGCTCAACTTCACCGCCGTGGTGTCGTGCGCAACGGTCTTGATCTGAATTGAGCATGCTAGAGGAGCGGGCCTCTGGTCGAACGACTTGGTTTCGTCGCGCGGGGCGAGCTTCGCCTCAATAACTCGATCCTTGCCGACGCGATCTGGATCGATTTTCCCGACGAGCAAATCGGTGTCGGCCATTATGTTGTCAAAGTGAGCCTCTCCCTTGCGGCCAATTTCATCTGCAAAAGCACTCTCACTCATTCCACGTCCTGTCTGCCCCCGATGCGTGCATTCATTGCTAGCAATGAAGAGCCTTCGCCACCAATTCAGATACAGATATGGGGCACAGGACGTAAGAGCACAACCGGAAGAACTCGTTCGACGCACAGGGAAGTTTCGTCGGTCATCTCCTGACGCGCTCACATCACGTCAATACTGATATCCGATGCTGCCCTGTCACAGAACGACCTGATAGCTTTCGTGTCCCTTCCAGAAGCGAACCCAGCTGTTGGCGTGATCAACAACCACCATTTCGCCCGCAATGTCGGCCTCTCCGGCGACCTTCATTTGTAGTTCACTTCCGTCGAGCAACTGAAGATGCAGTATCGTATCTCGCCGCTGCGGGTGCACCTCGATCTTAGTCACCACCGCTAGCAGCACCCCTTCGCCAGGAGCGCTCTTGAGAAATGACTCGTCGGCAATCGCTTCGATGGGCTTTGGTCTCTGCTGCTCGTCGAAACACCAATGCTTTGGCCACGGCCAGCCCAACGGGGGATCGATCCAAACACTACCGCCGTTGTGACGGATAAAATACACTGACTTGTGGCATCGAGGGCAGGTAGTCGGCCAGCAACGGCTCTCGCTTGCATAGCTTCGATAGTGGTCGCGGACGTCATAACGAATTCCGCAGCCACCTGACAAATGGATCGGCGTCGGCCGCCCATTGACGTACCGGATGACAATCTCCTCACCGCATTCATCACAATAAGGCATTTCGCAGTCATGCCTCCGGCGTCAACAGGTTGGGGCAATTCCGCCATCTTACCTAGAAACCGGGTTCAGCCCACCGCGATTTTGCGGCTACGAACTTCAGTCCGCGCAAATGCGTCGCGGAGCGCTGCCAGTCCGGTAGGATGCGTCGTCGAATCCGAGGGGAATTGCATTCGAGATCAAAAGGCGGCCTATTATCAATGAGTGCGAGTCCGAGCCAATGTGTCGGACTTCACAAACTCAACGATCACCAGCAACCTTTCATTCGACGAATCGACGGAGACTTTGCGATCCGAGTGCCTGACGCTCTGCCGCCCCGAGAGGCTGGCTGACACCCGTCGAAAGGTCGGGGCGCGCGGATGAAACCACCGCTCGGGCTATGCCCTCCCGGTGATCTCATCCACGCGCCGAAGTAGCTGGCTTTTATGCGCCGCACGGCGGGTTTTTACTCCGCCGCTGACATATTCAATATTTTTAGAGCGATTGCTGTGGCGATCGGACGACCGCCACAGCTGACTTAGTTACAGGAGAAAATCGCTCGCCCCCAGGTGGACGAGGCCCTTCAGCTGAACTTCGAAGTCATGAACGCCGTCGCCGTTCAGGTCGCCCTGGATAACGGTAGCGTCGCTCGCGGTTCCAGCCCTGTCGTCATAATGCCAAGCGAGCGCGCCGGCCTTGTGGTCGAAAAGGGCATTCTCCTGCGCCTGGAAATGGAAGGTTCCATCGCCCGCCGCAGAGCCATTCGCATCTATCGCCGAGAAGTCGATCTTATCGATTCCCTTCTGGAAGTCGGTGATGACGTCACGGTTCATGCCGGCCCCGGCTTCCGCCGCCGTCTTGAAAATAAACGCATCCGAGCTGGCGCCACCGGCCATGATGTCTTTTCCGGCACCACCAATGATGACGTCCGCGCCGCCGCCGCCGTACAGCTTGTCCGCGCCGGCGCCGCCATTGAGAACGTTGCTGCCGTTATTGCCGGTCAGCACGTCGTTGTAGCTGGAGCCAGTCACGTTTTCGATGCTGATGAACTTGTCACCGGTGGCATGCCCGCCCGATGCGGCCCCAGTGGCCAAGTTGACGTTGACCGCGCCGGAGCCTGCGTAGCCGGCCGTGTCCTGTCCGGTGCCGCCATTGATGACGTCCCCGCCAGCGCCGCCACTCAGCTTGTCTGCGCCAGCGCCACCATCGAGAACATTGCGACCGCCATTGCCGCCGGTCAGCACGTCGTTGTAGCTGGAGCCGGTCAAGTTTTCGACGCTGGCGAGTTTGTCACCGCTGGCCTGCCCGCCCGATGCGGCCTTGGTTGCCAAGTTGACGTTGACCGCACCGGAACCCGCATAGCTGGCTGTGTCGTTGCCATCACCGCCATCGAGCACATCAGCGCCGGCGCCGCCCTTCAACAGGTCATTACCGCCGAGACCCTTGAAGGTTTCGTTGCCGCCGTTGGACTGACCGGTGTGCGGCATGATGTCGTTGCCGCTGGTGCCGATGAATTCCTTCGTCGGTGCGGTTGGCGTTGTCGGTTGAGTCGGTGTGGTCGGCGCGGTTGGCGTCGTCGGTGTGGTTGGCGTCGTCGGTGTCGTGGGTGTCGTAGGTGTCGTAGGTGCTGTCGGTGTCGTCGGCGTTCCCGTTACCGGGGCGGAGCCCGATTCGTAGGCACCCATATCGACAGTCCCGACAACGCGAGCGTGGCCGTCCAGGTCGACCGAGCTGACGCCGTACTTGGCGGTTCCGCCGTCGATCGCAGACGAGGTGGAGCTGAGGTGGAAGTTGTCGCTCGCTGCCCCGGCGAATTTCGGGTCGACGCCGAGCTTGTTACCGTCCGCCGCGCTCGGCATCGCGTTGCCGCCGTCGGTCTTGACCGAGGCCTGGCCGGCCGTGCCGTTGTAAGTGATGTTGTTGGCCCAGACGACGTTGCTGTTCTTGTAGCTGTCAGTCGACGTGTTATCGATCGCAGTGTTGTTCTTGTTGATCGATGGGTCCGCGACGGCGATGTTGTTGACCCAGGTGTTGTTGCTCGACGCGGAGTTGCTGAGCTCGCCGCGCCACGTGCCGGTGTTCTGCGGGTCCTGATTGTTGTGGTAGGCGGTGTTGTTTTTCACCGTGACGGAGTCGCTCCAGGTAACCTGGATGCCTTTGCCGCCGTTCTCGTAGACGAGGTTGTTCTCGACCAGGGTCTTGAACGTGTAGTTCGGATGACCGCTCGTCTGGGTGCTCTGGAAATCGTCGATGATGATACCGTTACCATCGGTGTGTGCACCCGACTTCGTGACGTTGTCATGCGAGATGTTGTTGCGCACGATCGTCCGGTAGCCGTCCGTCGAAGTGTCGCCGGTGATGTTCCGGTTCTGGTAGATCGAGATGCCCGAGAACCAGCCCGTCGACGCGTTATTGTAGGTCTCGTTCCCTTCGATGCGGATGAAGTCCGACTGGTTGAACTGGATACCCGACTCCCCGCTGCCGTGGACCTTGTTATTGAGAATGGAGACGTGATGGACGTTGTTCGCTTCGATGCCGTCGCCGTTGGCGCCGCCGATGTCAAAGCCGTTTATCGTCACATAGTTGCCGTTGACGCTGATCGCGTTCCACGAGCCCTCGGGCGGCCGGATCAGCGCCCCGCCGGGTACTTCAGAGCGCAGCGTGATGTTGCCTGCCGCCGAGCCGTCCTTGTCGATGTTGATGGCCTCGTTGTAGGTCCCCGCCTTCACCACGACCTCGTCACCGGGCCTAAGGTTCGACGCCATTGCCTCGCTGATCGTGCGAAAAGGAGACGAGGCACTGCCGTTACCACCGCTGCTGCCGGTCGTCGCTACGTAGTATGTCGTCATTGTCTTGTCCTCAACCTTAGCGTTGTTCTTTACCAATTGCTAATTTTAGTTAATCAGTCATTGCGGCGCGGGTTATAGGACGAGGTTCTGGAGGGCGCAACAGCAACGCGACAGTAAGTGCTTGAGAAACATAGCCATATTGCTGCCACATTATCGAAACCGATCAGAAGTTACGGTTTGAAATACTTGGTGAATTCCGATTCGCCCGAATTATGACACAATATATGTCTCGTTTGGCGCGAATTATTCTTTCTGCAACTATAGCGAAATGCGTCCATTGAAAACATTAGGAAAACGTGACGAGCGTAACAGGATTCCTCTCAAAAAAGACAGAATCGGCATTTTTTTCTAAATTTTGCATTTTTTTGAGGTTTGGTCATGATAATTGGCGCTATTGGGGGTGTTGTCGTAGCAAATTCGACCAAACCAATTGCGCGCCGCCGCTTTCCCATCGCCCATTTCGATTCGTGTGACGCCGGAAAAACTGCCCATGAAAATGGGGGGCAAGCCGAAAGTAGGAGTGCTTTGCTGGGCAAAGCATCCCGCATCACCGCAGCATCTCAATGGCCATGCCGAAGCGACGCGGAGAATGCTTTGCACTCCCCGCTGACAGACATGATCGGCTGCTCTTCTCAGCGATCCAGGAAGTGATCGAAATAGACCTTGGGGATCGGATAGGCATAGACCCCTCTGTCGAGGAAGCTGTGCCTAGAGAGGCAGCTTCTGAGGGCTGCGTTGTAATGCAGGCTTTGCGGGTCCGGCGAGCCTCTTCGCAATGAGCTTGCTTCCGGGACGCAGCGCTGAAGCGCTTTATCGTATCGGGCCAGGAGGACCGGATCGGTATCGACCCGAACGCCGCCATGATAGGATTGATAGTTCGAAGGGGCTTCCGCAGCCGAAATACAGCCTACACTCAGTACAAGACCTACTACCGCCATCAATCTCATTGGATACAGACCTCCCATGATCGATTATCCGAAGTAATCGAATGAGAAGTTATTGATTCCCATGTCTTCAGGCAAGCGGACTCATGACGTCCGAGATCCGGGTTGGGTTGGCGTGCGCGGAAGCATCTCCATCGTCAGGGTCGGTGGAGAAGCCATTGCGCAAAACGTGTTACATCAGCGCCGCAGAAGCGGCAGTATTACCCAGTATTCATTAATCCAGGAGATCGGCGGGGACTTTGCCGCCATTTTCCGAAAGCCGCTTCATCAGCGCCTTGTGCAGCCACATATTCATTTTCGCGGAATCACTGGTGTCGCCGGTATAGCCGAGTTCGGCGGCGAGTTCCTTGCGCTCGGTCAGGCTCGCATCCATCCCGACAGCCTTCATCAGGTCCACGATCGAGCGGCGCCAGTCGAGTTTCTGGCCGCTCTTCTTCACAGCCGCGTCGAGGATGGGAACGATATCGACGGCGGCTGTTGCCGGGGCAGGGGCCGTGGGTGGCTTGCTCTGTGCGGGAGAGGCCTTAGGCGCCTGACTGGGCGCAGCCGACGGTGAGACAGGCGCCTGGGCTGGCGCAGCCTTTGGCGCGCTGGCGGCAACGGGTTCGGCTGCTTTCGCTTCTCCGAAGATGGCATGTTTGATCTTATCGAAAATACCCATTCCTGAACCTCCGGCTTCGTAAATTAGAACATGCTGAACATGGAGTTCCCAGCGGCCATATCCAGAAGCGCGAGGGTTTATTTTTGCCCCTTCAATCGCGGGAAGGAAAACCGAGATGGTGGGACAAGGGCAATCCACTTGACGGCAGGCGTCGGCCTCCCGCTGAACGTGAAAGACCCGCCGGACCGGAAGGGAGGGCGGGTCTTTCGGAAGCTTCAGCAGGTCCGGCTTAATGCAGGATCTGGCTGAGGAACAGCTTGGTGCGCTCGTGCTGCGGATTGTCGAAGAATTCGGCCGGCGAGTTCTGCTCGACGATCTGGCCCTGGTCCATGAATATGACGCGGTTGGCGACCTGGCGGGCAAAGCCCATTTCATGGGTGACGCAGAGCATGGTCATGCCTTCCTCGGCGAGACCCACCATCGTGTCGAGCACTTCCTTGATCATTTCCGGGTCGAGCGCCGAGGTCGGCTCGTCGAACAGCATGATCTTCGGGTTCATGCAGAGCGAGCGGGCGATCGCCACGCGCTGCTGCTGGCCGCCGGAAAGCTGGCCCGGATATTTGTTGGCCTGTTCCGGGATCTTGACGCGCTTCAGGAAGTGCATGGCGATTTCTTCCGCCTGCGCCTTCGGCATCTTGCGCACCCAGATCGGCGCCAGCGTGCAGTTTTCGAGGATCGTCAGGTGCGGGAAGAGGTTGAAGTGCTGGAACACCATGCCGACCTCGCGGCGCACCTCGTCGATCTTCTTCAGGTCGTTGGTGAGCTCGGTGCCATCGACGATGATCTTGCCCTTCTGATGCTCTTCGAGGCGGTTGATGCAGCGGATCATCGTCGACTTGCCCGAGCCCGAAGGCCCGGCGATGACGATGCGCTCGCCACGCATGACCTTCAGGTTGATGTCGCGCAGCACATGGAAATCACCGTACCACTTGTTCATGTTGATGATTTCGATCGCCACTTCCGTTGCGGAAACGGTGAGCTTTTTAGCTGGAGCTTCAGCCATGATTATTTTCCCTCATTCTTATCGTTTGTGGCCGGTGTCGAGGTGACGTTCCATGAATGCTGAATAGCGCGACATGCCGAAGCAGAAAAGCCAGAAGGCGAAGCCGGCGAAGATCAGCCCCGTCAGCGGCGTTACTGCGGTCGCCCAGCTCGGATCGACGAAGTTGAGACGAACGATGCCGAGAAGGTCGAACATGCTGATGATCGACACCAGTGACGTATCCTTGAACATGCCGATGAAGGTGTTGACGATGCCTGGGATCACCAGCTTGATCGCCTGCGGCATGATGACCAAACGCATCTTCTGCCAGTAGCCGAGGCCGAGTGAATCGGCGCCCTCGAACTGGCCCTTAGGAATTGCCTGCAGGCCGCCGCGGATGACCTCGGCCATATAGGCGGAGGCAAAGATCGATACACCTACGATCGCGCGCAGGAGCTTATCCACCGTCCAGCCGGCGGGCAGGAAGAGCGGCAGCATGACGCTCGCCATGAAGAGGACGGTAATCAGCGGCACACCGCGGACGACTTCGATGAAGATGATGCAGACCGTGCGGATGACGGGCATCTGCGAGCGTCTTCCTAGCGCCAGGACAATGCCGACCGGGAAGGAGACGGCGATGCCGACGAAGGAGAGCACCAGCGTCACCAGCAGCCCGCCCCAGAGTGGCGTCTCGACGATTTCCAGGCCAAATCCGCCGTAAAGCAGAATGAAGGCGACGATCGGCAGCGCGATGAAGAGGAGGATGGCGTTCAGGCTCTTGCGCGGCGCCGAGGGGATGAGCATCGGCACCAGCAGGAGGACGAAGAGAATGCCGACCAGTGTCGGCCGCCAGCGCTCGTCGAGCGGATAACGTCCAAAAACGAACTGGTCGAATTTGGCATTGACGAAGGCCCAGCACGCGCCGCTCCAGCCGTCCGGCTGAATGCCGCCCTGGACTGTTGTGGCGCAGAAGGTGCGGTCCGGACCGGTCCAGACCGCCTGTATGAAGAGCCAGTCGATCGCGTGGAGGAGGGCCCAGCCGATAAAGACGGCAGCCAGGATGGTAAGGACTATGTCCTTCGGTGTCGCAAGCAGGTTGCGGCGGATCCAGGCTCCGGCGCCTTTTTCCCCTGAAGGGGCCGGCTCCGGCGCCAGCATGGCGGTTCTGACGAAACTGTTGCTCATCTTATCTCTCCACCAGCGCCATCTTGGCATTGAACCAGTTCATGAACAGCGAGGTCACGATACTGAGGGCGAGGTAAATGACCATCCAGATCAGGATCACCTCGACAGCCTGCCCGGTCTGGTTCAGCGTCGTGCTGCCGACGGCGACGAGATCGGCAAAGCCGATGGCGATCGCCAGCGATGAGTTCTTGGTGAGATTGAGATACTGGCTGCTGAGCGGCGGAATGATGATGCGGAAGGCCTGCGGAATGACGACCAAACGGGTGATCGACGAGGGATGCAGGCCCAGTGCTGCGGCAGCTTCCGTCTGTCCCTTCGGCACACCGCGGATGCCTGCACGCACGATTTCGGCGATGAAGGCGGCGGTGTAGAAGGAAAGCGCCAGGAACAGCGAGATGAACTCAGGCCCGACGACGGAGCCGCCGGTGAGATTGAATTTGCCCGCGATCGGATAATCGAAGGAAAGCGGCGTCCCCGCGACCATGAAAGCAATGAGTGGCAGGCCGATAAGCAGGCCGATCGAAACCCAGATCGTGTGGAACGGCTGCCCCGTCGCCGCCTGCCGGCGGTGCGCCCATCTGGCCGTCGCGATAACGGCGACGATCGCGATGACGAAAGCGATGCCGACGATCCAGAAGCCCTCACCGAAGATTGGCTTGGGAAAGGAAAGGCCGCGATTGTTGAGATACGACCCGAACGGCAGATGCAGCGACTCGCGCGCATTCGGCAGAACCGCCAGAACGCCCGAATACCAGAAGAAAATAACCAGCAGCGGCGGAATATTGCGGAAGACTTCCACATAAACCGTGCAGAGCTTGGCGATCAGCCAATTCCGCGACAGCCGGCCGATGCCGATGAGGAAGCCGATGATGGTGGCTGTAATGATGCCGGTAACGGCGATCAGAATCGTATTCAGAAGACCGACGACCAAGGCGCGGCCATAGGTCGAATCGGCTGAATAGGCGATCAGCGATTGGCCGACTTCGAAACCGGCGCGGCCATTCAGAAAGCCGAAGCCCGATGCGATGTTGGCGCGCGCCAGATTGACTGCCGTGTTGTGCGCAACAAACCAGACGAAGGCGACTAGCGATACGATGGTAAGGACTTGAAAGAAAATGCCCCGAACTCTCGGGTCGTAAAGGGCGGACTGAAAGCTCCAGCCGCTCCTGGCTATAGGTGTTGAACCCGCAACCTGATGCGTCATACCTGGCCAATTCCCCACGTTATGCGCTCCTTTTCGGAGCTTTTTTATAGGAGGAGGAAAGGCGGTTTCCCGCCCTTCCGGCTTTCATGCGTAATGCCGATCAGCGAACCGGCGGCGCGTACTGCAGGCCGCCCTTGTTCCAGAGAGCGTTGAGACCGCGTGCGATCTTCAGCGGGCTGCCCTGGCCGATATTGCGTTCGAAGGATTCGCCGTAATTGCCGACGTTCTTGACGATGTTGTAGGCCCAGTCGTTGGTCAGGCCGAGATCGGTGCCGATCTTGGTATCGGCTTCAACACCGAGGAAGCGCTTGATGTCGGGGTTCGGCGAGTTCTTCATGTCGTCGACATTCGCCTGCGTGATGCCGAATTCCTCGGCATTGATCATGGCGTAGCCAACCCAGCTGACGATATCGAACCACTGGTCATCACCCTGGCGAACGGCCGGGGCGAGCGGCTCCTTGGAGATGATTTCCGGCAGGATCGCATGTTCATCCGGGTTCTTCAGCGTCAGGCGCAGCGAATAGAGACCGGACTGGTCGGTCGTGTAGACGTCGCAGCGGCCGGCATCATAGGCGGCGTTGACCTCATCCAGCTTTTCGAAGACGACCGGATTGTACTGAAGGTTGTTGGCCTTGAAGTAGTCGGCGAGGTTGAGCTCGGTGGTCGTGCCCGACTGTACGCACACGGATGCGCCGGACAGTTCGAGCGCCGACTTCACGTTCAGGCTCTTGCGAACCATGAAGCCCTGGCCGTCATAGTAATTGACGAAACGGAAGTTCAGGCCGAGAGCGGTGTCGCGGTTGATCGACCATGTCGTATTGCGGGCGAGCAGGTCGACTTCCCCGGATTGAAGAGCCGGGAAGCGGTTTGCAGCGCTGAGGGGGGTGAACTTCACCTTGGTGGGGTCGCCGAAGACGGCTGAGGCGACGGCCTTGCAGAAGTCGACGTCGAAGCCGGCCCAATTGCCGGATGCGTCAGGTGCGGAAAAGCCGGCGAGACCGGTATTGACGCCGCACTGAACGAAACCTTTTGCCTTTACGTCTCCAAGGGTAGTGGCTGAAGCAGCCGAGGTGCCAAGAGCGAAAACTGCTGCGCCGATCGCGGCCGACAGAAGCTTGTTCTTCATTTTTTTCCCAACCTTTTCCGTTGTCTTATATTTTCTTGTGGGGAGTTCCGGCGGAAAAACCTGCCGCCCCCATTGTCTCGACACCCTCCCGGCGCGAGTGACTCTATCACAGTCGCAAATGTCACCATGGTCAAGTGTCGCCATCAATAATTGCGGCAAATTTCAGGATTTTGGCAGATTGCGATGCATTCCTGGGCTGCTGACTATGAAATAGGCGTCCGCTTGCGGAAAAATAACGCGAAAATCGAAAATTCGCTCATTCCGCAGCGCCGCCTGCAACGATCTTCAAGGGGTTGACCGGAAACGGCGAGGCGTCCAAAGGTTCGCTCTCGCGCTTCTTCGCCAAAGGCCATTTCCGACATGAACGACAAAGACAGTCTGCTTGAGAACGCCGGCATCAACACCCGCCTGACCCATATCGGCAACGATCCTTTCGACTATCACGGCTTCATCAATCCGCCGGTCGTGCATGCTTCGACGGTGCTTTTTCCGAATGCCCGCACGATGGAGACGCATGCGCAGAAATACACCTACGGGACGCGCGGCACGCCGACGACGGACGCGCTCTGTGAGGCGATCGATGCGCTCGAGGGTTCCGCCGGCACGATCCTCGTACCCTCGGGTCTTGCCGCCGTGACCATTCCGTTCCTGGGTTTCGCCGCCGCCGGCGATCATGCGCTCGTCGTCGATTCGGTTTACGGCCCCACGCGCCATTTCTGCGATACGATGTTGAAGCGCCTCGGCGTCGAGGTGGAATATTACGATCCGTCAATCGGTGCCGGAATCGAGGCGCTGTTCCGGCCGAACACGAAGATCGTCCATACCGAGGCTCCCGGCTCCAATACCTTCGAAATGCAGGATATTCCGGCGATCTCGGCCGTTGCGCACCGCCACGGCGCCGTCGTCATGATGGACAATACCTGGGCGACGCCGCTCTATTTCAG
The DNA here is from genome assembly GCF_047445895.1 of Rhizobium sp. BR 249. Classification (NCBI taxonomy): domain Bacteria; kingdom Pseudomonadati; phylum Pseudomonadota; class Alphaproteobacteria; order Hyphomicrobiales; family Rhizobiaceae; genus Rhizobium; species Rhizobium sp. BR 249. The sequence continues at coordinate 68,696 of NZ_JARWKX010000022.1, read as the reverse complement.
GCCGCTCGATCACGGCGTCGACATTTCCATTCACGCTTCGACGAAGTATCCGTCGGGTCATTCCGATATCCTGCTCGGAACCGTGTCGGCCAATGCCGAGCACTGGCCGCGGCTGAAGGAAACGAACGGCGCGCTCGGCATCTGCGGCGCGCCCGACGATGCTTACCAGATCCTGCGGGGACTGCGCACCATGGGCCTGCGCCTCGAGCGGCATTATGAAAGCGCGCTTGATATCGCGGAATGGCTGGAGGGCAGGGAGGATGTCGCCCGCGTGCTGCATCCAGCCCTGCCGAGTTTTCCCTCCCACAATATCTGGAAGCGCGATTTCAAGGGTGCGAGCGGCATCTTTTCCTTCGTGCTTGCCGTAGACAGCCCGGAAAAGTTCAAGGCAAAGGCGCATGCCTTCCTCGACGCGCTCAGGATTTTCGGTCTCGGCTATTCCTGGGGCGGCTTTGAAAGCCTTGCCCTGCAAGCGAATCTTAAAGATCGCACCGTCGCCAAAGCCCCGACCGACGGCCCGGTCATCCGCCTGCAGATCGGTATCGAGGACGTGGCCGATCTCAAGGCCGACATCGAACGGGGCTTTGCCGCCGCAAGCGCCGTCTGAGCGGATGGCCGGCGCGCCGTCATCGCCTATGGCAGATGCACGGCGCGGTAGCCGTAGATCCAGTCGAGATCGGCCGCCAGGCTTTGCGGCGGCTTGAGGCCGAGCACGAAATCCCGGCCGATCCGGATCGGCCCCTTGGCATGATAGGCGAATTGGTTGAAGGCGCCGCGCTGGCGAAGCCTTGCTATGCGTGGCGCGCGATGTTTTTCGAAAAGCGAAAGCGCTTCCGCTACCGGACGGCCGGGAAGAAAAGCGGCAAGCTCGTAGGCGTCTTCGATCGCCATGGCCGCGCCCTGTGCGGCAAAGGGCATCATCGCATGCGCGGCATCGCCGATCAAAACCGTCCTTCTTCCGTCCTGCCACGCGCCTGCCGTGGTTTCGAACAGCGGCCAGAACGTCAGCTTCGCCTGTCTTTCGAGAAGCGACAGAATGGCGGTGTTCCAGCCGGAAAAGCGCGCCCGCAACTGCGCGCGCTGCTCGGCCGCCGGCTCGCTTTGCCAGGTCTGCGGCGCGAGGTTGCCGGCGGTAATCGCCACCATGTTGAAGCTGCCGGCTTCCTTCAGCGGATAGCAGACGAGATGCGCCGAACCGCCGAGGAAAGCGGAAACGCACGTCCGATCGAGAAAGCCGGGCGCTTCCGCTTCGGGAATGGTGAAGCGGTAGGCGATATTGCCGGAAAAGCGCGTCGAGGGGCTGGCGGGAATGGATTGCCGGAGCTTCGACCAGACGCCGTCCGCGCCGATGACGAGATCGGCCGCGCGCTCGCAGGGCGGGAGGCTCGCCTCCATCCGTACGCCAAAATGAAGCCGGCAGAGCGGATCTGCCTCGACCGCAGCCAGAAGGGTTTTCTGCAAGGTGGTGCGATGCAGGACGCCATAGGGAGCGCCCCAGCGCTCCCGCGCGAATTTACCTGCCGGCACGGCCGCGAGCTGGCGCAGCGAACCGCCCGAGATCAGCCGGATCGCATCCGGCTCGAGCCAGACCTTCGACAGTTCTTCGAGGACGCCGAGTTCGTCAAGGACGCGGGAGGCGTTCGGTGACACCTGCAATCCGGCGCCCACCTCGGTGAGTTCGCCTGCCTGCTCGAAAATCTCCGAGCTGATGCCGCGGCGTGAAAGCGAAAGGGCAGCGGTCAGCCCTGATATCCCGGCGCCGATGATGGCGGCGTGTTCGACCGGCATTGTCCGTCCGATCCTGGCCTGGACTGACTACGCCGCCTTCACGTGGAAGACGCAGCCGGCCGGGTTGGTCTGGCTCGGCTTGAGCGAGGAATTGAAGCGATAGAGCGTCGAGCAGTAGGAACAGACCTTCTCGTTGTCGTCGCCCATGTCGATGAAGATATGCGGGTGGTCGAAGGGAGCCGAAGCGCCGGTGCACATGAACTCCTTGACGCCGACTTCGATAACCCGGTGACCGCCGTCGTTCTGGAAGTGGGGGATGTTGTGGCCGGCCATGTCGCTCTCCGAATGCTTTGAAATGTGCGCGGACCTTATAAGTCTTCGCCGCAAATGTGTAGAGCCAAAGCGCCGCGCCCGGCACAGTTTTTAGCCAGTTTCCGGCTTCACGCTGGCGGGCGGCTCGATTATGGTCGCGCCAAAAAGGAAGGCCGATGAACCTGAATACGCCAGTTTTTTCAAGCTTCACCCACGACGGATTGAAACTCGCCTTTTTCGACGAAGGCGATCCATCCGGCGAGCCCGTCTTGTTGATCCACGGCTTTGCTTCGACGGCAAACGTCAACTGGGTGCATCCCGGCTGGCTGAAAACGCTGGGCGATGCCGGCTACCGGGTGATCGCCATCGACAATCGCGGCCACGGTGCAAGCGACAAGCCGCACGATGCCGAAGCCTATCGTCCATGGGTCATGGCCGGCGATGCGATCGCGCTGCTCGACCATCTCGGCATCCCGGAAGCCAATATCATGGGCTATTCGATGGGCGCGCGCATTTCGGTGTTTGCAGCGCTCGCCAATCCGCATCGGGTCCGTTCGCTGGTGCTGGGCGGCCTCGGCATCGGCATGACCGACGGTGTCGGCGACTGGGACCCGATCGCCGATGCGCTGCTGGCTCCCTCGCTCGACGAGGTGACGCATGACCGCGGCCGGATGTTCCGCGCCTTCGCCGAGCAGACGAAGAGCGACCGCCTCGCCCTTGCCGTCTGCATTCGCGGCTCGCGCGATCTGGTTGCACGCGCGGATATGGGCAAGCTCGATATGCCGACGCTGATCGGCGTCGGCACGAAGGACGATATTGCCGGCTCGCCGCAGGAATTGGCGGCGCTGATGCCCAATGCCGAAGCCCTCGATATTCCGGGTCGCGACCATATGCTCGCGGTCGGCGACAAGGTCTTCAAACAGGCGGTGCTGGCCTTCTACGGAAATATCTCCGACCGGTGACACATAATCGTGATGCCGAAAAGCCATGCTAAAAAACCATGGCAGCGGCACCCATTTATGTTATTGCCGTTTTCCTCTATATATTGGCATTCCGAAAACGGCATTCCTGTTGGTAACGAGGAGAGCGGCGATGGTCGCAAAGACAGACATTCGTGCCTTTGAGACAGGTCATCCCGTGAAGGTGATGGATCCCATCTGGGACAGCCTGCGCGAAGAAGCACGGATCGCGGCCGAAAAAGATCCGGTTCTCGCCGCCTTCCTCTATTCGACGGTGATCAATTACCATTCGCTCGAGGAATGCGTCATCCATCGCATCTGCGAGCGCCTCGATCATCCCGACATGCAGGCGAACCTCCTGCGTCAGACCTTCGAGGAAATGCTGCTCGACTGGCCGGAGTGGAGTTCCATCCTGCGCGTCGATATCCAGGCCGTCTACGACCGCGATCCGGCCTGCCTGCGCTTCATGGAGGCTGTGCTCTATTTCAAGGGTTTCCATGCGTTGCAGACGCATCGTCTCGCTCATTGGCTGCTGAACCGCGGCCGGCGTGATTTCGCGCTTTATCTGCAGAGCCGCTCCTCCAGCGTCTTCCAGACCGACATCAATCCGGCCGCCCGTATCGGCAAGGGCATCTTCCTCGACCACGCGACCGGCCTCGTCGTCGGCGAGACCGCCGTCATCGGCGACAACGTGTCGATCCTGCATGGCGTAACGCTTGGCGGCACCGGCAAGGAAGGCGCCGACCGCCACCCGAAGATCGGCAGCGGCGTCATGATCGGCGCCGGCGCGAAGATCCTCGGCAATATCGAGATCGGCTACTGCTCGCGCGTTGCCGCAGGTTCCGTGGTCCTCAAGGCGGTGCCGCCGAAGAAGACGGTCGCTGGCGTCCCGGCCAAGGTCGTCGGCGAAGCCGGCTGTTCCGAGCCGTCGCGCAACATGGACCAGGTAATCGGCGCCGATATCTGAGCGCTAGGTAAAGGATAGGACGGGCGGCAGGAACGGGGCGGGGACAGGCCATGCCAAGTGGCAACCTTGCCTTTACACCGCTGCTTTTCCTGTGCAAGAAGCGGTCAATCAAGACCGCTTACGGAGATGACAGAGTGAAGCCAGAAGAAATCAAGAAGCTCGACGCCTATTTCAAACGTACGCTCAACCCGCAGATCGTCGTCAAGGCGCGTCCGCGCAAGAACGACTCTGCGGAAGTTTATCTCGGCGAAGAATTTCTGGGCGTCGTCTATGTCGATGACGAGGACGGCGACCGCTCCTACAATTTTTCGATGGCGATCCTCGACGTCGATCTTTGATCATACTCGAACGCTTCAAGAGGACCGGGCGGCGCGATCCGCCCGGTTTTTTTGTTTTTTTGCCGTCGAGCTAAAATTTATTTGAAGCCTCAGGTTGCAGCTTTGTGATATATATTAGCAAAATCAATTAAAGACGTACGTGCCCCGGCGCGCAGGCTTTGTTTTATAATTGCAACACAACCATTGGGAGTTTTGCGCCGCACAAGACTACTTGACTATTTGTGCATTGCAGCTACCCTGCCGCCATCCAACAGCCCAACGGAGGACGGTCATGTTCAACTTTGACGATGCCAACAAGAAGAGCAAGGAAGCCGTCGACACGGCGCTGAGAACCTATTCCGAAACGGCCAGGGGCTTTCAGGCGATTGCCACAGAAGCCGCCGAATATTCCAAGAAGTCCTTTCAGGACGCAGTGACGCATTTCGAAACGCTGGCCGGCGCCAAGAGCTTCGAGGCCGCTTTCGAACTGCAGACCAGCTACGTCAAATCAGCCTATGAGAGCTTCGTCTCCGAGACGACCAAGCTCGGCGAAATGTATGCCGATCTCGCCAAGTCGGCCTACAAGCCCTATGAGGCGCCGATCGCCGCTGCTGCCGCCGCCGTTGCCAAGTCGCCGAAATCGCCGCAGCCGGCGACACCCGCTGCCGCCTGAAGTAACGTCGAAAGCGCAACCTGCGCTACATATTGAAAAACCAAGACCGGCTACGCATCTGTAGCCGGTCTTTTTTGTTTCCACTTTCATTGCTGCGTCCGTGTGCGGATCGTCCGGGGACTTTTTTAGTCTTTCCCGTGCATGCCGGCATTTCTTGATTGCAGTGTCTGACAGGGGGCTTAAAATCGGCCTATTATGAACTAAGTTAGTGTTTCAGATATTCGGCGGGAAAAGCACCCTCCCATGCTCTGCCGGGTTGATCGAGGAATGAATGAAAATGATCGCAAAGCCGATCCGGATGCAGAACGACAGCGAAAGGAACGGGGATAACGGAAATCGCGGAACCTCGGTCATCACGCGCACCAAGCCGAAGACCAAGAAGCCCAACCTCTATCGCGTACTGCTTCTGAATGACGACTACACTCCCATGGAATTCGTCATTCACATTCTGGAGCGTTTTTTTCAGAAGGATCGTGAAAGTGCCACCCGCATCATGCTCCATGTCCACAACCACGGCGTCGGCGAATGCGGAATATTCACATACGAGGTAGCGGAAACGAAGGTCAGCCAGGTGATGGACTTCGCCCGGCAGCACCAGCATCCGCTGCAATGCGTCATGGAAAAGAAGTGAGGATCTGAACGTGCCAACATTTTCGCCTAGCTTAGAGAAGGCGCTCCATCAGGCACTGACCTTTGCCAACGAGCGGCATCATGAATATGCCACGCTCGAGCATCTGTTGCTTGCCCTGATCGACGATGCCGATGCGGCCGCGGTCATGGGTGCCTGCAACGTCGATCTCGACGCGCTGCGCAAGACGCTCGTCGAATATGTCGATAACGAACTTTCCAACCTGATCACCGGATATGACGAGGATTCCAAGCCGACCTCCGGTTTCCAGCGTGTCATCCAGCGCGCCGTCATCCACGTGCAGTCTTCCGGCCGCGAGGAGGTGACCGGCGCCAACGTGCTCGTCGCCATCTTCGCCGAGCGTGAGAGCCATGCCGCCTATTTCCTGCAGGAGCAGGAGATGACGCGCTACGACGCCGTCAACTATATCTCCCACGGCATCGGCAAGCGGCCGGGCGCTTCGGAGGCTCGTCCTCCCCGCGGCGCCGAGGACGAATCGGAAAGCAAGCCGACCGCGCGCGGCGGCGAGGAAGAGGGCGGCCCCAAGAAGCAGCAGGATGCGCTCAAGGCCTATTGCGTCAATCTCAACGAGAAGGCCAAGGGCGGCAAGATCGATCCCCTGATCGGCCGTCACGCCGAGGTGAGCCGCACCATCCAGATCCTGTGCCGCCGTTCGAAGAACAATCCGCTCTATGTCGGCGATCCCGGCGTCGGCAAGACGGCGATCGCCGAAGGCCTTGCCAAGCGCATCGTCGAAGGCAAGGTTCCCGAGGCGCTCGCCGATGCGACGATCTTTTCGCTCGATATGGGCACGCTGCTCGCCGGCACGCGCTATCGCGGCGATTTCGAAGAGCGCCTGAAGCAGGTCGTCAAGGAACTGGAAGAATATCCGGGCGCCGTGCTCTTCATCGACGAGATCCATACGGTGATCGGCGCCGGCGCCACCTCGGGCGGCGCGATGGATGCATCGAATCTGCTGAAGCCGGCCCTGTCGTCGGGCGCGATCCGCTGCATCGGTTCGACCACCTATAAGGAATACCGCCAGTTCTTCGAAAAGGACCGGGCGCTCGTCCGTCGCTTCCAGAAAATCGACGTCAGCGAACCCTCGATCAATGATGCGATCGAAATCATGAAGGGCCTGAAGCCCTATTTCGAAGAATATCACCACCTGCGCTACTCGAACGACGCCATCAAGTCGGCCGTCGAACTGTCGGCCCGCTACATCTCCGACCGCAAGCTGCCCGACAAGGCGATCGACGTGATCGACGAAACGGGTGCGGCCCAGATGCTGCTGCCGCCCTCGAAGCGCCGCAAGCTGATCACCGAAAAGGAGATCGAGGCGACGATCGCCACGATGGCGCGCATTCCGCCGAAGACCGTCTCCAAGGACGACGAAGCGGTGCTCGCCAATCTCGAGCAGGAGCTGCGCTCGGTGGTCTATGGCCAGGATATCGCGATCGAAGCCCTTTCGACCTCGATCAAGCTGGCGCGCGCCGGCCTTCGCGAGCCGAACAAGCCGATCGGCGCCTATGTCTTCTCTGGTCCGACCGGCGTCGGCAAGACCGAGGTGGCAAAGCAGCTGGCATCGTCGCTCGGCGTCGAGCTCCTGCGCTTCGACATGTCGGAATATATGGAGCGGCATACGGTTTCCCGTCTGCTCGGCGCACCTCCCGGTTATGTCGGCTTCGACCAGGGCGGTCTTTTGACCGATGGCGTCGATCAGCATCCGCATTGCGTGGTCCTGCTCGACGAAATCGAGAAGGCGCATCCGGATATCTACAATATCCTGCTGCAGGTCATGGACCACGGCACGCTGACCGACCATAACGGCAAGAAGATCGACTTCCGCAACGTCATCCTGATCATGACGACCAATGCGGGCGCGTCCGAAATGGCCAAGGCCGCAATCGGCTTCGGTTCGTCCAAGCGTACCGGCGAGGATGAGGAGGCGCTGACCCGGCTCTTCACGCCGGAGTTCCGCAACCGCCTCGATGCGATTATTCCCTTCGCGGCGCTGCCGACGGCCGTCATCCACAAGGTCGTGCAGAAGTTCATCATGCAGCTGGAAGCCCAGCTTTCCGAAAGGAACGTCACCTTCGACCTGCATGAGGATGCGATCGCCTGGCTTTCCGAAAAAGGTTACGACGAGAAGATGGGCGCCCGCCCGCTCGCCCGCGTGATCCAGGACACGATCAAGAAGCCGCTTGCCAACGAAATCCTCTTCGGCAAGCTGAAGAAGGGCGGCGTCGTCAACGTCACCGTCGGTCCGAAGGAAGACGGCAAGCCTGGCATTCTGCTCGAGGCCATTCCGGATACGGCGCCGATCAAGCCGAAGCCGGAAGCCGAACTGGTTCATCCAGAAGCTGGCCATGACGATGATGGCGAGCTGAAGACGAAGCCGGTCAAGAAGACGAAGGCCAAGACCGTGCCGCAGCCGGAGCCGGAAGTACGCGATGCCCCGAAGAAGGGCTCCGCGGTTCCGAAGGTTCCGCGCAAGAAGTGAGATCGTTTCACCGAATTGAAAAAGGCCGCGTCATCCGCGGCCTTTTTCGTTTTCGGCGTTTAGCTCTTTGTTCTTATGGATGTCATTATCCTGGAGCCGCTGCACAGTTCCTTAAGCCAGCGCTGCCCTGATCTTTTGTGCATTGGCGGCAAGCACCGCGCCGTCTTCCATTTTGCCGGAATGCGGCTTCAACGCCACGCCCTCGTGACGGGGGATGACATGGAAATGCAGATGGAACACCGTCTGACCGGCCGCCGGTTCGTTGAACTGGGCGATGAACACGCCATCGGCGTCGAAAACTTCCTGGACCGCCTGGGCGACCTTCTGGACGGCGGTGATGGCATGGGCGAGGGTGGCGGGATCGGCATCGAGGATATTGCGGGAAGGCGCCTTCGGAAGGACGAGCACGTGGCCCGGCGCCTGCGGCATCACATCCATGAAGGCGACCGTATGCTGGTCCTCGTAGATGCGGTGCGAGGGAATTTCGCCGCGCAGGATCTTGGCGAAGATGTTGTTGTCGTCATAGGCGGCCGGGCTGGTCATCGCGAAATCTCCTCGTTTGCTGGTTGATCGAGTAGCTTGGTCGGCGGGCCGGCGTCAATCCTCCTGCTGGCGCTCGCCTTTGCGGAAAGGGCTGTGCTCGGTCAGCAACTCGCTCATATGTTCGACATCGGCCCGCTCGTGGGCGAGATAGTCGCCGATTGCACGGCGAAGGCCGGCATGGGCGACGTAATGGGCGGAATGCGTCGTTACCGGCAGGTAGCCGCGGGCGAGCTTGTGTTCGCCCTGCGCTCCGGCCTCGACCCGTTTCAGCCCTTTCGAAAGGGCAAAGTCGATCGCCTGATGATAGCAGACCTCGAAATGCAGGAAGGGATGATCCTCGATGCAGCCCCAGTGGCGGCCGTAGAGCGTGTCGCCGCCGATGAAGTTGATCGCGCCGGCGATATAGCGGCCCTCGCGCTTGGCCATGACGAGCAGGATGTCGTCGGCCATGCGCTCGCCGATCAGCGAATAGAACTTGCGGGTGAGGTAGGGCCGGCCCCATTTGCGGCCGCCGGTATCCATATAGAACTTGAAGAACTGGTCCCAGATGCGTTCCGTGAGGTCTCGGCCGGTCAGCCAGTCGATGCTGATGCCGTTTTCGAGTGCTGCGCGGCGCTCCTTGCGCAACGCCTTGCGTTTGCGCGAGGCGAGCGTATCGAGAAACTCCTCGTGATTGGCATATCCGTCGTTGATGAAATGGAACTGCTGGTCGGTGCGGTGCAGATAGCCGTCCATCTCGAAGACGCCGATCTCTTCGTCAGGCACGAAAGTGATATGGGCCGAGGAAATACCGAGCCGGCGCACGACCTCTTTCAGGCTTTCGGCGATCGCGCTCTGGATCGGCAATCGCTGCAGCCCTTCGGCGGCGAGAAGACGCGGCCCTGTCGCCGGCGTGAACGGGATCGAGCACTGCAGCTTGGGATAATAACGCCCGCCGGCCCGCTCGAAGGCGTCGGCCCAGCCATGATCGAAGACATATTCGCCCTGGCTGTGGTTCTTGAGATAGCCGGGCAGGGCGCCGATCAGTTCGCCGCGGTCGGTCTCGAGCAGCAGGTGGTGGCCGAGCCAGCCGGTTTCGGCGGCGGCCGAGCCGGATTCTTCCAGCGACGATAAAAAAGCGTGCGAGACGAAGGGATTGTAGGCAAGCGTGCTGCCTGCCTTCGACGCCCCGGAAAGCCTGGACCAGCTCTCCGGGGAAATCGCGGTGAAGGAGCGTTCTACGCGAATGGATAGTTCATCGGTCATGGGGCGAATGCGAAGCCTGTGGGGAGGGGACGGTTCGGCTCTACCTCAGTCTGCGCATGATCTTGGCCAAAAAGCGAGCGTCAAACGGCCACGCGCGGATCGAAGCCTTCGAAGGTCATCTGGTCTGCATTGGCGAAGGTCCGCCGGCGCGCCTCTTCGTCACGCACCGTCCAGGTGATTACGGGAATGCCCTTTTCGCGTTCGCCCGTGATGAAGGCATTCGGCAGATCGCCATAATAATAGGAGATGAAATCCAAACCGATCTCCATCGCCTGCGCATGCGTCCTGAACTGCTCCGGCGTATTGCCGTCGGCCGTCAATCCGAGCGGGTAGGGTGCATCAAGCGCCTTCAGATCGCGCAGCAGCCAATGGTCGAAGCTCATCAGCGCCACTTTGCCTTCATAGCCTTCGAGCACTTCGAGTACGGATTCGGCAAAACCCTCGTCGTCGGCCTCGCGGCCCTTGAGCTCCAGCACCAGCGGGACCTTGCCCTTGACGAGGTCGAGGAGCTGACGCAGCGTCGGCACCTTATCGTTCGTGCCCCCGACGGCGATCAGCCCGAGCTCCCTGGAGGTGCGCTCGCGGATGTCGCCGTTGAGATTGCACAGGCGCTTGAGATCCTCGTCGTGAAAGATGATCGGCACGCCGTCGGAGGCGTAATGCAGGTCGCATTCGATCGCAAAGCCCGCTTCGACGGCGCGCGAGAAGGCCGAAAGCGTGTTTTCCCAGACATGCTTGTTGAGGTCGTGATAGCCGCGATGGGCGACCGGCACGTCCTTGATCCAGTCTGCATTGGTCATTCCGCGATTTCCATGATAGCGTCGATCTCGACGGCGGCGTTCAGCGGCAGAGCTGCCATGCCGACGGCGGCGCGCGCATGTTTGCCGGCCTCGCCGAGCACGCCGGCAATCAGGTTCGAAGCGCCGTTGATGACGAGATGCTGCTCGACGAAGTCGGGCGCCGAGGCGACGAAGCCGTTCAGCTTGATGACGCGCCGGATACGGCCGAGATCGCCGCCGAGCGCAGCTTTGGCCTGGGCGAGAATGTTGATGGCGCAGAGTTCGGCGCCGCGCTGGCCCGCTGCAACATCCACGGTCTTGCCGAGATGGCCCGATACGGCAATTTTGCCGCCTTCGAGCGGCAGCTGTCCGGAGATGTAGAGAAGATTGCCGCTGATGACGTAGGGAACGTAGTTTGCGGCGGGAGCCGCGGCTTCGGGCAGGGTTATCCCCATCTCGCTCAGGCGTGCAGCAATTTCATTGGACATTTTCGTCTCCGCTTTTGTTGTCAATGTTTCAAAAATTATGCATCAAGACTAGAATCTTTAATATGACAGGTTCGAGCCTCGATTTGGCCGAAAGAGTTCATATAACATCGCGGCCGAGTCCAACAGGAGTGAATGAATGTTCCGATCGTCGCTTGCCGCTCTGCTTCTCGCCAGCGTTTCCGCCAATGCATGGGCGGGCGCGCCTGCGGCGAGCGCGGCGATTGCGACCGGCCTCGTCGCTCATCGCGCCGTATACGATCTGGAGCTGAAGGACGCCTCGGACCGCTCGGGTATCGCCGGCATGTACGGCCGCATGGTCTATGAATTCGACGGCAGCTATTGCCAGGGTTTCACCACCAATTTCCGCTTCGTGACACAGATCGATACCGGCGACAGCGTGCGCGTCAGCGATCAGCAGACGAAGACCTTCGAGAACCTGAAGGACGGCAAATTCACCTTCGACACCAAGTCCTTCACTGACGACCAGCTCGACAAGGAAGTCAACGGCGCGGCCGAGGATCGGCCTGACGGCGTCAAGGTCGATCTCAAGCAGCCGGCGAGCCGCGAGCTGCAGCTGGCCGAAAGCCGTTTTCCCACCGAGCATATGCTCGATGTGATCCAGAACGCTAAGGACGGCAAACGCTTCTTCGAGGCCCGCGTCTTCGACGGGTCTGATGACGGCGACAAGTCGCTGGTGACGACAACGATCGTCGGCAAACAGGAAACGCCGGTGACGGACGAGGCCGATGCCGGCAATGCCGGCGCTTTTTCCAAGACGGCCTTCTGGCCGGTGACGATCGCCTATTTCAACGAGAATGCGAAAACGGATGCCCTGCCGGTCTACCGCATGTCCTTCAAGCTCTATGAAAACGGCATTACCCGCGACCTGACGATGGATTACGGCGATTTCGTCCTGACCGGAAAGCTCGCCAAGCTGGAGCTGCTCGACCGCAAGGCCGAGGTTTGCAACTAAGCCGTCTGCGGTTGTGATAAAGCCATGTCACAGCGGCATTTGCGGGGCCGGATGGTTCCTGCATTCGTCATGTTCCCATTTGCGTGAGGTGCGCAGGGGCGAATACGGCAGCTTTCTCAGTATAATATTCCAAACGGAATGTTTTGCTTGCTTTTATGCCAAACGGAATGTATGGGCACCACCATTCCACACGTAAGGCATGGGATCGTCCGGGAGGAATCCGGGCTGTTCCGCCCGGTGGCATCCTCGAAGAGGGTGCTGTTCGCCTTGCGGAGGTTCAACCGGAAAAGGATAAAAAGGCATGGCATTGCCCGATTTCTCTATGCGCCAGCTTCTCGAAGCAGGCGTCCACTTCGGCCACCAGACGCACCGCTGGAACCCGAAGATGAAGCCGTACATCTTCGGCGATCGTAACAACATCCACATCATCGACCTGGCACAGACCGTTCCGATGCTGTCGCGCGCCCTGCAGGTCGTCAGCGACACCGTTGCCCGCGGCGGCCGCGTTCTCTTCGTCGGCACCAAGCGCCAGGCGTCCGAGATCATCGCTGACAGCGCCAAGCGCTCGGCCCAGTACTACGTCAACTCGCGCTGGCTCGGCGGCATGATGACGAACTGGAAGACGATCTCCAACTCGATCCAGCGCCTGCGCAAGCTCGATGAGATCCTCGGCGGCGAAGCCCAGGGCTTCACCAAGAAGGAACGTCTGAACCTCGAGCGCGAGCGTGAAAAGCTCGACAAGGCTCTCGGCGGTATCCGCGATATGGGCGGCACCCCCGACCTGATGTTCATCATCGACACCAACAAGGAAAAGATCGCGATCGACGAAGCCAAGCGCCTCGGCATTCCGGTCGTCGCCATCATCGATTCGAACTGCGATCCTGACCTGATCGACTATCCGATCCCGGGCAACGACGACGCATCGCGTGCGATCGCTCTTTACTGCGAGCTGATCTCCCGCGCCGCCATCGACGGCATCGCGCGTCAGCAGAGCTCTTCCGGCCGCGATCTCGGCGCATCCTCCGAAGTTCCGGTCGAGCCGGCTCTCGAGGAAGCAGCCGAAGGCTGATGAAAGCGGGCGGAGCGAACGTTCCGCCAATGCTTGCAGAGACTGGGAAAGGCCGCTCGCGACTCATCGAAGTTCGGCGGCCTTGCCTGTTTCAGGGCAAAGGCGCCAGGGCGCTTTGCCAGACAAGTTTCGATATGACGCGTCTTCATCACGCTGTCATACATACAGGTACATTTCGAGCGTCAATCCGGTGCCGCGCCGCGCTTTGCGGCCCACCGTATGAACCGACAAGAGGAAGCTAATGAGCGAGATTACGGCTGCAATGGTGAAGGAACTGCGCGAAAAGACCGGCGCAGGCATGATGGACTGCAAGAAGGCTCTTGCTGAAACCAACGGCGATATGGAAGCGGCAATCGACTGGCTGCGCGCCAAGGGCATCGCCAAGGCCGACAAGAAGTCGGGCCGCACCGCCGCTGAAGGCCTCATCGGCGTTTCGAGCGCAGGGACCAAGGCCGTCGTCGTCGAAGTCAACTCCGAAACCGACTTCGTCGCCCGTAACGATGCCTTCCAGGATCTCGTCCGTGGCGTCGCCAAGGTCGCCGTCGCGACCGACGGCACCGTCGACGCCATTGCTGCCGCGACCTACCCGGCATCCGGCAAGTCCGTTTCCGACACGATCAAGGACGCGGTCGCAACGATCGGCGAGAACATGAACCTGCGCCGCGCGGCTGCTCTCTCCGTCGAGGACGGCGTCGTTGCCACCTATATCCACAATGCCGTTTCCGACGGCCTCGGCAAGCTTGGCGTTCTCGTCGCCCTGAAGTCGACCGGCGACAAGGAAGCCCTGAACGCCATCGGCCGCCAGGTCGCCATGCACATTGCCGCGACCGCGCCGCTGGCGATCCGCCCCGAGGAAGTCGATGCTGCCGTCGCCGAGCGCGAGCGCAACGTCTTCATCGAGCAGTCGCGCGCTTCCGGCAAGCCCGACAACATCATCGAGAAGATGGTCGAAGGCCGCATGCGCAAGTTCTTCGAGGAAGTTGCTCTTCTCTCGCAGGCTTTCGTCATCAATCCTGATCTCACGGTCGCAGCAGCCATCAAGGAAGCTGAAAAGGCCGTCGGCGCGCCGATCGAAGTTGCCGGCATGGCCCGTCTCCTGCTCGGCGAAGGCGTCGAGAAGGAAGAAACCGATTTCGCAGCCGAAGTCGCGGCTGCCGCCAAGGGTTGATCTTCCAGCCATAATTGGGAAAACACCAGGGCATCGCGTGACAACGCGGTGCCCTTCGTGTATCGGGCATTCACGGCAATTTACGAGGAGCCAAGATGTCTTTAGAGCCTGTCTATAAACGCGTTCTGCTCAAGGCTTCCGGCGAAGCGCTCATGGGTAGCCAGGGTTTCGGGATCGATGTCGCGGTAGCGGACCGCATTGCATCCGATATCGCCGAGGCGAGGCATATGGGTGTGGAAGTCGGCGTCGTCGTCGGTGGCGGCAATATCTTCCGCGGTGTCGCGGTGGCGTCCAAGGGCGGAGACCGGGTCACCGGCGACCATATGGGCATGCTCGGCACCATCATCAACGCGCTGGCGCTCGCGACCTCGCTGCGCAAGCTGAACATCGATACGGTGGTGCTTTCGGCCATCTCCATGCCGGAGATCTGCGAGAGCTTTTCGCAGCGCGCAACGCTCTATCATCTGTCGATGGGGCGCGTGGTGATCTTTGCCGGCGGCACCGGCAACCCCTTCTTCACCACCGATTCCGCCGCGGCACTCCGCGCTGCCGAAATGGGCGCGCAAGCGATCTTCAAGGGCACGCAGGTGGACGGCATCTACACCGCCGACCCAAAGAAATATCCCGACGCGACCCGCTTCGACCGCCTGACGCACCAGGAGGTGCTGGAAAAGGGGCTTGCGGTGATGGACGTTGCCGCCGTAGCGCTTGCCAGGGAAAATTCCATTCCGATCATCGTCTTTTCGATCCACGAGAAAGGCGGTTTTACCGAAATCTTGACGGGCGGTGGCCTCAAGACCATCGTCTCGGACAACTGATATAAGCTGCGCCGTCTATTTGGCGCAGCCCTCGCTAGAACATGATGATTTGAGGCTTGGTTGGCCTGAGATCTGAATCATGTTCTACATTAAATAGTTAGAGCATGATGTCTCCCGAAAGCCGCTGACACTTTTCGGCATCATGCTCCGGACGGGAGCATCGACATGAGTGAAGGTATCGACATCAAGGAACTGAAGCGCCGCATGGACGGCGCGGTTTCGTCATTCAAGAGCGACATCGCATCGCTGCGCACCGGCCGCGCTTCGGCCAACATCCTCGATCCGGTAACGATCGAGGCCTATGGTTCGCGCGTGCCGTTGAACCAGGTCGCAAACATCACCGTGCCCGAGCCGCGCATGCTGACGGTTTCCGTCTGGGACAAGTCGATGGTCAGCGCCGTCGATCGCGGCATTCGCGAATCCAATCTCGGCCTCAATCCGATCGTCGACGGCCAGAGCCTGCGCATTCCGCTGCCGGAACTGAACGAGGAGCGCCGCAAGTCGCTCGTCAAGGTGGCTCACGATTATGCCGAAAAGAGCAAGGTGGCGATTCGCCATGTCCGCCGTGACGGTATGGACGGCCTTAAAAAGGCCGAGAAGGATGGCGTAATCGGCCAGGACGAGGGCAGGGCGCAGTCCGAACGCGTACAGAAGATGACGGACGAGACGATTTCCGAAATCGACCGCTTGCTTGCCGAGAAGGAAAAGGAAATCATGCAGGTCTAAGGGATCTGTGCCTTTGCCTGGAAAGACCGGACGGGAAATGTCGGAAGCTGTATTTGTGACTGTGCCAGAGCATGTTGCCATCATCATGGACGGCAATGGCCGTTGGGCCAAGCAGCGCGGCCTGCCGCGCACCATGGGCCATCGAAAGGGTGTCGAAGCGGTGCGCGAGACGGTGCGCGCCGCCGGTGCCGCCGGCATCAAATATCTGACGCTCTTCGCCTTCTCCTCGGAGAACTGGCGCCGGCCGGAGGCCGAGGTCTCCGATCTGCTCGGCCTGCTCAAGGCTTTCATCCGGCGCGACCTTGCCGAGCTTCATCGCCAGAATGTGCGGATCAAGGTGATCGGCGATCGTCACAGCCTGCGCAGCGACATTCTCGGCCTCCTGCTCGAAGCGGAGGAGACGACCAAGGAGAATACGGCGCTGACGCTGGTCATCGCTTTCAACTACGGCTCCCGGGATGAGATCTCCCGCGCCGTGGTGAGCTTGGCAAGGGATGTCGAATCCGGCCGTCTGAGAGCGCAGGATATCACCCCCGCTCTGATCAATGCCCGTCTCGATACGGCAGGTATTCCCGATCCGGATCTCATCATCCGCACGAGCGGCGAGGAGCGGCTGTCCAATTTCCTGCTGTGGCAGGCCGCCTATTCGGAATTCGTCTTCCTTCCGGAATACTGGCCGGATTTCAGCCCCGAAATCTTCCGCTCGGCGCTGGAGAAATTCGCCTCCCGCGACCGGCGTTTCGGTGGCTTGTCACAAGCAGCCGCGGTCGGCACCTGATGCATAGGGAATTGAAGCTCCGCATCGTTTCAGGACTGATTCTTGCGGTCGTCGTTCTCGCCGCCACCTGGTATGGCGGTCTTGCCTTCCGCATCCTCGCAGCACTGATCGGCCTGCTGATCTATTATGAGTGGACGAAGATCACCGGCATCGCGCGTGACTGGGTCGCCAATGCGGTCGGCTGGGTCGGCGAGGCGGCGATCGCCTTTCTCGTGCTTGTCGGCAATTTCGAATTCGCCACCGGCATGCTGGTCGGGGTCACCGCCGTCGGTATTGCCCTCATCATCCTGCACGGTACGAGCCGTTGGTTCCCGGCAGGCCTGTTTTATGCCGGCGCCACCGGCGTGGCGCTCGCTGCGATCAGAAGCGACGATCAGCCGGGTCTCTACGCCATGCTCTTCGTCTTCGCCGTCGTCTGGGCCACCGATATCCTTGCCTATTTCGTCGGCAGGGCGCTTCGCGGGCCGAAGCTTGCCCCGTCGATCTCGCCTGGAAAGACATGGTCGGGGGCAATCGGCGGTGCCGTTTCTGCGGTCGCAGCCGGCGTCCTTCTCGTTCATTTTCTTCTTCCCGGCGCGGAAAACATTGCCGCCGGCGTGGCGCTCGTTCTGTCGGTCTGCAGCCAGTCTGGCGATCTTTTCGAATCTTTCATCAAGCGCAAATTCGGCGTCAAGGATTCGAGCCATCTCATCCCGGGCCACGGCGGCGTCATGGACCGCGTCGACGGGCTGATTTTTGCCTGCTTTTCGGCGTTCTTGCTTGCTGGGCTATTTTCCTTGATAAAGGGGAACGGGATGACGTCGCTTGGTGCGGCGTTGTTCGGCCTTTGATGACGCGGCAGCCTGACGGAAGGAACTCATGGAAGCGGTGACCGGCATATTCGGATTTTTGACGGGCTATATCGTTCCCTTCGTCCTCGTCCTCTCGCTGCTCGTCTTCGTGCATGAGATGGGCCACTATCTCGTCGGGCGCTGGAGCGGCATCCGCATCCTTGCCTTTTCGGTCGGCTTCGGTCCTGAGATATTCGGTTTTACCGACCGCCACGGAACGCGCTGGAAGATTTCGGTAATCCCGCTCGGCGGCTATGTCCGCTTCTTCGGCGACGAGGATGCCTCGAGCAAACCCGATGCCGACAAGCTCGCCGCCATGTCCGAGGAGGATAGAGCGCGTTCCTTTGCCGGCGCAAAGCTGTGGAAACGTGCGGCAACCGTTGCGGCCGGCCCGATCGCCAATTTTCTGCTGGCAATCGCCATCTTCACCGTTCTTTTCGCGGTCTATGGCCGCACGGTCGCCGATCCTGTCGTGGCCGAGGTCAAGCCGGATAGTGCGGCTGCGGCCGCCGGCATCCTCCCCGGCGATCTGCTGGTTGCCATCGACGGCGGCAAGGTCGAGACCTTCGACGACGTGCGCCGCTATGTCAGCATCCGCCCGAACCAGAAGATCGTCGTGACGATCGATCGCGCCGGCCAGAAACTCGACCTGCCGATGGTGCCGCAACGGACCGACATGACCGACCAGTTCGGCAACAAGATCGAAGTGGGCCTGATCGGCATCGTCACCAACCAGGAAGTCGGTCATTTCCGCCTGCAGACCTATACGCCGCTCCAGGCGCTGCGCGAGGGTGTGATCCAGACCAGGGATATCGTCACCGGCACTTTCAAATATATCGGCAATCTCCTCACGGGATCGATGCGGGCCGATCAGTTGGGTGGGCCGATCCGCGTGGCGCAGGCTTCGGGCCAGATGGCCACGCTTGGTATAGGCGCAGTGTTGCAGCTTGCTGCCGTGCTTTCGGTTTCGATAGGATTGCTTAACCTGATGCCGGTTCCGGTACTTGATGGCGGCCACCTGATGTTCTATGCGGTGGAGGCGGTAAGGGGAAAACCGCTGGGCTCTGGGGCTCAGGAAATTGCATTTCGCATTGGCTTGGCCATGGTACTGACATTGATGGTTTTCGCGACCTGGAACGACATTAGCGCGCTGATAGGATAAACGCGCAAGGCAAGGGAATTACTATTTATTTACGATGTTTCAAGGCTGTAGTGGCGAATGGGTCACGCTTGGAAATGAAGTAAACAGAAATTAACGACCTCCCTTGCTTGTATGTCAAAAGCGGGTAAAACGACACACGTGACCGGAATCGGGGTTTCCCGGGGACGGGGACGAGGGAAAAAAGGTAATAGGTGAAATGAAGGCTGGTTCAAGGTTTTTGAACGCAGTATCGGCGGTTGCGCTGTCTGCTGGTGTTGTTGCTTCGGGCGCAGGTGCTGTGACGTTCGTTTCTGCTACGGCCGCTGAGGCCGCGGTTATCCAGCGCATCGATGTGCGCGGCGCAAGCCGCGTCGGCGCGGAAGCCGTCCGGTCGAACCTCACCATCGCTCCCGGCAAGAGTTTTTCGAACACCGATATCGATGACTCGGTCAAGCAGCTCTACGGCACCGGCTACTTCTCGGACGTCAAGATCTCGGTCTCCGGAAGCACGCTCGTCGTCAATGTCCAGGAAGCCCAGCTCGTCAATCAGGTCGTCTTCAACGGCAACCGCAAGATCAAGGACGACAAGCTCGCGACCGTGGTTCAGACCCATGCCGCCGGCCCCTACAGCGATACCCAGATCCAGTCCGACATTCAGGCGATCAAGGATGCCTACGCCGCCACCGGTCGCAGCGAAGTCGAAGTGACGACGCAGGTGGTGCCGCTCGGCGAAGGCCGCGTCAACCTGGCTTTCGTCATCAATGAAGGCGACCGCACCAAGATCGATGCGATCAATTTCGTCGGTAACAATGCCTACAGCGCCGGCCGCCTGGCTGCCGTCATCCAGACCAAGCGCTCGAACTTCTTGTCGTTCCTGACCCGCAAGGACGTCTACAACGAAGACAAGCTTCACGCCGACGAAGAGGCGCTGCGCCAGTTTTATTACAACCGCGGCTATGCCGACATGCGCATCGTCTCTTCCGATGCCAGCTTCGACGAAGCGACCAACAAATACACGCTCACCTTCAACATCGAGGAAGGCCAGCGTTACGACTTCGGACCGGTGACCGTTCAGTCGACTGTCGAAGGCGTCGGCTCGGATCAGCTGCAGCCGCTGGTGCGCACGAAAGAGGGCCACCTCTACAGCGCCAAGGAAGTTCAGAAGTCGATCGAGGCGATCTCCGATCAGGTGGCCTCTGCCGGTTATCCCTTCGCACGCGTCACGCCGCGCGGTAACCGCGACCTCAACAACAATACGATCGGTGTCGAATATCTGGTCGATCAGGGCGAGCGCGCCTATGTCGAGCGCATCGAAATCCGCGGCAACAGCCGCACGCGCGACTATGTCATCCGCCGCGAATTCGATATGAGCGAAGGCGACGCCTTCAATCAGCAGATGATCACCAAGGCCAAGCGTCGCCTCGAAGCGCTCGGTTACTTCTCCTCCGTCAATATCTCCACCCAGCCCGGCAGCTCGCCGGACCGCGTCGTGGTGGTCGTCGACGTGCAGGATCAGTCCACGGGTTCGTTCGGTGTCGGCGCCGGTTATGCGGCCGGCGGCGATGGCCTGCTGCTCGAAGCCTCGATCGAAGAAAAGAACTTCCTCGGCCGCGGTCAGTACATCCGCATCTCGGCCGGCGGCGGTCAGGAAGGCTCGCGCGCCTACGGCGTCAGCTTCACCGAACCCTATTTCCTCGGTTACCGTCTGGCGGCAGGCTTCGACGTCAACCACAGCGAAACGTCGAGCAACGACGACTACGATTACGAGGAAACCAGCGTCGTTCTGCGCGTCACGGCGCCGATCACCGAAGATCTGGCGACGACCTTCCGCTATAATTACAAGCAGATGAAGTATGACGGCGATACCGCCGACCTTTCGGCCACCTACGCCAATCTGGTCGACGAGAGCCCGTGGACGCGCTCTTCCGTCTCGCAGACGCTGACCTATAACACGCTCGACGACACCGTCCTGCCGCGTGAAGGCATCTACGCAACGGCGACGCAGGAAATTGCCGGCCTCGGCGGCGACTCCCAGTTCTACAAGATCTACGGTAAAGCGCGTTATTACCACCTGCTCGCCGACGATGCCGATATTATCGGATCGCTTTCTGCTTCGGCGGGTTATGTCGTCGGCTTCGGCGATAACCTGAACGTCTTCGACCAGTTCACCCTGACCAACGCCGATATTCGCGGCTTTGAGAACAAGGGTATTGGTCCGCGCATCCAGGGCACCAACGACGATCCGCTCGGCGGCACGACCTATTTCACGGCGTCCGCGGAAGCGACCTTCCCGATGCCGGGCTTCCCGCGTGACTTCAACCTGCGTGGCGCAGTCTTTGCGGACGCCGGTACGCTGTTTGGCAATGATGTCGATCTTCTTGGTGCAGACCAGGCTGAAGGCACCAGCGCTTCGCTGCGCGCTTCCGTCGGTGTCGGCGTCGTCTGGCAGTCTCCTTTCGGTGCATTGCGTCTGGATTACGCGATCCCGGTTCTCAAGGAAGACTTCGACAAGACGCAGAACTTCAAGTTTGGCATCAACAACCAATTCTGATATCGGCAGTCCGGAACTGTAAGACTCAATTCCGTTCTGGAGCATTGCCGATGGAGCACAACGCTTTTTTTCTGCCCCATGAAGGTCTGAAGCTCGCGGAGCTGGCAGAGTTTCTTGGGGCGGAGCTCGCTAATTCCGATCATGCCGATGTCGTCGTCAGGTCCGTCGCGCCCATCAGCCGGGCGCGGGCGGGCGACGTCTGTTATATCCTGTCGCGCCGCAGCCGCGATGAATTCGCGACGTGCGAAGCCTCTGCGGTGATCTGTGACAAGGCGCTTGTGGACCTCGTACCTCCGCATATCCCGATCATCCTGTCGTCCAATCCGCACGCGGCTTTCGCAATGGCGGGCGGCCTGTTTTATCCCGCTGCATTGCGTCCAGTTGGCCTTCCAGGCGAGAGCGAGATCGCTCCGAGCGCGGTGATCGATCCGAGCGCCAAACTCGAGAAAGGCGTGATCGTCGAGCCGTTGGCCGTCATCGGTGCGCACGCCGAGATCGGCGAGGGGACGCGCATCGGCGCGCACGCCGTCATCGGTTCAAATGTCAAGATCGGCCGGGATAGTTCGATCGCTGCCAATGCCAGCATTCTCTGCGCGCTGATCGGCAATGGCGTCATCATCCACAATGGCGTTCGCATCGGCCAGGATGGCTTCGGTTATGCGCCGGGTCCGCGCGGCATGATCAAGATCGTCCAGATTGGCCGCGTGATCATTCAGGACAATGTCGAGATCGGCGCCAATACGACGATCGACCGCGGCGCCATGGACGATACGGTCATCGGCGAGGGCACCAAGATCGACAATCAGGTGCAGATCGGCCACAACGTCCAGATCGGCCGCCATTGCGCCATCGTTTCGCAGGTCGGCATTGCCGGCAGCACGAAGATCGGCAATGGCGTGCAGATCGGCGGCCAGGCCGGAATCAAGGGGCACGTGACCATCGGTGACGGCGTGCAGATTGCCGCCAAAAGCGGTATCATGACCGATCTTGCCGCCGGCGGACAATATGGCGGTGTCCCTGCACGTCCGCTAAAAGACTATCTGAGAGAGGCCGCGCAGCAGGTTTCGAAGAGCAAGTTGCGCGGAAAGAACCCTGGAGGCAAGCAAAATGACTGAGGAAGCCACGACAACGCTTTCTTCGGCTGACATCATTGAGATCATGAAGCTGCTGCCGCACAGGTATCCGTTTCTCATGGTCGACAAGATTATCGAGATCGACGGCGACAACACCGCGATCGGCATCAAGAACGTCACCGTGAACGAACCGCATTTCACCGGCCATTTTCCGGAATCTCCGATCATGCCGGGCGTTCTGCTGATCGAGGGCATGGCCCAGACGGCGGGTGCGATCTGTGCCAAGAAGGAAGGCCAGCCGGGCAACCTCGTCTATTTCATGACCATTGAGAATGCGCGCTTCCGCAAGCCCGTCGTGCCCGGCGATCGCGTCGAATTTCACGTCAAGAAGCACAAGCAGCGCGGCAATATCTGGAAATTCCATTGCGACGCCAAGGTTGACGGCGCGCTTGTCGCCGAGGCCGATATCGGCGCGATGATCGTTCGTAAGGATCAGGCATGAGCAATATCGCCGAAAGCGCCCGTATTCATCCGATGGCCGTCGTCGAAGACGGAGCTGATATCGGTGAGGGCGTGAAAATCGGTCCCTTCTGCTACGTCGGCGCGCATGTCGTGCTTCATGCGAATGTCGAGCTCCTGGCGCATGCGGTCGTCACCGGCCGCACCGTGATCGGCAAAGGCACGCGCATCTTCCCGATGGCCGTGGTCGGCGGTGATCCGCAGAGCGTGCATCATGGCGGCGAGGAGACGACACTGACGGTCGGCGCCAACTGCACGATCCGCGAAGGCGTGACGATGAATACGGGCACGGCCGATTTCGGCGGTCAGACGATCGTCGGCGACAACAACCTCTTCCTTGCCAATTCCCATGTCGCGCATGATTGCCGCGTCGGCAACCACGTGATCATGTCGAACAACGTCATGCTCGCCGGCCATGTCGTCATCGAGGATCGCGTCATCCTGGGCGGCGGCTCGGCCGTTCACCAGTTCACCCGCGTCGGCCGTCACGCCTTCGTCGGCGGTCTGTCGGCAGTGAGTTACGACGTCATCCCCTACGGCATGTTGAACGGCAATCCCGGGCTGCTGGGCGGTCTCAACGTCGTCGGCATGACCCGCGCCGGCATCGATCGCGCCGTCATCCACAGGGTTCGCCGCGCCTACAAGGCGATTTTCGAAGGAACGGCCTCCGTCCGCGAAAATGCCGCCGCGATCCGCGAGGAATATGCCGATTGCGAGCAGGTGGTCCAGATCCTCGATTTCATCGCTGCTGAAAGCGACCGCGCCCTGTCCTCGCCGACCCGAGGGCAGAAGGGCTAGTCCGTGGCTTTATCAGGCGACACCGCGGCGGGCCGGCTGGCGATCATCGCCGGCGGTGGTCTTCTGCCTTCCTATGTCGCCGAGGCCGCGCGAGCGGCTGGCGAAAATCCCGTTATCGTTGCGCTGAAGGACGAGAGCGACCGGCGCTGGGAAGGCTATGACCACGCGGTCGTCGGCATCGGCGATTTCGCCGCCCTCGACGGCCTCTTCAACCGCTACGGCGTCAGCCGCGTCGTCATGTCCGGCAGCGTGCGCCGCCGGCCGGAGTGGCGTGAGGTGCGGCCGACCCTGCGCATCCTGATGAAGGTTCCGGCCGCCATCCGCACATTGCTGTCTGGCGGTGATGATACGGTTCTGCAGATGGTGATCCGGTTGATCGAGGGAAACGGCCGGCGCGTCGTCGGTGCCCATGAGATCGCTCCTGATCTTCTTGCTTCCATCGGCCCCCTTGGCGCGGTGGCGCCCAGTGAGGAAGATCGCCGCGATATCGCCCGCGCTGCCGAAGCCGCCGAAACGCTCGGCCGGCTCGATATCGGGCAGGGCGCCGTCAGCATCGGCGGGCGCGTCGTTGCCCTGGAGGGGCTTGAGGGCACGGATGAGATGCTGGAACGTGTCGCGGGTCTCAGAGCCGCCGGGCGCATCTCTCCGCGCCGCCGCGGCGGGCTCGTCAAGCTTTGCAAGCCCCAGCAGGATATTCGCGCCGATCTGCCGGCGATCGGCGTTTCGACGGTCTTGAATGCTGGCAAAGCCGGTCTTGCAGGCATCGCCGTCGAGGCCGGGCGGTCGCTGGTGCTCGATCGCGCCGCCGTCATCAAGGCTGCCGATGAGGCCGGGCTTTTCGTCTGCGGCATCGATCGCGGCCTGCCGGCATGGGGGCTCGAATGAGTGGCGTGCCGCTGAAGATCGCCGTCATCGCCGGCGAGGTCTCGGGTGATCTGCTCGGCGCCGATCTCATCGCCGCGCTCAAGCGCATTCATGCCGGACCGGTGGAGCTCGTCGGCGTCGGCGGCGAGGGGCTGCAGGCCGAAGGCTTGAAATCCCTGTTTGATTTTTCCGAGCTGTCGATCATGGGCATCACCCAGGTGCTGAGCCGGCTGCCGAGGCTGTTCACCCTGATCCGCAGGACGACGGCTGATATCATCGAGGCCAGGCCGGATATCCTGCTCATTATCGACAGCCCGGATTTCACCCATCGCGTGGCCAAGCGCGTGCGTACCGCGCTGCCCGATCTGCCTGTCGTCAACTATGTCTGTCCAAGCGTCTGGGCCTGGAAGGAATATCGCGCGACGCGCATGCTTGGCTATGTCGATCACGTGCTCGCCGTTCTGCCCTTCGAGCCGGCAGTGATGCGTGCGCTCGGCGGACCGGCAACGACCTATGTCGGGCATCGCCTGACTGCCGAGCCTGCGTTGCTTGAGACCCGTCGCCTGCGCGCCGGCAGGCAGCCCGGCAATGGCCCGATCCTTCTTCTTCCCGGCTCGCGTTCCTCCGAGATCAAGAAACTCCTGCCTTACTTCGAGGCCGCAACGAACGAGCTTGTCGCCCGCAACGGCTCTATGCGCTTTATTCTGCCGACCGTGCCACACAGGCAGGCGCTCGTTCGCGAAATGACGGCGGGATGGGCGGTGCAGCCGGAGATCGTTGTCGGCGCGGGAGCGAAATGGAAGGCCTTCGCGGAAGCCGATGCAGCCATGGCGGCGTCCGGAACGGTCATTCTCGAATTGGCGCTTGCCGATGTTCCCGTCGTCTCGGCCTATAAGGTCGACTGGATCATGCGGATGCTGACGTCGAGCATCAAGACCTGGACCGGCGCGTTGCCGAATCTGATCGCCGACTACCCGGTCGTGCCGGAATATCTGAACGATGTCGTTCGCGGCGCAAGCCTTGCACGCTGGATGGAAAGGTTGTCAGCCGACACCTATCAGCTCAAGGCGATGAAGGAAGGCTACGAGCTCATCTGGCAGCGAATGCAGACGGAAAGACCGCCAGGAGAGCACGCGGCTAAGATATTGCTCGATGTTCTCGCAAATAAAAAACCCGGCCATTTCTGACCGGGTTTTCTTTTTGTCTTGTTGCAGCTTTTAGCGCTTCGAAACCGGGATGTAGTCGCGCTTCGGTTCGCCGACATAGAGCTGGCGCGGACGGCCGATGCGCTGTTCCGGATCTTCGATCATCTCGTTCCACTGCGCGATCCAGCCGACGGTGCGGGCGAGCGCGAAGAGCACGGTGAACATGGTCGTGGGGAAGCCCAGCGCCTTCAGCGTGATGCCGGAGTAGAAGTCGATGTTCGGATAGAGCTTCTTTTCGATGAAATATTCGTCGGTGAGCGCGATGCGCTCCAGCTCCATCGCCACTTCGAGCAACGGATCGTCCTTGATGCCGAGTTCGCCGAGCACTTCATGCGTCGTCTTCTGCATGATCTTGGCGCGCGGATCGTAGTTCTTGTAGACGCGGTGACCGAAGCCCATCAGACGGAACGGGTCGTTCTTGTCCTTGGCGCGGGCGATATATTCCGGAATGTGATCGACCGTGCCGATTTCCGTCAACATGTTGAGCGCTGCTTCGTTGGCGCCGCCGTGAGCGGGACCCCAGAGGCAGGCGATGCCGGCAGCGATGCAGGCGAACGGGTTGGCGCCCGACGAACCGGCGAGGCGGACGGTCGAGGTCGAAGCGTTCTGCTCGTGGTCGGCATGCAGGATGAAGATACGGTCCATGGCGCGCGACAGAACCGGATTGACGACATATTCTTCGCACGGAACGGCAAAGCACATGCGCAGGAAGTTCGACGCATAGTCGAGGTCGTTCTTCGGGTAAACGAAGGGCTGGCCGATATGGTATTTGTAGGCCATGGCGGCAAGCGTCGGCATCTTGGCGATCATGCGCAGGCTGGCGACCATGCGTTGGTGCGGATCGGTGATGTCTGTGGAGTCATGATAGAAGGCCGACAGTGCGCCGACGCAGCCGCACATGACGGCCATCGGATGCGCATCGCGGCGGAAGCCGGTGAAGAAGCGGCTCATCTGCTCATGCACCATGGTGTGGTGCGTGACGCGATAATCGAAATCCTTCTTCTGCGCGGCCGTCGGCAGTTCGCCGTAGAGAAGCAGGTAGCAGACTTCCAGGAAGTCGCCGTGTTCGGCGAGCTGCTCGATCGGATAGCCGCGGTGCAGCAGGACACCTTCGTCGCCGTCGATGTAGGTGATCTTCGATTCACAGGATGCGGTCGAGGTGAAACCCGGATCGTACGTGAAGGAGGCGGTGTTCTTGTAGAGTGCACCGATATCGATGACGCTGGGGCCGATCGTGCCGCTTTTAACGGCCAGGTCGACTGATTTGTCACCGATTTTTATTGTAGCGCTTTGATCCGTCATGCTGATCCTCCGAAATGTCGGTAGCGCCATAAAAGCGCCATAGGGGTTAAGCGTCCTCATCGATAGCTATATGATCGCGAAGCTAATGCCAAGTTACCGTGATGGCATTTTGTGCATTGCGGCATCACCTTTTAGGCACTGCAGCGATGAGCGGCGTGCATAGCGGAAGCCGATGATTCGACTGGTCTTTTGGTGTTCGCGATTTTCCCTCGTATTTCAATCGATTATCCTTGCAGGATTTGATGGGAGGCTGCATTCTGGCTGCCTTGGCGGGTGGTTTTCGGGCGGTGCATGCAGGGGTTGAGGACAGTCGAATTGCGGCCGGAAACAGGCGCTGGAGCCGCCGATGCCTCGGGTTTTGCGCCATCTGCGGTGCGGCCGGCAAGGACGCAGTCGGCGACGCCATTGCGCCATCGGCTGCCGGGCGCGGCTCGACGAGCGTTGCGTGCCGGCCTCCGCATGTTGGGCGAAGAGGCGGACCACGGAGGACTACTGCTGTTCTCACCGGTCTTCCTCGGCTCGGGAGCCGCCTTCTGGTTTCTCGCGGCATCGGATTTTCCGATTGTTACGTCGCTGATCTGCCTGTCGGTGCTGATGGTCGCCATCCCCGTCATCGGCAGCGGCAGGACGGTCTTGCGGGCAACGCTGCTGGCGCTCGCACTTGTGGTCTGCGGCATGCTTTCGGCGCAGTTCGAGACCTGGCGAGCCTCGACCGTAATTCTTGATTCCGCCGTGACGACGACGATAACCGGCCGTGTCGAGCGGCGTGAGGGCGACGATCGCGGGCGATGGCGCTACATTCTTGCCGTCACCGCCACCGAGGCGCCAACGCTGAAACGGCCGCCGGAGCGTGTCACGGCGATCGCCCGCGGAGCGGACGCTTCTTTCGAGATCGGCGACATCATTACCGGCAGGGCGCGGCTGACGCCGCCGGCAGGGCCGGCGCTTCCCGAACTCAACGATTTCTCCTTCGGCGCCTATTTCGACGGCATCGGCGCAAACGGCTACTTCTATGGTGCACCCGACAAGGTCGATGTGCAGGCGGGGCCGCAGGCCGCGGCATCGACATCGGAAGCGCTGCTCGAATGGCTCTACCGGCTGCGCAGTGGCATCGGTGATCGCATAAGATCGGTCCTGCCCGGCGACACCGGTGCGTTTGCGGCCGCCCTCGTGACCGACGAGCGGCGCGCCATCTCGAATGAGACGACGGAGGCGCTGCGCCAGTCCGGACTTGCCCATATCATCGCCATATCGGGTCTCAACATGGCGTTGTCTGCCGGCATCTTCTTCGTCGGCTTTCGAATGCTGCTCAGCCTCTTTCCCGGTATCGCCCAGGCCTATCCAACGAAGAAGATCGCCGCCGGCGGCGCGCTGCTCGCCGTTACCGCCTATTTTCTGATCTCCGGCTTCGCCGTCTCGGCCGAACGCGCCTTCATCATGATGGCCGTCATGCTGATCGCCGTCTTCTTCGACCGGCCGTCGATCAGCCTGCGCAATGTCGCGCTGTCCGCGCTGGTCATCATTGCCATCTCACCGTCCGAGGTATTGGGTCCGAGCTTCCAGATGTCCTTTGCCGCGACGCTGGCGCTGGTATCGGGTTATCAGCTCTGGAAGGATCGGCGCGTCCGTGAAAATGCCTTTCTGAAACTGCCGATCGTTCGGCCCTTCGTTGCGGTCGGAGGCTTCTTTGCCGGCGTCTTCCTAACTTCGTTGATCGGCGGCTTTTCGACCGCGCTCTTTTCGATCGAGCATTTTCATCGCCTGACGGCTTACGGCTTGCCGGCAAACCTCGCGACGATACCCATCATCTCCTTCATCGTCATGCCCGCCGGCCTGTTGGCAATGCTGCTCATGCCTTTCGGTCTGGACGCACTGCCCTGGAAGGTGGTCGGATTTGGCCTCGACCTGGTGATCGCGGTCGCAAAGACGGTTTCCGGCTGGGGTGGCGGCATCGGGATCGGCCGTTTGCCCGGCTGGTACTTCGCTGTTGCCGTTGCCGGCTTCCTGCTCATGACGCTCTTGCGCACGCGCCTGCGCCGTATCGGCACCGCCGTCATGACGGCTTCGACGCTCGTTTTGCTTGTTCTTCCATCCGCCCACTCGCCGGACCTTGTCATTTCGGAGGATGGCGGTCTTGTCGGGATCGTTGAGGCCGCAGCCATGGCCTCCACTCGCGAAAGGCCGCCGAATTTCATTTTCGATCAGTGGCAGAGAGCGCTGGTCCTGCCGACCCATCATTCGCCGAAGATGCTGGATGGCCCCGCTATCCCCGAGGCAGACGATCGGCGTCTGCAGCTTTCCCCGGATCAGCGGGAGGAAGCGAGGAGCGCGATGCAGGCGGCCGCGGCAAACGGCGAGGCCAACCGCTTTTCCTGCGTTAAGAAGGCCTGGTGCATATCGCGGCTGGCAAATGGAAAAGTCGTAACCGTCATCGACAACGCCGCCTATCTCGGCCCGGCCTGCGATGTGGGCAATATCGTCGTGACGCCGGTGCGGCTGCGGTTCGACCGCTGCCGTTCACGCGCGACGCTCTTCACTGGCGAGACGCTGCGCCGGACCGGTTCCGTCGAGTTGCGCTTTACGGATGACGGTCCGCAGACCGTCACCGCATTCAGCACGCTGTCGCGGCCGTGGATGCGCCATCGCGCTTATGATTGGCGCAGCGGGAGTTTTGCCGAATCCAGCCCGCCCGGTGTCAATGATAGCGGCGAATGAGGCCGACGAGCTTGCCCTGAACCTTGACGCGATCCGGCCCGAAGATACGGGTTTCGTAAGCCGGGTTGGCCGCTTCGAGCGCGATGGAAGCGCCTTTGCGGCGGAAGCGTTTGAGCGTCGCTTCCTCGTCGTCGACGAGGGCCACGACGATGTCGCCAGGGCTGGCGGTGCTCCCATTGCGAATGATCACGGTGTCGCCATCGAAGATACCGGCGTCGATCATCGAATCGCCTTTGACCTCCAGCGCATAGTGTTCACCATTGCCGAGCATATCGGCCGGAACCACGATGTCGTGGGTGTTGTTCTGGATCGCCGAGATCGGAACGCCGGCGGCGATGCGGCCCATGACGGGCACGGAGACCGAGTTGCCGTTGTCGGCGACGGGCTTTGCAGGAGCGGGAGCGGCGACCGGCTGGGGCTTGCCGAGGCTGCCTTCGATGACGCTCGGCGAAAAACCGCGCCGGGGCTGGATGCTGGGGCTGTAGGCCTCCGGAAGCTTGATCACTTCGAGGGCGCGGGCGCGGTTCGGTAGGCGGCGAATGAAGCCACGCTCCTCGAGCGCCGTGATCAAGCGGTGAATGCCGGATTTCGAGGCGAGATCCAAGGCATCCTTCATCTCGTCGAAAGACGGTGGAACGCCGGATTCCTTCATGCGCTCATGAATGAAAAGGAGTAGCTCCTGTTGTTTGCGCGTGAGCATCGACGTCAGACCCCGTGATTGAAACAAATCCAGAACAGACACTATATGTTCCATATGTGTTCCGCAAGTAGCTAAATTTCCGTAAAACTTCCCATCAACTCGTTGCGATTTTTATTTTCATTTGCGGGATTTGGCAGGCAAGTCTTGAATTGAGAGTGCGCTGTCGCACATCTCTTGCCATTTCAGGGAGAGGAACCGATGAACGAGCATGCCAAGCCGCACCCGCTGGATCATGTCGTGCTGCCGGTCGTCAATATCGATCTTGCGCGCGAGAGGCTCGGCAAGCTCGGTTTCACCGTTGCCGCCGATGCGCGCCATCCCTTTGGAACGGAAAATGCCTGCGTCTTCTTCGCCGACAAAACCTATCTGGAGCCGCTCGGCGTTGCGAGCGTCGAGGAGAGCGAGGCATCGGCGCGGAAAGGCAATGTCTTCACCGCCCGCAACCAGGCTTTCCGCTTCCGCTGCGGCGAGGAGGGGCTTTCGGCAATCGTCTTCGCCACCGAGAATTCCACCCTCGATCATAAGAAGTTCGCCACCAGGGGATCGAGCGCCGGCGAGATGTTGGAGTTCAGCCGGCCGATGAAGATGCCGGATGGTTCGGAGAGCGTCGGCAGCTTCAAATTGGCCTTTGCGGGCGATCTGCGCGCGCCCGATCTCTTCCTGTTCACCTGTCAGCGCATCAACCCGCTGCCGGCCGATCGTGGTGCGCTGGAGAAACATGCCAATGGCGTCACGGGAATTGCCGAGGTGGCGCTTTCAGCCCCGGAACCAGCGGCCTTCGGCGCCTTCGTCAGCCTTGCCGCGGCGCAATCGGCAGTCGAGAAAACCGGTTTCGGCGTCAATATCGCGGCATCGAATGCGAGAATCAGCCTGATGACGCCGGAAGGGCTTGAGGCCTATTTCGAGATCGCCGTCTCATCCGCCGAGCGCGGCCTGCGGGGCCGGGCAATCCTCTTCAATGTCGCCGATCTTGCCGTGACAGAAGCGCATTTGGCTGCTAACGGGGTGACCTACACGCGCAAGAACAATCGCATTCTGGTGAAGCCCGCGCCCGGTCAGGGCACGCTCTTCGCCTTCGAGGAACCACGATGAGCTCCAATACCAATTCCGAAGTCAAGGTTGGCGAAGGCAACGGCCAGGTCACCTTTTCCAATACCGGCCGCCTGTCCTTGATCGCCGGCCCCTGCCAGATGGAGAGCCGGGATCATGCTTTCATGATGGCCGGCGCGCTGAAGGAGCTTTGCGCAAAGCTCGGCATCGGCCTCATCTACAAGAGCTCCTTCGACAAGGCGA
This sequence comes from Rhizobium sp. BR 249, assembly GCF_047445895.1. NCBI lineage: Bacteria > Pseudomonadati > Pseudomonadota > Alphaproteobacteria > Hyphomicrobiales > Rhizobiaceae > Rhizobium > Rhizobium sp. BR 249. Next base: position 37,031 of record NZ_JARWKX010000022.1, on the reverse strand, counting down.
ACCGCACGTCGCTTTCGGCAGAACGCGGCATCGGGCTTGAGAAGGGCATGGAGATCTTTGCCGACCTGAAGAAGGAATTCGGTTTTCCGGTCCTGACCGACGTCCATACCGCCGAGCAATGCGACGAGGTCGCAAAGGTGGTCGATGTTCTGCAGATCCCGGCCTTCCTCTGCCGCCAGACCGACCTTCTCATCGCCGCCGCCAAGACCGGCCGCGCCGTCAACGTCAAGAAGGGCCAGTTCCTTGCGCCCTGGGATATGAAGAACGTCCTGAAGAAGCTCAATGCCAGCGGCAATCCGAACGTGCTGCTGTGCGAGCGCGGCGCTTCCTTCGGCTACAATACGCTGGTCTCCGACATGCGCTCGCTGCCGATCATGGCAGCGATGGGTGCGCCTGTGATTTTCGACGCGACCCATTCCGTGGCGCAGCCGGGCGGGCAGGGCGAATCCTCCGGCGGTCAACGGGAGTTCGTCGAAACGCTGGCGCGCGCCGCAGTCGCCACCGGCATTGCTGGCGTCTTCCTCGAAACCCATCAGGACCCGGACAATGCGCCTTCCGACGGCCCGAACATGGTCTATCTCAAGGATATGCCGCGGCTTCTCGAAAAGCTGCTGGCCTTCGACGCGGTCGCCAAGGGCTGACAGTCAAAAGCCTGACACGAACGTGCTGTAGCGACGACTGGATATGGACATGGAAGGGATCGCAAAGTGCCATTGTAATTTGCGCACCTTCGATTAAGACGGTTTCGAACCCCTATCACCCACCCGAGCAGGAAGAACCCATGACTGCAATCACCGATATCATTGCCCGCGAGATTCTCGATAGCCGTGGCAACCCCACCGTCGAAGTCGATGTCTATCTCGAAGACGGCAGCATGGGCCGCGCGGCTGTACCCTCGGGCGCTTCGACCGGCGCGCATGAGGCGGTCGAGCTGCGCGACGGCGGCAAGCGCTACCTCGGCAAGGGCGTCCAGAAGGCGGTCGAGGCCGCCAACACCGAGATCTTCGACGCGATCGGCGGCATCGACGCCGAAAATCAGATCCAGATCGACAACATCATGATCGAGCTCGACGGCACGCCGAACAAGTCGCGCCTCGGCGCCAACGCCATTCTCGGCGTCTCGCTTGCAGTCGCCAAGGCCGCCGCTCAGGCTTCCGGCCTGCCGCTCTACCGTTACGTCGGCGGCGCTTCCGCAAGCCTGCTGCCGGTGCCGATGATGAACATCATCAACGGCGGCGCCCATGCCGACAATCCGATCGACTTCCAGGAGTTCATGATCCTGCCGGTCGGCGCCGATACGATCGCCGAAGCCGTGCGCATGGGCTCGGAAGTCTTCCACACGCTCCGCAAGGAACTCGCGGCACAGGGCCACAACACCAATGTCGGCGATGAAGGCGGTTTCGCACCGGGCCTGAAGAGCGCTTCCGAAGCCCTCGATTTCATCATGAAGTCGGTCGAGAAAGCCGGCTACAGGCCGGGCGAGGACATCTACCTCGGCCTCGATTGCGCCTCGACGGAATTCTTCAAGGACGGCAAATACGTTCTCGAAGGTGAAGGCCGCACGCTCGAGCCCGGCGCCATGGCCGAATACCTGGCCGAACTCGCCGCCAAGTACCCGATCATCTCGATCGAAGACGGCATGGCCGAAGACGACTGGGACGGCTGGAAGACGCTGACCGACCTGATCGGCAAGAAGACCCAGCTGGTCGGCGACGATCTCTTCGTCACCAACTCCGCCCGTCTTCGCGACGGCATCCGCATGGGCGTCGCCAACTCGATCCTCGTCAAGGTCAACCAGATCGGCTCGCTGACGGAAACGCTCGACGCGGTCAATACGGCGCACAAGGCTGCCTACACCGCCGTCATGTCGCATCGCTCCGGCGAAACGGAAGATTCGACCATTGCCGATCTCGCGGTCGCCACCAACTGCGGCCAGATCAAGACCGGCTCGCTGTCGCGTTCCGACCGTCTTGCCAAGTACAATCAGCTGATCCGCATCGAAGAAGGCCTCGGCCCCCAGGCCCAGTATGCCGGCCGCTCGATCATCCGCGGCTGATCGGAACTGATTTTTAACGGCTTGACCCGCGCCCTTTTCCGGGCGCGGGTTTTTTGTTGCCTGCTTTTTAGAGTCAACGAACGGTTAATCTCTGCGCGCTAGATTGAACGAATTGGTAATGCGTTCAAGAGCATGCGTGTATGTGGACAAAGCATCATAAGAAGAGAAGAATCGGTCGCTTCGTCATTCCGGCCATGACGGTCGCCTTCCTTTCCTACTTCGGTTATCATTGCATCCATGGCGACTATGGGCTGCGCGCAACGGAGACGTTCGAGCGCCAGCGCGTTGAGCGCGAAAAAGAGCTTGCAGTCTTGAAGGCGAAGCGCGAACATCTGGAAAGTCAGGTTGCGCTGCTCAGTGACGGCTCGCTCGACAAGGATATGCTGGACGAAAAGGCGCGATATCAACTGAATATGTCGCGCGCGGACGAGATCGTCATATTCAACCATTATTCCAATTAACCGAAATTCGGTTAATTGGAATTTCTGCTGTATTTCCAATAATTTAGTGCCGAATACGAGCCATGCAATTATGGCATTGCTGTGGTCATATTTCTTCCCTATGGTACGCGCCATCGAGAACCGATAAACCCATAGGGAGGGTTGAATGGCGCCGCGAAAGACCGCGACCGTTTCCAGCCGCAAAACTGCAGCAAAATCCACAGTCAAAGCATCGAATGGCGGCCCGGTAGCCGACTTCGATCGCGATGAAGAGCTCAAGGCCTATCGCGAGATGCTGCTGATCCGCCGCTTCGAGGAGAAGGCCGGTCAGCTTTACGGCATGGGCTTCATCGGCGGCTTTTGCCACCTCTACATCGGTCAGGAAGCTGTCGTCGTCGGCATGCAGATGGCGCAGAAGGAAGGCGACCAGGTCATCACCGCCTATCGCGACCACGGCCACATGCTGGCAACCGGCATGGAAGCGCGTGGCGTCATGGCTGAGTTGACCGGGCGCCGCAGCGGCTATTCCCACGGGAAGGGCGGCTCGATGCACATGTTCTCGAAGGAGAAGCATTTCTACGGCGGCCACGGCATCGTCGGCGCTCAGGTTTCGCTCGGAACGGGCCTTGCCTTTGCAAACCACTACCGCGGCAACGGCAATGTCTCGATCGCCTATTTCGGCGATGGCGCTGCCAACCAGGGCCAGGTCTACGAGAGCTTCAACATGGCGGCGCTCTGGAAGCTGCCGATCGTCTATATCGTCGAGAACAACCGCTACGCCATGGGCACCTCGACCGCCCGTGCGACGGCCCAGTCGAACTACTCGCTGCGTGGATCCGGCTTCGGCATCCCCGGCATCCAGGTCGACGGCATGGATGTTCGCGCCGTCAAGGCCGCGGCCGACGAGGCGCTCGAACATTGCCGCTCCGGCAAGGGCCCGATCATCCTCGAAATGCTGACCTATCGCTATCGCGGTCACTCCATGTCCGACCCGGCGAAGTATCGCTCCAAGGAGGAAGTGCAGAAGATGCGCTCCGAGCAGGACCCGATCGAGCAGGTGAAGGCACGCCTCATCGAAAAGGGCTGGGCTTCCGAAGACGATCTGAAGGCGATCGACAAGGATGTCCGCGACATCGTCGCCGACAGCGCCGACTTCGCTCAGGCCGATCCGGAGCCGGATGCATCCGAGCTCTATACCGACATTCTGCTCTAATCGGGGAGGGAACCCATGCCTATCGATATCCTCATGCCCGCCCTCTCTCCGACGATGGAAGAAGGCACGCTGTCCAAATGGCTGAAGCAGGAAGGTGACAAGGTCACTTCAGGCGACGTGATTGCCGAAATCGAAACCGACAAGGCGACGATGGAAGTCGAAGCCGTCGACGAAGGCATCATCGGCAAGCTGCTGGTCGATGCCGGCACCGAAGGCGTCAAGGTCAACACCAAGATCGCCGTGCTGCTGCAGGATGGCGAATCCGCTTCGGATATATCCGCCGCCAAGCCGGCCGCCGCTGCTCCGCAGGTTGCCCAGGAAGAGAAGCCGACCAATACCGGTTCTGCTTCGGCACCACTTCCGGCCGAGCCGAAGGCCGTCGTTCCGAACGATCCGGAAATCCCTGCCGGCACCGAAATGGTGTCGATGACCGTGCGCGAAGCGCTGCGCGACGCCATGGCCGAAGAAATGCGCGCCAGCGACGACGTCTTCGTCATGGGCGAGGAAGTCGCCGAATATCAGGGCGCCTACAAGGTCACCCAGGGCCTGCTACAGGAATTCGGGGCCCGTCGCGTCATCGATACGCCGATCACCGAGCACGGCTTTGCCGGCGTCGGCGTCGGCGCCGCCATGGCCGGCCTTCGCCCGATCGTCGAATTCATGACCTTCAACTTCGCCATGCAGGCGATTGACCACATCATCAACTCGGCCGCCAAGACGCTCTATATGTCCGGCGGCCAGATGGGCGCTCCGATCGTCTTCCGCGGCCCGAACGGCGCTGCTGCCCGCGTCGGCGCCCAGCACAGCCAGGATTATGCCGCCTGGTACAGCGCCATCCCCGGCCTCAAGGTCGTCATGCCCTACACGGCATCTGACGCCAAGGGCCTGCTGAAGGCTGCGATCCGCGATCCGAACCCGGTCATCTTCCTCGAGAACGAAATCCTCTACGGCCAGCACTTCGACGTGCCGAAGCTCGATAATTTCGTACTCCCGATCGGCAAGGCCCGCATCCACCGTCCGGGCAAGGACGTCACCGTCGTCTCCTTCGGCATCGGCATGACTTACGCGACGAAGGCGGCCGCCGAACTGGAAAAGATCGGCATCGACGTCGAACTGATCGACCTTCGCACCATCCGCCCGATGGATCTGCCGACCATCATCGAATCGGTCAAGAAGACCGGCCGTCTGGTCACCGTCGAGGAAGGTTATCCGCAGTCGTCGGTCGGCACCGAAATCGCCACCCGCGTCATGCAGCAGGCCTTCGACTATCTCGATGCGCCGGTGCTGACGATCGCGGGCAAGGACGTTCCGATGCCTTACGCCGCCAATCTCGAAAAGCTGGCGCTTCCGAACGTCGGCGAAGTCGTCGATGCGGTGAAAGCTGTTTGCTACAAATAAGGGGAGGGTATTTCGATGCCGATCAATATCACGATGCCCGCCCTCTCTCCGACCATGGAAGAAGGCAATCTTTCTAAGTGGCTGGTCAAGGAAGGCGATAAGGTCAAGTCTGGCGATGTGATCGCCGAGATCGAGACCGACAAGGCGACGATGGAAGTCGAAGCCGTCGATGAAGGCACGGTCGCCAAGCTGGTCGTTGCCGCCGGCACCGAAGGCGTCAAGGTCAATGCGCTGATCGCGGTTCTCGCCGCCGATGGCGAGGACGTTGCCGCTGCCGCAAGCGGCGCAGGTTCCGCCGCGCCGGCCAAGGCTGAAGCAGCCCCTGCGCCCAAGGCCGACGCCGCACCTGCTCCAGCTGCACCGGCACCCGCGGCCGCACCCGCATCGGTTTCATCGGGCGGCAACCGCACCTTCTCTTCGCCGCTCGCGCGCCGTCTGGCCAAGGAAGCCGGTATCGATCTTTCCGCTGTCGCAGGCTCCGGCCCGCATGGCCGCGTCGTCAAGAGCGATGTCGAAGCCGCCGTTGCAGGCGGTGGCGCCAAGGCTGCGGCCGCACCGGCCGTTGCTGCTGCTCCGGCAGCCGCCGCTCCGGCCCCGGCTGCGGCAGCACCGAAGGGTGCTTCCGACGACGCCGTGCTCAAGCTCTTCGAACCAGGCTCCTACGAGCTGGTGCCGCATGACGGCATGCGCAAGACGATCGCCCGGCGCCTGGTCGAATCCAAGCAGACGATCCCGCATTTCTATGTCAGCGTCGATTGCGAGCTCGATGCTCTGATGGCGTTGCGCGCCCAGCTGAACGATGCGGCTCCGCGCAAGGACAATGCCCCGGCCTACAAGCTCTCGGTCAACGACATGGTCATCAAGGCCATGGCGCTGGCGCTGCGCGATGTTCCGGATGCCAACGTCTCCTGGACCGACAGCAACATGGTCAAGCACAAGCACGCCGATGTCGGCGTTGCCGTCTCGATCCCCGGCGGCCTGATCACGCCGATCATCCGCAAGGCCGAGCAGAAGACGCTGTCTGTTATCTCCAACGAGATGCGCGATCTCGGCAAGCGGGCCAAGGACCGCAAGCTGAAGCCCGAGGAATATCAGGGCGGTACCAGCTCGGTCTCGAACATGGGCATGATGGGCGTGAAGAACTTCGCAGCCGTCGTCAACCCGCCGCACGCGACCATCCTCGCGGTCGGCGCTGGCGAACAGCGGGTCGTCGTCAAGAACGGCGAAATGGCGATCGCCACCGTGATGTCGGTGACGCTGTCGACCGACCATCGCTGCGTCGACGGCGCGCTCGGCGCCGAGCTGCTCCAGGCCTTCAAGGGCTACATCGAGAACCCGATGGGCATGCTCGTCTGATAGCTGGGCGGAGGCGGAAATGACCAAGACCGTTCTTTGCTATGGCGATTCGCTGACCTGGGGTTATGACGCCGAGACGATCGGCCGTCACGACTACAAGAATCGTTGGCCGAGCGTGCTTCAGGCAGCGCTCGGCAACGAGGCGCGTGTCATCGCCGAAGGCCTGAACGGCCGCACGACCGCCTTCGACGACCATCTTGCCGATTGCGACCGTAACGGCGCGCGCGTCCTACCGACCATCCTGCAGACGCATGCGCCGCTCGATCTCGTCATTCTGCTGCTCGGCACCAATGACATGAAGCCGGTGGTCGCCGGCTCTGCCTTTGCCGCATGCCAGGGCATCGGCCGACTCGTTCGGTTGATCCGCAACCATGCCTGGCCCTTTGAATTCGACGGGCCGGAGATCCTGATCGTGGCGCCGCCGGCGATCTGCGCGACGGGCAATGTGCCCTTCGCCGCATCCTTCCCCGGTGGCATCGAGGAATCGGCAAAGCTCGCAACGCTCTACCGCGATCTTGCCGACGAACTCGGCTGCGGCTTTTTCGACGGCAATTCCGTCGCCAAGACCACGCCGATCGATGGCATTCATCTCGATGCCGAGAATACGCGTGCGCTCGGACGCGGGCTGGAATCGATCGTGCGGATGATGCTGGGGATCTGAGCATGACCGCCTTCATCGCGCTGCGGCAGGCCTCACGGCGGGATGCATCGGAGCTGGCGATTCTGGCGGATATCGCATCGCACGGCTTTGCCTCCTGGCTCTGGTTCGCCGATGTGGCGAATGGCGCCAGCGACACGCCGCTGGAACGGGGCAGGCTGAAGATGAGCGAGGAAGAGGCTGTCGGCGGCTGGCGGGATTCCGTCATTGCCGAGGCCTATGGTGAGGTTGCGGGCGTGGCGATCGGCCATGCGCTTGACGAAGGCATAGGCGATATCGAGGCGAGCATTCCGGCGACCGAACCGATGCTCGCCTTGCAGAAAACGGTTGTGGGAAGCTGGTTCATCGGCAGTCTCGGCGTCTACAGCCACCTGCGCGGCATCGGCATCGGACGCAGATTGCTGGAGGATCAGATCGAAAGGGCGGATTGCCGTCCGGTCAGTCTCATTACCGCAAGTGATAACGAAGCGGCTTTGTCGCTTTATGGAAGAAACGGATTCCTGGAGACTGCGCGCGCTGACGCCGTGCCGCTCTTCGAAAACAACAAGAGACATGCGTGGGTGCTCATGACCCGCAGCGCAGCGTAACAAAGGGCAGGAAACACATGGCTGAATCCTACGACGTCATCATCATCGGCTCCGGCCCCGGCGGCTATGTCGCCGCCATCCGCGCCAGCCAGCTTGGCCTCAAGACCGCGATCGTCGAGCGCGAACATATGGGCGGCATCTGCCTGAACTGGGGCTGCATTCCCACGAAGGCGCTGCTGCGTTCGGCCGAGGTCCTTGACCATGCCAATCACTTCAAGGATTTCGGCCTGGTTCTCGAAGGCACGGTCAAGCCGGATGCCAAGGCCGTCGTCGGCCGCTCGCGCGCCGTCTCCGCCCGTCTCAACGCCGGCGTCGGCTTCCTGATGAAGAAGAACAAGATCGACATCATCTGGGGCGAAGGAAAAATCACCAAGCCCGGCGAGATCGTCGTCGGCAAGTCGTCGAAGCCCGTGGTCGAGCCGCAGCACCCGCTGCCGAAGAACGTCAAGGGCGAGGGCACCTATAACGCCAAGCACATCATCATCGCGACCGGCGCCCGTCCGCGCGCGCTGCCCGGCATCGAGCCCGATGGCAAGCTGATCTGGACCTATTTCGAGGCGCTGAAGCCGGATGCTCTGCCGAAGTCGCTGATCGTCATGGGCTCAGGCGCGATCGGCATCGAATTCGCCAGCTTCTATCGCTCAATGGGCGTCGACGTCACTGTCGTCGAAGTCATGCCGACCATCATGCCGGTCGAGGATGCCGAAATCACCGCCATCGCCCGCAAGCAGCTTGAAAAACGCGGCCTCAAGATCTTCACGAGCGCCAAGGTTACCAAGGTCGAGAAGGGTGCGGGAAGCATCACCGCGCATGTCGAGACTTCGGATGGCAAGGTGCAGCAGATCACCGCCGACCGGATGATTTCGGCTGTCGGCGTTCAGGGCAACATCGAGAACCTCGGCCTCGAGGCGCTCGGCATCAAGACCGACCGCGGCTGCGTCGTCGCCGACGGTTACGGCAAGACCAATGTCCCCGGCATCTATGCGATCGGCGACGTCGCCGGCCCGCCGATGCTGGCGCACAAGGCCGAGCATGAAGGCGTCGTCTGCGTCGAGAAGATAGCCGGCCTGCCCAACGTTCATCCCACCGACAAGGGCAAGGTCCCGGGCTGCACCTATTGCAATCCGCAGGTCGCCTCCGTCGGTCTCACCGAAGCCAAGGCCAAGGAGCAGGGCCGCGACATCCGTGTCGGCCGCTTCTCCTTCGCGGCGAACGGCAAGGCGATCGCGCTTGGCGAAGACCAGGGCATGGTGAAGGTGATCTTCGACAAGAAGACCGGCGAGCTGCTCGGCGCCCACATGGTCGGTGCCGAAGTCACCGAACTCATCCAGGGCTTCGTCGTCGCGATGAACCTCGAAACAACCGAGGAAGAGCTGATGCACACGATCTTCCCGCATCCGACTGTCTCCGAAACGATGAAGGAAGCAGTGCTCGATGCTTATGGTCGTGTGCTGAACGCTTGATAATTTCCGGGACTGCCCATTTTGCCCGGAGTGGAAAGCTGCTCCGGTCGGGTGGAAAAAACGAAAGGAAATTATCATGTCTATGGAGACGCAGGCGTTGCTGGTATTTTTATTGATCGGCCTGGTGGCAGGCTTCCTCGCAAGTCTCGTCGTCGGTGGCGGCGGTTTGATCAGATGCCTGCTCAGCGGCATCATCGGCGCCTTCGTCGGCGGCTATCTGTTCAGCGCGCTCGGCATTTCGCTGGGCATCGAAAACGCGCTGGTCGTGCAGATCATCCACGCGACGGTCGGCGCCATTGTCGTGGTTCTGGTCGCGAGGGCGGTCGCTTAGCGTAGTTTGAGGGCGAGACGGGCATGGAAGGCGTGGGCTGGATTTCGGCAATCATCATCGGCGGTCTCGCAGGCTGGCTCGCCGGCAAGCTGATGGATGCGCGATACGGGATTTTCCTGAACATCGTGCTCGGCATTGTCGGCTCGGTCGTTGCCACCGCGATCCTCGCCCAGTTTCACGTCCAGCTTGCCGGCGGGCGACTCGGTTATTTTGTGACGGGTTTCCTTGGCGCCTGCCTGCTGATATTCCTTGCGCGGCTGGTGCGGCGCTAGGTCCTGATGATTTGCCGCATAGGGGCGATAGAAAGCTGAAACTGCAATGGTGACCATCCTCGACACGATCAATCCCGACGCCAAGCGCGTGCGCCATCCTGAAAAGGCCCATCGGCCCGATACGGAGGTCATGCGCAAACCGGACTGGATTCGTGTGAAGGCGCCGACCTCCAAGGGTTATTCCGAGACGCGCGCGATCGTGAAGGAGCACAAGCTCGTCACCGTCTGCGAGGAAGCCGGCTGCCCGAATATCGGCGAGTGCTGGGACAAGAAGCACGCCACCTTCATGATCATGGGTGAGATCTGTACCCGCGCCTGCGCCTTCTGCAACGTCGCGACCGGCAAGCCGAATGCGCTCGATATGGCCGAGCCTGAGAACGTCGCCAAGGCGGTCAAGGAGATGGGCCTCAGCCACGTCGTCATCACCTCGGTCGACCGTGACGATCTGGAGGACGGCGGCGCCGAGCACTTCGAAAAGGTGATCTGGGCGATCCGTGCGGCCTCGCCCAAGACGACGATCGAAATCCTGACGCCTGATTTCCTGAAGAAGCCGGGCGCCCTGGAGCGCGTCGTCGCCGCCAAGCCCGATGTCTTCAACCACAATATGGAAACGGTTCCCGGCAACTATCTGACCGTTCGCCCCGGCGCCCGCTATTTCCATTCCATTCGGCTCTTGCAGCGGGTGAAGGAACTCGATCCCACCATGTTCACCAAGTCGGGCATCATGGTCGGCCTCGGTGAGGAGCGCAACGAAGTGCTGCAGCTGATGGACGACCTGCGCACCGCCGATGTCGACTTCCTGACGATCGGCCAGTATCTGCAGCCGACCCGCAAGCATCACAAGGTTGAAAGCTTCGTCACACCCGACGAGTTCAAGTCCTACGAGACCGTCGCCTACAGCAAGGGCTTCCTGATGGTGGCCTCCAGCCCGCTCACGCGCTCCTCCCACCATGCCGGCGACGATTTCGCAAGGTTGAAGGCGGCGCGCGAGAAGAAGCTGCTGATCGCAGCCGAGTAGGGTTCGGGTGCCGCGATAGGAGAACACCTCCTACATCGAGATCGCCGCCTGCCCCTCATCCGCCTGCCGGCACCGACCGGGGTCGAGCCACGGGTCTCGACCCGTCCTTCGGACCCCCGCTCGCGGGGAGAAGGGGATATGCCGCACCAGCTTCCTCAATCTCAACGCTGCGTTTGGCACGTCCCCTCTACGCGTTTACGGGGAGAGGGTTAGGGTGAGGGGCAGCCTTTGGCGCAGACGGACCGAGGATAACACGATGGACCAGAGAGCCGAGCTGCCGCTGCGTCAACAGATCACCGACATCGAGCAGGCCGCCGCACTTATCCGGACAGCCCGTCGAATTCTTGTCGTCGGCTGCTCGGGTGGCGGCAAATCCACGCTTTCTATGAAGATCGCCAAGCGCTTCGGGCTTTCCTACATCTCGCTCGACCGCGACGTTCGCTGGCTTCCCGGCTGGATTCAGCGTGACAGGGTCGAGCAGATAAATATTATCGCCAGCCGAATCCTCGAAGATCGTTGGATCATGGACGGCACCAGCACCTCGACTTTCGACCTTCGGTTGCCGCGGACCGATTTCGTCATCTGGGTCCGCATGCCGCGGCTTCTCTGTATTTGGGGCGCGATCAGCCGGTGGGCGAAATGGATCGGGCGCATTCGCCCGGAAATGGCTCCGGGCTGCATCGAAAAAATCGATTGGGAATTCCTCCACTTCATCTGGACTTTCGAGGAGAAATTCGCGCCGCGCATTGTCGCCGGCATCGCCGAGCATGGCCCCGATGTGCCCATTCTCCAGCTAAAATCCCGCCGCCAGATGCGCGAGCTTCTTGATCTTCTAAGCCGGCCCGCTTAAGTGCCGCCTATGCCGCAATTCGAAACGCACCGTCCCGTCCCGCACACACCCGACCAGATGTTCGACCTCGTTGCCGATGTCGAACGCTATCCGGAGTTCCTGCCGCTCTGCGAAGCGCTCGCTGTCAAGAGCCGCAGGGAGCGCGACGGCAAGATCCTGCTCGTGGCCGACATGACTGTGGGATACAAGGCGGTCCGCGAGACCTTCACGACACAGGTGCTGCTGAACAGGGCGGAACGCATCATCGAGGTCAAATATATCGATGGCCCGTTCAAATATCTCGACAATCGCTGGCATTTCGCCGAGACGCCTGCCGGCGGCTGCACCGTCGATTTCTTCATCGACTACGAGTTCAAGAGCCGCATTCTGGGCGCGCTGATGGGCTCAATGTTCGATCGCGCCTTCCGCATGTTCACCGAGGCCTTCGAGACGCGCGCGGGCAAGATCTACGCAACCGCCTGAGACTGCCGGTCAGCGGAGCGAAAGCACCATCTCCAGCGCCGTTCTCACCGTCTCCAGCCGAACTTCGCTGCGGCCGATATCGCCGTAGAGCATTTTACGGTGGACGAGTGCACCGGTGCGCGATTTGGCGGCGAGATGCACGAGGCCGACGGGCTTTTCCGCCGATCCGCCACCGGGGCCGGCAATGCCGGTGACGGCGACGGCGATATCTGCGCGCGAGCGGAAGAGGGCGCCGTGGGCCATCTGCCGTGCGGTTTCCTCGGAGACGGCTCCGAACTGAAGCAGCGTTTGCTCCTGTACCCCGAGCAACTCGATCTTTGCGGTATTGGTGTAGGTGACGAAGCCGCGGTCGACGACGGCGGAAGAGCCCGATATCTCGGTCAGCGCGCCTGATATCAGCCCGCCGGTGCAGGATTCTGCGGTCGAGACCATCAACCCGGCCACCGTGAAATCGCGGATGATCGTCTCTGCCGCTGTAACGATGTCCTGCGGGAAAAGGCTCATCATTTCCTCCCGCGATAGACGACTGTCGCCGTGGCGATCGCCGCGATACCTTCGCGCCGGCCGACGAAGCCGATCGTCTCATTGGTCGTCGCCTTGACCGAGCAGCGCTCGATATCGATGCCGAGGTATTCCGAAAGCTTCGCCCGCATGGTGTCGCGATGCGGGCCGACCTTCGGCGCTTCGGCGATCAGCGAGACGTCGGCATTCATGATCGTGCCGCCGCGCTCGCGCACGATTTTGGCCGCATGCTCGATGAAGATCCGCGAGGCCGCGCCCTTCCATTGCGGATCGGAGGGCGGGAAATGATCGCCGATATCGCCGGCGCCGCAGGTGGCGAGCAGCGCATCGGTCAGCGCATGCAGCGCCACATCGGCGTCGGAATGGCCCTTGAGCTTCTGGTCATGTGGAATGAACACGCCGCAGAGGGTGACGCCGTCGCCCGCTTCGAGCTGGTGCACGTCATAGCCGTTGCCGGTGCGCACATCCGGAAGCAATGGAGCCGAGAGTTTGTCGTCGGCTTTCGTGATATCGCTCTTGACCGTCAGCTTGACGTTGTCGGGCGTGCCTTCGACGATCGTCACCGGAATGCCCGCCCATTCGGCGATCGAGGCGTCGTCGGTGAAATCGCTCCGTCCGCTCGCCGCCGCCTTCTCATGCGCGTCGAGAATGGTTTCGAAGGCGAAGGATTGCGGCGTCTGCGCCGCGTAAAGGTGCTCGCGCGAAACCGTCGTCTGCACGGTGCCGGCGTTGTCGGCCCGTTTCAGTGTATCCGTGACAGGCATGGCCGGCAGGACCGCCGGTGCGCCGCTTTCAAGGCTCTCCGCGATTCGGTCGAGAAGCACGTGGTCGAAGAAGGGGCGGACGGCATCGTGGATCAGCACATGGCTGACATGCTTGTCCTTGAGATATCGAAGGCCTGCGAGCACGGATTGCTGCCTGGTCGCGCCACCGAGAACCGTTTCGATCGGCGTTGCCGAGACGACGTGGCGGAAGGCTTTCGCAAACAGTGCCTCGTCATCGGGATGGATGACGACGACGATCTGTGTCGCCAGTTCCCATGTCATGAAGTTTTCAAGCGTATGGGCGATAACCGGCTTTCCGCCGATCATGCGATATTGCTTCGGGCCTTCCGTAGAGGCCCCCGCACGCTCGCCGCGGCCGGCGGCGACGATGACAATTCCAGCCGATATCGGTTGCTTGGAAGGCATTTGCAGCATAAATCCCCAAAAATATCCCGAATTGACCCGAGTGCTCTAACGTCTTGCTTTGGCGTTTTCCAGCATCTACCCGAAAAATATCGATTTCGATCCCAACCCCCTTGGCAAGCCAGAGAACACTGGCTAAAAATAATGCAGTTCCATGGTGTGCCCGAAAGATAGTCAGTTGATTTCCAAGGACCTCGCAGCGCCTTTCCGAATCGGACCCGTGTCCGTGCGGAACCGCGTCGTGCTGGCGCCGATGTCCGGCGTCACGGACATGCCCTTTCGCGAGCTGGCCTGGCGCTTCGGCGCCGGCCTCGTCGTCACCGAAATGGTGGCGAGCCGCGAACTGGTCAATGATACGGCCGAATCCTGGTCGCGGCTCAAGGCCGCCGGATTCCGTCCGCATATGGTGCAGCTTGCCGGCCGCGAGGCGCACTGGATGGCGGAGGCGGCGAAGATCGCCGCCGATCACGGCGCCGATATCATCGACATCAATATGGGTTGCCCGGCCAAGAAGGTGATCGGCGGTTATTCCGGTTCGGCGCTGATGCGCGACCCCGATCATGCGCTCGGCCTGATCGAGGCGACGGTCAAGGCGGTCGACATCCCCGTGACGCTGAAGATGCGCCTCGGCTGGGACGAAAACTCCATCAACGCGCCCGACATTGCGCGCCGCGCCGAAGCGGCCGGCATCCAGCTTGTGACCATCCATGGGCGCACCCGCATGCAATTCTATGAAGGCCGCGCCGATTGGGACGCGATCCGCGCCGTCCGCGAGGTAATCTCCATCCCGCTGATCGCCAATGGCGATGTGGAGACTGCAGAGGACGCACAGGAAATATTGCGCCGTTCGGGCGCCGATGCCGTCATGATCGGCAGAGGCTGTCAGGGCAGGCCATGGCATGCCGGCGTCATCGCGGGCGCCGCCGAGCCGCCTTTAGTAAAGATTGCTGATATCGCTGTCGAACATTACCGGATGATGCTGGATTTCTACGGTGAGGCGGTGGCAATCCGCCATGCCCGCAAGCATCTCGGCTGGTATTTGGAGCGTTTCGCCCCCGCGCTTGCCGGTGGCGAAAAAGCCGCGATCATGACCTCGCGTGATCCGCGCGAAGTGGCCGCGCGCCTTTATGATGCATTGGCGGCAGGCGCGCTTGACAGCCGGGAGGCCGCATGACGAAGGATACGACATCTCCGCCCGATCACGCCGGCGGAACCGTCGCCATGGCCGTGCTGAACGCCATCCAGAACCCCGTCGTCATGGTCGACGAATCCGGTTTCGTCGCCTTCGCCAATTGGGAGGCGGAGGCCTTCTTCGGCGCCAGTGCCTCGCATCTCGCGCGTTACCGGATCTCGACCTTCATTCCCTTCGGCAGCCCGTTGCTCGCGCTGATCGACCAAGTGCGCGAGCGCAAGGCGCCGGTCAACGAATATCGCGTCGACCTGAGTTCGCCGCGCCTCGGCCAGGATAAACTCGTCGATCTCTATGTGGCACCGGTGCTCAGCGAGCCCGGCGCCGTCGTCATCGTCTTCCAGGAACGCTCGATGGCCGACAAGATCGATCGGCAGCTGACGCACCGCGCCGCTGCCCGCTCCGTGACCGGTCTTGCCTCCATGCTGGCGCATGAGATCAAGAACCCGCTCTCCGGCATTCGCGGCGCCGCCCAGCTGCTCGAGCAATCCGCGATCGATGACGACAGGGCGCTGACCCGGCTGATCTGCGACGAGACCGATCGCATCGTTTCGCTGGTCGACCGCATGGAAGTCTTTTCCGACGAACGCCCTGTCGACCGCATGCCGGTCAACATCCATTCCGTGCTCGATCACGTGAAGGCCGTCGCCAAGGCGGGTTTTGCCCGCAACATCCGCATCACCGAGAGTTACGACCCGTCGCTGCCGGCCGTCTATGCCAATCGCGACCAGCTTGTTCAGGTCTTCCTCAATCTGGTGAAGAATGCCGCCGAAGCGGTCGGCGACCGGACGGACGGCGAGATCGTGCTGACGACGGCCTATCGACCCGGTATTCGCCTTTCCGTCGCCGGCACGCGCGAAAAGATCTCGCTGCCGCTGGAATTCTGCGTTCACGACAACGGCCCCGGCGTTCCCTCCGATCTGCTGCCGCATCTCTTCGATCCCTTCATTACCACCAAGACGAACGGCAGCGGCCTCGGCCTGGCGCTGGTCGCCAAGATCATCGGTGATCACGGCGGCATTATCGAATGCGACAGCCAGAACAGCCGCACGACATTCCGCGTTCTCATGCCGGCATCCAAGGATGCCTCGCTTGAAGACGCCTCTACCGTAAGCTCGACAGGACCTTCTCGATGACAGCTACGATCCTCGTTGCAGATGATGATGCGGCCATCCGGACCGTGCTCAACCAGGCTTTGAGCCGCGCCGGTTATGACGTTCGCATCACCTCCAACGCCGCAACCCTCTGGCGCTGGATTTCGGCAGGCGAGGGCGATCTTGTCGTCACCGATGTGGTGATGCCCGACGAAAACGCCTTCGACCTGCTTCCGCGCATCAAGAAGGCGCGTCCCGACCTGCCGGTCCTCGTCATGAGTGCGCAGAACACCTTCATGACCGCCATCAAGGCCTCGGAGAAGGGCGCCTACGACTATCTGCCGAAGCCCTTCGACCTGACCGAGCTGATCGGCATCATCGGCCGCGCGCTCGCCGAGCCGAAGCGCAAGCCCGCCAAGCTCGAAGACGACGTGCAGGACGGCATGCCGCTTGTCGGCCGGTCGGCGGCGATGCAGGAAATCTACCGCGTGCTCGCCCGCCTGATGCAGACGGATCTGACGCTGATGATCACCGGCGAATCCGGCACCGGCAAAGAGCTCGTCGCCCGCGCTCTGCATGATTACGGCAAGCGCCGCAACGGGCCTTTCGTGGCGATCAACATGGCGGCGATCCCGCGCGATCTGATCGAATCGGAACTCTTCGGCCACGAGAAGGGCGCCTTCACCGGCGCGCAGACCCGCTCGACCGGCCGCTTCGAGCAGGCCGAAGGCGGCACGCTCTTCCTCGACGAGATCGGCGACATGCCGATGGATGCCCAGACCCGGCTTCTGCGTGTGTTGCAGCAAGGCGAATATACCACCGTCGGCGGCCGAACGCCGATCCGCACGGACGTGCGCATCGTCGCCGCCACCAACAAGGACCTGAAGCAGGCGATCAACCAGGGCCTGTTCCGCGAGGATCTCTATTATCGCCTCAACGTCGTGCCGCTGCGCCTGCCGCCGCTGCGCGACCGCGCCGAGGACATTCCCGATCTCGTGCGCCATTTCATCCAGCAGGCCGAAAAGGAAGGTCTCGGTTCCAAGCGTTTCGATCAGGAAGCGCTGGAACTGATGAAGGCCTATGCCTGGCCGGGCAACGTCCGCGAACTGGAAAACCTCATCCGCCGCCTGATGGCGCTTTATCCGCAGGATGTCATCACCCGCGAGATCATCGATGCCGAGCTGCGTTCCGACGTGCCCGACAGCCCGATCGACAAGGGGCCGATCCGAAGCGGCTCGATGACGATCGCGCAGGCCGTCGAGGAGAACATGCGCACCTATTTCGCTGGCTTCGGCGAAAACTTGCCGCCGCCCGGCCTTTATGATCGCGTGCTGACGGAGATGGAGTACCCGCTGATCCTTGCGGCGCTGACGGCAACCCGCGGCAACCAGATCAAGGCGGCAGATCTTCTCGGTCTCAATCGCAACACCCTGCGTAAGAAGATCAGGGAGCTCGGCGTCTCTGTCTACAGAAGCTCCCGCACCGCCTGAGAAGCGGCGGCGGGCACCTCGTTTGCCCACCGCCATCCCCTCTCCAGTATCCGCCGCCACGGTCGGGAGCGATATTGAATTTAATGGAGCGGGGTCGCAGTTTATATCCGCGCCGGCAAACAAAAGGGCAGTGTCATTCAACAGTCACATAGTATTTGCAGGCTGTTGTTTGCCGCCAGGCAAATGTCATTGAAGTTGTTGCGGTCGTCGTCGCCGCGCCTGTGGATAAGCTGTGGATAACAGGTGGATGACATAGGTCGGCCAGCGGGCGATGGCGTTCCCATTTGGTTCCTCTGTTGCCTATTCGTTCCGAATCTCGTCATCTGCCGTTGCTGCTGCCGACTTCCGCCGTAACTGTCGTCGACAGCATGCCATGGGCGCTCCGACTGATGTCATGGAGCGCCCTTTCTTTTCGGTCGGGGCGACGCGAACTGCGACATCGTGTTTCATGCCGGTCAATTTGGCAGGCTAAGCCTCGCATATCGTTGCTCGTGCCATAGATTACGCGGATCGCTCGTGCGACGTCGACGTCGGTTCCCGCGCCGGCACATGTTCATAATTTGAGGGAGTTGGATGATGGAATATCGTCGTTTGGGAAAGTCGGGTCTGAAAGTGAGCGAGTTCTCCTTCGGCTCATGGGTCACTTTCGGCAGGCAGGTAGAAGGGGGCGACGCCGTCGAGCTGATGAAGCTCGCCTATGACAACGGAGTGAATTTCTTCGACAACGCCGAAGGATACGAAAGCGGCAAGTCCGAAATCGTGATGGGCGAGGCGCTCAAGTCGCTCCGCTGGAGCCGCGACAGCTTCGTCGTCTCGAGCAAGGTCTTCTGGGGAGGCGAGAAGCCGACGCAGCGCGGCCTGTCGCGCAAGCATGTCACCGACGCCTGCCACGCGGCGCTCAAGAGGCTTCAGGTCGATTATCTCGATCTCTATTTCTGCCACCGCCCCGATATCGACACGCCGATCGAGGAAACGGTCCGGGCGATGCACGATCTCGTCGCCCAGGGCAAAGTGCTCTATTGGGGCACGTCGGAATGGTCCGCCCAGCAATTGACGGAAGCCTATGCCGTTGCTCGGGACTTGCGCATCACGCCGCCGACCATGGAGCAGCCGCAATACAACATCTTCGAACGCCAGAAGGTCGAATCCGACTATCTCCCGCTCTACGACCTCATCGGCCTTGGCACGACGATCTGGTCGCCGCTCGCCTCCGGCGTCCTGACCGGCAAATACAGCGACGGCGTGCCGGCCGACAGTCGTATGAACCTGCCTGGCTACGAATGGCTGAAGGAGAAGTGGTCGAGCGATGCCGGCCGCGCGCAACTCGAAAAGGTGCGCCAGCTCGCAAAGCTCGCCGACGAGATCGGCGTGTCGATCACGCACCTTGCGCTTTTGTGGTGCCTCGCCAACCGCAACGTTTCGACCGTCATTCTTGGCGCGTCGCGCGCCAGCCAATTGCAGGACAATCTCGCGGCCCTTTCGCATAGGGACAAGATGACGTCTGACGTGCTGGAGCGGATCGACGTGATTGCCGAAAACAAGCCGGAAGGACCGCGTCGCTTCTAGGGCGAGATAATTTCCTGCCACGGTCAGATCAAGGAAAAATAGTAGCTGACCTATCCTCACCAACTCATAATGTCCCCTGTAGTGAGGCTCGCCCCGGCTTGACAATGTGACGAGATGCGTTGCATTTTCGCCACAATGCGTTGCTTAAAGGTCACGCAAGGGTTTTGGACATTCGCTCCTGATCGAGTCTTGCGGCGCTGGCTTTCTTGAGCCGGCGTTGTTCGGTTTCGATTGCGTGGAGAAGGCGGCCGGTGCCGTCTGAAGAGAGGCCGAATGACGCAGGATGGGGTATCGCCGGCGGCGGGCGAGACGGTGGTGACGACGGTGACCGATCGCCGCGCCCTTTTTGCCGTGCCCGGCCTCGTGCTCGCGGGCGGCGCACTTCTCTGTGCCACGGTGACGCTGTTCGTGCTGCTTGGCCTGACGCCGATCGCCCCGACTTCGCATGTCGTCATCACTTCGGTGATCGTCAATTCCTTCTTCGTCCTGACGCTGCTGGCGTTGATTGCGCGCGAGGTGGCGAGGCTGCTCAAGGCGCGCACCAGGGGCAGGGCGGCCGCGCGGCTGCATATCCGCATCGTGGTGCTCTTCTCGATCGTGGCGATCACGCCAGCGATCCTCGTCGCCATCTTCGCCAGCATCACGCTGAATGCCGGTCTCGACCGCTGGTTTGCCTTGCGCACCCAGTCGATCGTCAGCTCGTCGCGCAATATCGGCCAAGCCTATATGATGGAGAACGCCAGCTACCTCCAGGGGCAGACGGTTTCCATGGCCAACGACCTGGAGCGCAACCGTGCCCTCTACAGTCTCGACCGGACAGGTTTTGCCGAGCTGATGACGCGCCAGGCGAGGGGCCGCGGCCTGCTTGGCTCCTTCCTCGTAGAGCGCGACGGCTCGGTGATCGTCCAGGCCGACATCGCCACCGAAAAGCCGCTGCCGGCGATCCCGCAGGACGCGCTGGAAAAGGCCGCCGCCGGCCAGCCGACGCTCATTCCGCCCGGCGTTACCAATCTCGTCGGCGCCATCATCAAGCTCGATGCCATCCAGGGCACCTTCCTCTATACGGTGCGCGCCGTCGATCCCAAGGTCATGGGCGCCATGCGCATGATGGAGGAGAACGCCACCGAATACCGCTCGATGGAAGCCAACCGCTTCTCGCTGCAGATCGCCTTCGCCGTGCTCTATATCGGCTTCGCGCTGATCGTGCTGCTCGCGGCGATCTGGACGGCGATTGCCGTCGCCGACCGCATCGTCCGGCCGATCCGCCTGCTGATCACGGCGGCCGACAGCGTCGCGTCGGGCAATATGGACATCGTCGTGCCCGTACATGCCGTCGATGGCGACGTCGCCAATCTCTCGCGCACCTTCAACAAGATGATCTCCGAAATCCGCACCCAGCGCGACGAAATCCTCGAGGCCAAGGACGAGGTCGACGACCGTCGCCGCTTCATCGAAGCCGTCCTGTCAGGCGTCACCGCCGCCGTTATCGGCGTCGAGCACGACCGCCGCATCGCCATCGTCAACAGCTCGGCCGAGACGCTGATGGCACTCTCGGCCGACGAGATGCTCGGCAAGCAGCTGGCCGATATCGCGCCCGAGGTCGATCAGGTGCTGACCGAAGCGGCGGCGCGCCATCGCGGCGATTTCCGCAAGCAGATCGCGCTCGTGCGCGGCGGAACTGTACGAACGCTCAGCGTGCAGGTCACCCGCGAGGAAGTGCGCGACATGAGCGAATCCTACGTGATCACGCTCGACGACATCACCGACCTCGTCATCGCCCAGCGCTCGACCGCCTGGGGGGACGTCGCAAGGCGCATCGCCCATGAGATCAAGAACCCGCTGACGCCGATCCAGCTTTCCGCCGAACGCATCCAGCGCCGCTACGGCAAGCAGATCGACCAGGGCGACCGGGCCGTCTTCGACCAGTGCACGGATACGATCATCCGCCAGGTCGGTGATATCGGCCGCATGGTCGACGAATTCTCCGCCTTTGCCCGTATGCCGAAGCCCACCAAGGAGCCGAGCGACCTGCGCGACATCCTGCGCGACGCGATCTTCCTGCGCGAGATGGGCAACAACCACGTCACTTTCGGGCAGGATTTCGGCGATCAGCCGCTAGAGGGTATGTTCGACAGCCGTATGCTCGGCCAGGCTTTCGGAAATCTCATCAAGAATGCCGTGGAAGCGATCGAGGCGGTTCCGAGCGACGAACGGGACGAACGCAAGATTCTCGTGCGAGCCGTGCTCGATGCCGGCCGCGACCGCTTCACCGTCGACGTGATCGACAATGGCCGCGGCCTGCCAGTGGAGAACCGCCACAGCATTCTGGAACCCTATATGACGATGCGCGAGAAGGGCACGGGCCTTGGGCTCGCCATCGTCAAGAAGATCATCGAGGAACATGGCGGGCAGCTCGAGTTGCACGATGCGCCCGCCGATTTTGACCGGGGAAGAGGGGCCATGATCCGCGTGCATCTGCCGCGTCTGGATCCGGCGCCCACCTCTCCCGCAGCCAATGACAAGGAAAGCGTTTATGGCCTCTGATATTCTTGTCGTCGACGACGAGCACGATATTCGCGAGATCGTTTCCGGCATTCTCTCCGACGAGGGACACGAGACGCGCACGGCTCATGACAGCGACAGCGCGCTGGCGGCGATATCAGATCGCGTGCCGCGGCTGATCTTTCTCGATATCTGGATGCAGGGCAGCAAGCTCGATGGCCTGTCGCTGCTCGACGAGATCAAGACCCGCCATCCGGATCTGCCCGTCGTCATGATATCAGGTCACGGCAACATCGAGACGGCCGTCTCGGCGATCAAGCGCGGCGCTTTCGATTTCATCGAGAAACCCTTCAAGGCCGACCGGCTGATCCTAATCGCCGAACGCGCGCTGGAAAATTCCAAGCTCAAGCGCGAAGTCTCCGAGCTGAAGCGCCGCACCGGCGACGCTCTGGAGCTGATCGGCACCTCGGTCGCCGTGTCGCAGCTGCGCCAGACGATCGAGAAGGTATCGCCGACCAACAGCCGCATCATGATCCTCGGCGCATCCGGCTCCGGCAAGGAACTGGTGGCGCGGATGATCCACAAGAAGTCGAGCCGCGCCAGCGGCCCCTTCGTCGCGCTGAACGCCGCCAATATCACGCCCGACCGCATGGAAGTGGCGCTCTTCGGCACCGAGGGCACGCCCGGCCAGGCTCGCAAGATCGGCGCGCTCGAGGAGGCCCATCGCGGCATCCTCTACCTCGACGAAGTCGGCGAAATGCCGCGCGAGACGCAGAACAAGATCCTGCGCGTGCTGGTCGATCAGCAGTTCGAGCGCGTTGGCGGCTCCAAGCGCGTCAAGGTCGATGTCCGCATCATCTCCTCGACGGCCTATAATCTCGAAAGCCGCATTGCCGAAGGCTGGTTCCGCGAGGATCTCTATCATCGCCTCGCGGTCGTGCCGGTACGCGTGCCGCAGCTTGCCGAGCGCCGCGAGGACATTCCCTTCCTGGTCGATCAGCTGATGCGCCAGATTTCCGAGCAGGCCGGCATCCGTCCGCGCCGAATCGGCGACGACGCCATGGCCGTGCTGCAGGCCCATGACTGGCCGGGCAATATCCGCCAGTTGCGCAACAACATCGAGCGGCTGATGATTCTTGCCCGAACCGACGGCCCGGATGCGCCGATCACCGCCGACATGCTGCCGACCGATCTCGGTGACATGCTGCCGAAAGTTTCAGCCAAGAATGATTACCACATCATGACGCTGCCGCTGCGCGAAGCCCGCGAGATGTTCGAGAAGGACTACCTGATCGCCCAGATCAACCGCTTCGGCGGCAATATCTCGCGCACCGCCGAATTCGTCGGCATGGAGCGTTCAGCGCTGCACCGCAAGCTGAAGTCGCTCGGCGTCTGATTATATAAGGCGCGGCGCAAGCCGCGCCGCGTCCCTCAATTATCTCCCGGAAGTCCAGGTTTCCCATGCCGAGAATTGCTTATGTGAACGGCCGATACGTCAAGCATTCCGATGCAAGCGTGCATATCGAGGATCGCGGCTATCAATTTGCCGACGGCGTCTATGAAGTGTGCGAGGTGCGCCACGGCTATATCGTCGATCTCACCCGCCATCTGAACCGTCTCGACCGTTCGCTCGGTGAACTCCGCATCGCCTGGCCGATGAGCCGGGCGGCGATGACGCAGGTCATTCGCGAGACGCTGCGCCGCAATCATGTCCGCAACGGGCTCTTCTACATGCAGGTGACACGCGGCGTCGCCCGGCGCGACCATGTTTTCCCGGCCGAGGGAACCCCGCCTTCGCTCGTCATAACGGCCAAGAGCACGGATCCGAAGATCATCGCCGCCAAGAATGCCAACGGGATCAAGGCGATCACCGTTGCCGACAACCGCTGGGACCGCGTCGATATCAAATCCGTCGGCCTGCTTCCGAATGCGATGGCTCGCCAGCAGGCCAAGGAAGCCGGCGCCCAGGAAGCGATTTATGTCGATGCCGACGGCATGGTGAAGGAAGGGGCGGCGACCAATGTCTGGATCGTCGATTCGGACGGAACGCTGGTGACGCGCCCGGCCGAACACGGCATTTTGCGCGGCATTACCCGCACCACATTGATGGATGTCGCGGCCAGGCTGGGCTTGAAGATCGCCGAGCGGAACTTCTCCGTTTCCGAGATGCTCGCGGCCCGCGAAGTCTTCCTGACGGCAGCCACAAGTATTTGTTTTCCGGTCGTTTCCGTCGATGATCAGGCGATTGCCAACGGCCATCCCGGCAGCGTCTCGCAGAAAGTTCGCGAAGCCTTTTTCGACGTTGCGGAAAAGATTGCGATTTGATACCAAGATTTGCTGGACAGGTGGAATGAGGGTGCCGCCGGTCTTGCATGGAGAGGTTGATTGATATTCTACCGGCCAGCTCAGGCCGGCAATAAAGAAAGAAGCGGCGCGATGGCGGAACGTTCTCAGAATTTGCAGGACTTATTTCTCAATACTGTTCGCAAGCAAAAGATTTCCCTGACAATCTTTCTGATCAACGGCGTGAAACTCACGGGCGTTGTTACCTCTTTTGACAACTTCTGTGTTCTTCTTCGCCGTGACGGCCATTCGCAGCTGGTGTATAAGCATGCGATCTCGACGATCATGCCGGGTCAGCCCATGCAGATGTTCGAGAGTGAAGAAGCCGCGTCCTAACAGGATCAGCCGTCATTTCGACACGCGATACCAAGAACGATTCGATCATCCCTGAGGCCGCCAAGCACAGGGACGACATGCGCGCGACCGTCGTCGTGCCGGTTTTGAAATCGCGCAGCCGCGGCAATCAGACCGAATCGGCCTCGACCCGCACACCGGAAAGCCGGCTCGAAGAGGCGACGGGCCTTGCCCAGGCGATCGATCTCGACGTCGTCAGCGGCTCGATCGTTCCGGTCAACGATCCGAGACCGGCGACGCTGCTCGGCACCGGCAAGATCGAGGAGATCAAGGCGCTGCTCGACGAGCGCGATTCCGGTCTCGTCATCGTCGATCATCCCCTGACGCCGGTGCAGCAGCGCAATCTCGAAAAGGAATGGAACGCCAAGGTCATCGACCGGACGGGCCTCATCCTCGAAATCTTCGGCCGCCGCGCTTCCACCAAGGAAGGCACGCTGCAGGTCGATCTCGCCCATTTGAATTATCAGAAGGGCCGGCTGGTCCGCAGCTGGACCCACCTCGAACGCCAGCGCGGCGGCGGCGGCTTCATGGGCGGCCCCGGTGAAACCCAGATCGAAGCCGACCGGCGGCTGTTGCAGGACCGCATCATCAAGCTCGAACGCGAGCTGGAGCAGGTCGTGCGCACGCGCCAGCTCCACCGCGCCAAGCGCCGCAAGGTGCCGCATCCGATCGTGGCGCTGGTCGGCTATACCAATGCCGGCAAGTCGACGCTGTTCAACCGCATTACCGGGGCAGGGGTCCTCGCCGAAGACATGCTCTTCGCCACGCTCGACCCGACGCTTCGGCGCATGAAGCTGCCGCACGGGCGCACCGTCATCCTGTCCGACACCGTCGGCTTCATTTCGGACCTGCCGACCCATCTCGTCGCCGCCTTCCGCGCGACGCTGGAAGAAGTGCTGGAAGCCGATCTCATCCTGCATGTCCGCGACATGTCCGATGTCGACAACCAGGCGCAGAGTGCCGACGTCATGCGCATCCTGAACGACCTCGGCATCGACGAGGCCGAAGCCGCCAAGCGCCTGATCGAAGTCTGGAACAAGATCGACCGGCTGGAGCCGGAGGTGCACGACACCATGGTGCAGAAGGCCGCCGGCGCCGGCAACGTCGTCGCGGTCTCGGCCGTCAGCGGCGAGGGCGTCGACACGCTGATGGAAGAGATCAGCCGCAGACTGTCAGGCGTGATGACCGAAACGACGATCCGCCTTCCCGTCGACAAACTGGCGCTGCTGCCCTGGCTCTACGACCACGCGATCGTCGATGGCCGCGAGGACAATGAAGACGGTTCGATCACGCTCGACCTGCGCTTGTCGGAAACCGAGGCGGCCGAACTCGAACGCCGCATCGGCAATGGACCGAAGGCAGCCAGGGAAGACTGGGAGCGGTAGGCTGGCCTTTGAGGCATGCTTTCCCCCATCCATCTAAAGGGGCTTATCGGACAGTGCACCGAGGGCTGGATGGCCCCCCGCTGGGGCGAAGGGGAGAAAGCTCACCCACCTCCAGCCGTCACCGCACGCTCAATCGCCTTGGCCGCCTGCCAGATTTCTTCCATCCGTTCCAAGGTCGCATCTTCCAGCGTCTCACCTTCCGCTTCAAGAACACGCTCGATGTGATTGAAACGACGCCGAAACTTCGTGTTCGTTCCACGCAGCGCATCTTCCGGATCAGCCTTCACATGCCGCCCGATGTTGACGACCGCGAAGATCAGGTCGCCGAGTTCGTCGCTGACCTTCGCCCGGTCGCCTTCTCTTAGCGCCACCCGCAATTCGCCGATCTCTTCCTCTATTTTGTCGAGGATCGGTTCAGGTGCAGACCAGTCGAAGCCGACCTTGGCGGCGCGTTCCTGCAGCTTCAGCGCCTCCGTCAGAGCCGGAAAGCTACGCTGTACCGAGCCGAGGAAGCCGCCCTTGAAATCCTCGGTGATGCCGCGCCTTGCCCGGCGCTCGGCGCGCTCGCGTTTCTCGGCCTGCTTGATCTCATCCCATTGGATCTTCACCGCATCAGGCGTATCGGCGGCCGAGCGGGCGAAGACGTGAGGGTGGCGGCGGATCATCTTGGTGGTGATCGCGTTCACAACATCGCCGAACGAGAATTCGCCGGCTTCCTCGGCCATGCGGGCATGGAAGACCACCTGCAGCAAAAGGTCGCCCAACTCGTCACATAGATCGTCCATATCGCCGCGCTCGATCGCGTCGGATACCTCATAGGCCTCCTCGATCGTATAGGGCTTGATCGTCTCGAAGTTCTGCTCGATGTCCCACGGGCAGCCGGTCTCGGGATGGCGCAGCGCCGCCATGATCTCGATCAGGCGCGAAATGTCTTTGGAAGGTTCCATGATGCCTCAGTTCAGGGGAATGTCGTTGGCGCTCTTCGATGATTGGTAGGTAGAAGACAGCGCGTCGTAGCGCGCCTTGATGCGGGCGGTCTGCGCTTCCAGTGCCGTCTTCAGAGAAGTCTCTTCGGTCTCGACGAGATCGGAGATGGCAAAGCTGTTCCAGAAGGCGTTTTGCCTGCGATAACCGCCGGGCTCAAGCCCGAAGACCTCCTTCAGGATCTTCAGGTCGTGCGGAATGGCGAAGGCGTCGCGCGAATCCTCATGGCTGAAGAAATAGTAGAAATTGTCGAATCCCGCCCAGGTGATCGCCGACATGCACATGCTGCAGGGTTCGTGCGTCGACAGAAAGATCAGATCCTTGGTTTGCGGCTTGTCGCCAAGCTCGTAGAACCGCTTCAGCGTATGCACCTCGCCGTGCCAGAGCGGGTTCTCGAGCTCGTTATTGGTCTCGGCGACGACGAGCGAAAAATCGGATTTCCTCAGGATTGCCGCGCCGAAAACTTTATTGCCCAGCGAAACGCCGCGCTCCGTCAAGGGCAGGATATCGTCTTCGATGACCGAAAGCAGGCGGGAGGCGATGGTCTTGTCGGGCATTGATATCTCCGGTTTTCCCCGTAGTCTATCGCCTTGGCGGCGCAAGTGAAATGCGTCAGTCGCCGGTGGACGCCGTTTGTCACAGGCTTTATAGTGCACTGCAGCAAGCGCTTGCGGAATGTGCTGTTTTGGTCAGCATGGGTGACTTTTCTCAAATCATGGATGGCGCGAGCAAAAGAATACGCGCTTGCTGGGGCTTTCGAATTTCTGTTCCTTCAATCCCTTGTCGATCAAGGGCATATTCTGGCAACTTCGAAGTGGATTGATAATGCCTCCCAGGACTGAACAGCTTTCGGTATTTCCCGCCTTCTTTCGCGTGGAAGGCCAGAGGACCGCTGTCTTCGGCAATGGCGACGAAGCTTTCGCCAAGGTGCGGCTGCTCATGAACACGCGGGCGCATATCGTCGCCTATGCCGATCGGCCGGAAGCCGACTATCATGCCTTCCTGATCGCCAACCGCATCGAAACCGTGCGCGCGGCTTTTTCCGCCGCGCAGATCGAAGGGGCCACCCTCGTTTTCGCCGCGACCGGCGATGCCGCTGAGGATCGCAGCATCGTTGATGCCGCCCGCGCTGCCAGAATCCCGGCCAATGCCGTCGATCAGCCCGATTACTGCGATTTCTTCACGCCGGCGCTGGTCAATCGCGCGCCCGTAGCCGTCGCGATCGGCACCGAAGGGGCGGGGCCGGTTCTGGCGCAGATGATCCGCGCCCAGATCGATCAGCTTCTTTCTCCTTCTCTCGGCCGCCTCGCTGCGTTGGCGACAAGCTACCGCAAATCAGTCGATCAACTGGTTCCCCGCGGCGTTTCCCGCCGCGTCTTCTGGCGCCGTTTCTTTTCCGGCCCCGTTGCCGATGCGGTTGCCAACGGCAACCTGCCGCAGGCTCAATATGCCGCCGACCGGCTGCTGCATGCCATGGATCGGGTTGCCGGCCATGTCTGGCTCGTCGGCGCCGGTCCGGGTGCCGAAGATCTGCTGACGCTGCGCGCTCAGCGCGTGATGATGGAAGCCGACGTCATCGTCTATGATGCGCTCGTACCGCAGGCGATCGTCGATATGGGGCGCCGCGATGCCGAGCGCCTTTCCGTCGGCAAGCGCAAGGGCTGTCATTCCAAGTCGCAGGAAGAGATCAACGAACTGCTCGTCGATCTCGGCCGTCAGGGCAAACGCGTCGTCCGGCTCAAGTCGGGCGATCCGCTGGTCTATGGCCGGGCAGGGGAAGAGATGGCCGCGCTGCGCGCTGCCGGCGTTACTTATGAGGTCGTGCCGGGCATCACTTCGGCTTTCGCCGCCGCTGCCGATTTCGAGCTGCCGCTGACGCTGCGTGGCGTTGCTTCCTCGCTGGTCTTCACGACGGGCCATGATCTTACAGGCGACGTTCTGCCCGATTGGGCAAGCCTTGCCGTCTCGGGCGCGACGATTGCCGTCTATATGGGTCGCACGGTTGCTGCCTCCGTCGCCGAGCGGCTGATGCAGGCGGGCATTCCCGCCGAGACCACAGTCGCCGTCATCGAAAACGCCAGCCGCGCTGAGCGCCGTCTGCTGCATGGCACGCTTGCCGATCTGCCCGATCTGCAGCACCGTGACGAATTGTCAGGGCCGGTCATGGTCATTATCGGCGATGCGGTCGCCGGCGCCAATTTCGAACTGTCCGAGCCGCTGGTGCGTGCGAACGCCCGGCTCGAGGAACTTGCAAGGAGCTGAATATGGTAGACAAGGTTCTGACGGCCAACCGGCTGACGGACGGCATTGCCGTCTGGCTGGATGCGAACGGGAAGTGGTCCACCTCGCTGCAGGAAGCGCTCGTCGCCCGTCACAACGAAGCCGTCGAAGCGCTGGAAGCGATCGGCAAGAAATCCTATGCCGACAACGAGGTCGTTGACGTCGCCGTCGTCGAAGTTCAGGAAACCAACGGCATTCTCTGGCCGCTTCGCCTGCGCGAGCGCATCCGCGCGCAAGGCCCCACTATGGAATACGCACCGGGCTACGCTCCTGCCGATCCCGAATTCATTGCAGTCTGAGGAAGACGATGTACCGTTACGATGAATTTGACCATGCCTTTGTCACCGAGCGCGTCGAGCAGTTTCGCGACCAGGTTCAGCGTCGCCTTGCCGGCGAACTCGCCGAGGATGCGTTCAAGCCGCTGCGCCTGATGAACGGCGTCTACCTGCAGCTCCATGCCTATATGCTGCGCATCGCCATTCCTTACGGCACGCTGAGCGCGCGCCAGATGCGCATGCTCGCCCATATCGCCCGCACCTATGACCGCGGTTACGGCCACTTCACCACGCGCCAGAACCTGCAGTTCAACTGGCCGAAGCTGTCGGAAATCCCCGATGCGCTGGCCGACCTCGCAAGCGTCGAGATGCATGCTCTGCAGACCTCGGGCAACTGCATCAGAAACGTGACTGCCGATCACTTCGCCGGCGCTGCCGCCGATGAGATTGCCGATCCCAGACCCTATGCGGAAATCCTGCGCCAGTGGTCGTCGGTTCACCCGGAGTTCTCCTTCCTGCCGCGCAAGTTCAAGATCGCCGTCACCGGCGCCGACCGCGACCGCGCCGCGATCCAGGTCCATGATATCGGCCTGCACCTGAAGAAGAACGACAAGGGCGAAATCGGCTTTGCCGTCTATGTCGGTGGTGGCCAGGGCCGCACGCCGATGATCGCCAAGCTGATCCGTGACTTCCTGCCCGAGGAGGATCTGCTCTCCTACACCACGGCAATCGTGCGTGTGTACAATCTGCACGGCCGTCGTGACAACAAGTACAAGGCGCGCATCAAGATCCTCGTGCACGAAACCGGCACCGAGGAGCTGACGCGCCAGGTGGAAGCCGAATTCGCCGCGTTGAAGGATACCGAGCTCAAGCTGCCGGAACAGGATGTCGAGGCGATCGCCGCCTATTTCGCACCCCCGGCTCTGCCCGAGCGCGCCGAAGGCTGGGAAAATCTCGCCCGCTGGAAGAAGGCCGATGCCGGATTCGCCCGCTGGGTCCAGCAGAACGTCCAGCCGCACAAGAACCCCGATTACGGCATGGTGACCATCTCGCTGAAGCCGATCGGCGGCATTCCGGGCGATGCCACAGACGCGCAGATGGATGCGATCGCCGATCTCGCCGAAGAATATGCCTTCGATGAAATCCGAGTCAGCCACGAGCAGAACCTGATCCTGCCGCATGTGGCGCTGGCCGATCTCGAAGCGGTCTATCGCGGCCTCGTCGCCATCGATCTGGCGGAAGCCAATGCCGGCCTGATCACCGATATCATTGCCTGTCCGGGGCTGGACTACTGCGCGCTCGCCAATGCGCGCTCCATTCCGGTCGCGCAGGAAATCTCCCGCCGCTTCGGCAGTCCCGAACGTCAGGCTGAGATCGGCGAGCTGAAGATCAAGATCTCCGGCTGCATCAACGCCTGCGGCCATCACCATGTCGGCCATATCGGCCTGCTCGGTGTGGAAAAGAAGGGTGCCGAACTCTATCAGATCACGCTCGGCGGTTCCGGCGACGAACATACCTCGATCGGCGAGATCATCGGCCGCGGCTTCGAGCCGGACCGGGTGACGGACGCGATCGAGACGATCGTCGACACCTATCTCGGCCTGCGTCTCGACCCTTCCGAAACCTTCCTCGCCGCCTATCGCCGCGTCGGGCCGCAGCCTTTCAAGGCCGCGCTCTACGGCTCGGCTGCGGAAGCGGCATAAGGAGGGGATGATGACGAAGATCTGGAGAGAAATCGGTTTTGTCGAAAACGATCCCTGGGTAATCGAAACAGACGAGGTGAAGGCGACGGGCGAACAGAAGTCGCTGCTCGGTCTCGACGAACTGATCGCCAAGGCAGATGAAAGCAACGATGTTGGCCTCGGCGTGCTGATCAAGCCGGCCGACGACGTGCGCCGGCTTGAGCCTTACCTCGATCGCCTCGCAATCGTTGCCGTCGCCTTTCCGGCATTCAATGACGGCCGCGCCTTCAGCCATTCCTCGCTGCTGCGCCAGCGCCTGGGTTACACCAACGAGCTGCGCGCCGTCGGCGACGTGCTGATCGATCAGGTGCCGCTGATGCTGCGCGTCGGCATCGACAGCTTTTCGGTGACCAACGCCACGGCGCTGAAGCGGCTGGCGGAAAACCGTCTTCCGGCGATTCCGCATCATTATCAGCCGGCGGTGCGTGACGCCGAAGCCGGCAAGGGCTATAGTTGGCGCCGTCAGGCGAAGCCGGCCGCATAAGCGACCGATCCGCCTTTTTACGATGGCGGAATAATAGCATGAAGACATTCGAAGTGGCGGTGATCGGTGGCGGTCTTGCCGGCATGATCGCCGCGATTGCGCTTGCGCGCGGCGGCCGCAACGTGGCGCTCATCGCGCCCGTTGCTGCGAGAGAGGATCGGCGCACCACGGCGCTGATGGACCAATCGATCCGCTTCCTCGATCGGCTGACTCTCTGGGAAAAGCTGCGCCCGGCGGCGGCTCCTCTCACCAGCATGCGCATCGTCGATGGCACCGACCGGTTGCTGCGCGCTCCGACGACCACCTTCCGCGCGCCCGAGGTCGGCCTCGATGCCTTCGGCTACAATTTCCCCAACGAAGCGTTGGCCGATGTGCTTGAAGAAGCGGCGGCCGGCGAGGGCAATATCACCCGATTCACCGATATGGCCGAATCGATCCAGATATCGGCTGAGGCGGTTTTGATCACGCTCGCCGGCGGCGAGACGCTTTCTGCCGATTTTGCCGTCGGCGCCGATGGCCGCGGCTCGAAGCTGCGGGACACGGCGGCAATCGACACCCGCAAATGGTCTTATCCGCAGTCGGCCATGGTGCTGAATTTCGCCCATTCGCTGCCGCACCAGAATATCTCGACGGAATTCCACACCAAACACGGCCCTTTCACCCAAGTGCCGCTGCCCGGAAACCGCTCCAGCCTCKTCTGGGTCCAGGATCCCGCTGAGGCGGCACGCCGCAGGGAATTGCCGTTGGCCGAACTCGGCTCTCTCGTCGAGGCGCGCATGCAATCCATACTCGGCAAGGTTGACGTCGAAGAAGGAGTCCAGGTCTGGCCGCTCTCCGGCATGATGGCGCATCGCTTCGGCAAGGGGCGCATTGCGCTGATCGGCGAGGCAGCCCATGTCTTCCCGCCGATCGGGGCACAGGGCCTGAATCTCAGCCTTCGCGATATCATGACGCTTGCCGAGATCCTTTGCGACAGGGCCGAATTGCCGGTGCCGGCCGATGCCGGCGACAGCTTCGATCGCAGGCGGCGCGCCGATATCATGACGCGCACGGCAAGCGTCGATCTTCTCAACCGCTCGCTGCTTTCGGATTTCCTGCCGGTGCAGATGCTGCGCGCGGCCGGCCTGCATATCCTCTCGGCCATTCCGCCCCTGCGCAACATCGTCATGCGCGAGGGCATCGAGCCGGGCCGCGGCTTCCGCGATATTCCCGATTCCTTACGGGAAAAGCTGAAGCGGAAGAAGGCCTGAGCGGATCACGATCAGCCAGAGCGAAACGCTCACCACGGAAAATACCGTCGTGATCAGGATCGTCGCCGAGGCGCGCTCCTGCCATACGCGGTATTGCTGGCCGATGACAAAGACATTGGTCGCCGTCGGCAGCGAGGCGAGCAGCACGGCGGCATAGATCCATACCGGCTCGAAACCGCCCACCGCCGTCAGCGCGATGAAAACGACGATCGGATGCAGGATCAGCTTCGCCGGCACGATATATGAGATTTCCGCCGGGATTCGCTTCAGCGGCCTGAGCGCCAGGGTCACGCCCATGGCGAAGAGGGCGCAGGGAGCCGCCGCCTGGGCGAGATAATCGACGAGACGCTGAAACGCCGGCGGCTGGTCGAGATGCAAAGCGGCGACGGCAAAGCCTGCTGCTGTCGACAGGATGAAGGGATGCAGCACAACCTTCCGCACGATATCGGCGGCGAGCCGCCCGACCGACCGCTTGTCGTCGCCGGCTGCTGCCATCAGCGCCGGCGCCACGATGAAATGCAGGGCGTTTTCGAAGCACACGATCAGCGCCACCGGCACGGCTGCTCCTTCGCCGAGCGCCAGGAGCGCCAGACCGGGCCCCATATAGCCGATATTGCCGTATGCGCCGGCAAAGGACTGAATGGTGCAATCGGCGAGCGTATTGCCGCGCAGCACGCGGCCGATGACGAAAAGCAGGATGAAGACCGCATAGGTCGCGGCGATATCGGTGACGATGAAATCGACGCGCGTCAGTTGCTCGATCGGCGTGCGTGAGACGAGCTTGAAGAACAGAGCGGGCAGGGCGGCATAGATGATGAAGGTGTTCAGCCAGCCGAGCGCTTCGGCCGGCTGCTTCGTCGTCTTGGCGGCGGTATAACCGATCAGAAGCAGGCCGAAGAACGGCAATAGCAGACTGACGATATCGGCCAAGGGATCTTCCAGTTGGGCATTTGTTAAGCGGTGAGAACTGCTTAGCCGATTTGCATCAGGATGGGAAAGGTCTGCTGGAACCAGATCGCCACATCGCTGACCCAGCCGAACAGGAAGGCGAGGCCGGTCAGGATGAGGAAAACGCCCATGATCTTCTCCACCGTGCCGAGATGGCGGCGGAAGCGCGACAGGAAGCGCATGAAGGCGCCGGAAAAGCCGGCGGCGATCCAGAAGGGGATGGCAAGGCCGAGCGAATAGACGGCGAGCAGCCCGGCGCCGGAGCCGACCGTCTCGCGCGAGGCGGCGACGCCGAGGATCGCGCCGAGCACCGGGCCGATGCAGGGCGTCCAGCCGAAAGCGAAGGCAAGGCCCATGACATAGGCACCCGTCAGCGTCGCCGGCTTGCCGCCGCCCTGGAAGCGGGCTTCGCGGGCGAGCAGCCCGATTCGGAACAGGCCGAGGAAATTCAACCCCATGACGATGATGATCAGCCCGCCGAGCTTGGAGAGCAGATCGAGATGCTGGCGAAGCGCCATGCCGATGCTGGAGGCGCCGGCCCCGAGCGCCACGAAGACGGTGGCAAAGCCGAGCGTGAAGAGCAGCGCGGATAGGAGGACACCGCGCCTGACGTCCGGCGCCACCGCAACCGCGGAGCCGCCGCGGAACTGCTCGACTGAAATGCCCGCCATGTAGCAGAGATAGGGCGGGACGAGGGGGAGCACGCAGGGCGAAAGAAAGGAAAGCGCCCCGGCGATCAGTGCGCTCCACAGGGAAATATCGGCAATCGACACGCATTCTCTCCGGCTGCAATCTGCGTGATGTCCTAGCTTTGCAGGCCCCTGATTGCCAATCACCTTTTTGCGCGCGCAGGAAATGTTCGTTGCGCTCGGCAGAAATGTGCCGAACGCCGAAAAAAGCCGAATTTTTCGGTTGACCGCAATGGGTCGCCTGCCTATGTTCCGCCCACTTCCAGCCGGGGTGTCTCACCCGCGGAGAGGGAGAGCGTAGCTCAGCCGGTAGAGCAACTGACTTTTAATCAGTAGGTCTCGGGTTCGAACCCCGACGCTCTCACCATCATCGACCGCAGAGTGTGAAATTCATTTTCCGGATGATGTCGAGGGAACGTTTCGCCGCGGTCAAGCGCTGTCGGATCTCATGAATATCCCCCAAAAGCCAACAGAAGCGCGCCGACCGCGATAACAGCCAGAGCTGGCCAATTCTGGGATATCCCGAGGAACCTAAGGCCTTGGCGCCGTGGTTCCAGCGTGCTTCCGCCTTGCGGCATTTGATGCGGATGACTCGGTCTTCGACCGAGCGCCGACGAAAAGAGAAAGAGAAGTCCGCCGATTATGAGAGCGGCACCGATCAGGATTGCCCACATGATGGCCTCCGCTAACGAGAGGGATGTGGGTAAAACCAGATCCCGAGATGATCGTTCCGTGAGCGGCTGCTCACTTGAACAACCTGCGTCGCGGCTGAGCCGGTATTACCCAACTTAGTAACGCTGCATGACCCGCACGCTTTCGAAATCCCCGGCTCCCCGGAGAGAGGCGTGGTTATACCGCCATGATGACGTCGGCGACGTCTGCACTCAGCGAAAGCCGAAGAAACTCAAAATCGCGAGCACGATAACGACAGCACCGACAAGCCAGATCAAATTATTCATGGGAACTGTTCTCCTGTTCGACTGAACCTCCGTGGCTCGATAACTAACTGCGGCGCTGGCTTGAAGTTCCCGCCAAGCGATTGCCGCAGCAGTCTTGCAGTTTTCAATGACTGAAAGCAGCGGTTCATTGCTGCAGATTCATACTCAACTTTCAAATAGTGCACGCGGAGATTGGGCGAATCGGCCGCAATATTATCGGTGCTGGAGTCGCGAATGAATATTTACCTCAGTTAATAACTGCAGGAGCGAGCGTTGCTGGGCCGGAAGCCACCTGCACACGCCGGGTTTATGGAGGTGTCACGCTGATATTGGAAATCCTGGCGATCAGGCCCTGCCGTCGAGGTGCAGGCAGAGGTGATCGTGGACGCACCGATCAGCGCTCCAGCGGCTAACACTGTGAGAAATCGGTTCATCTGAACGCCTCCTTGCGAGGTTGATCCCTCGTCCAATCGATTGTGCCATTTCAAATCTACATGAAACTCGCGGCTTGGTTGATCACTCTCGCTTGATCCGAACGCTCGTGAACTCGATCGGCCAATGAGGATGCCAGCTACGGCCTCTGAGCCCGCTGATCAAGTTTGCTTCAGGATAATCTGATCGAGCTATTCTATCGCTGTGGAAGTATTTTCACGATACTTGAAAATAAAAGAAACCCGATTTTGTCTTGAACGAGTGATCGTTTTTTATTAGAATTATCGCATATAAAAGTAATATAAATGGGAGGTTACTATGTCTGAAGCTCGGTTTGATCCGGTTTTTCTTCATCGCAATCATTTCGTCGATCAGATCACATCTCTCGATGAAATCTTCGATGTTCTGGACGAATGGCCGGCGGACAAGCGGGGCTTGGCATATGATACCCTGTTGAAGGCATGCAGGGATACGGCGAGCGGGCGTTTTCCGCTCAGCGCCGCGCGCGAGAATTTCCGGCGTTTCCTGAAGATGTCGGGCGTGCTCGAGGGCGGTCCCAAATTTGATTGCGTATTCAGCGAGCAAAATATCGGCAATGCTTAGTCAGATATAGGATCGACCATCGGACGGCAAATATGCGCCGCCGCTGCGGCGCGTTTTAGAGCATGTCGCGCAAAAGTGTGCGACGGTTGTCTAATCGCATTGCCTTAGTCAAGGCTGTTTTGTCATCAGGCATCGACGCCGCTTTTGGGGACGGCGTAGCGAGGGGGATTCGAATGTTTGGGCGATGTTGTCTTCAAAGCTGTCCAGCGCCGGGAGCAGGGTTGTCTGCGCGGTCGACACACGGTCGCCGCATGATGGGTCTTCGCAGGCAGGACCTTCCTATGTTTTGCGCGCAGTCTCGATGAGCTGCAGCCGCGACAGCGGAATGATCCGACCCACGCCCGCAGCTGGGACGCTCAGGGCCTCAAATGAGGTTTGACGCGCTGAGGGAGGGGGCCGACACTTCGCTCATGCAGGAGCGCCGGCCAATCTGTTGAACCCTTCTCCTGTCTTGAGCATGCTGTGCATGATGACCGCAAGCTTTCGGGCGAGTGCCACCGCAGCACGCTTGAAGCCCAACCGCTCACGCAGCTTAAGCCCCCAACTTTTGAGACTGCTCTCGTTGCTGGCACTGGTTCTGGTAAGGATCACCGTCGCCGCTTCATAAAGCAGCCCCCGCAGATAGGAGTCGCCTCTTCGAGAGATATGGCCATCGTAGTCGACTTCGCCT